>JAYUBN010000198.1:0-28690 GCA_043740855.1 Sphingomonadales bacterium | reverse complement strand
ACAAGGCCTTGCTATCGCCCATCGCGTCAGCGATATGCGCGCACTCGATTTTTCGGGAGTGGCGGGCATGGGTGAAGAAGAAGCGGGCCGCAATGCGGGCATGAGTATTGACGGCGCGTTAGTGCGTGAACTTGCCGAACTACTTGCCGAAACCAATCTGAGCGAGATTGAAGTGGCCGACGGCGATCGTCGCATCCGGGTCGCCCGCGTGCTGACGGCTCCCGGATCTGCGTCATTCGTTTCGCCCCCTGCCTTCTTTGCTGCGCCCGCGGCAGTCGCCGGATCTGGCGCAGTTGTCCCCGCCGAAGCTGCTCCCGCGGTAGCCGAAGGCAGTGTCGTCAAATCGCCCATGGTCGGTACGGCATACCTGGGTTCCGCACCTGACGCGCCACCGTTTGTTGTCGTGGGCCAAAGCGTGAAGGCCGGCGACACGTTGCTTATCATCGAGGCGATGAAGGTCATGAACCCGATCACAGCGCCCTTCGCCGGGACCATCAAGGCAATGTTGATCCAGAGCGCGCAGCCCGTCGAATACGACCAGCCGCTCGTCATGATCGGCTGAAACACATGGCCATTTCCCGCTTGCTCATCGCCAACCGCGGCGAGATCGCGTTGCGCATTCACCGCGCTGCGCATGAAATGGGGATCGAGACAGTCGCGGTGTATTCCACTGCCGATGCCGATGCCATGCATGTCAGGCTGGCCGATCATGCCGTATGCATCGGTCCGCCGCCGGCACGTGATTCCTATCTCAATGTCGCGGCCATCATTTCCGCCGCCGAGATCACGCACGCCGATGCCATCCATCCCGGATACGGCTTTTTGTCCGAGAACGCCAAGTTTGCCGAAATCGTCGAAGCGCACGGCATCATCTGGGTCGGCCCAAAGCCCGAACACATTCGCACCATGGGCGACAAGGTAGCAGCAAAGCGCACCGCCGGTGCCCTGGGGCTACCACTGGTACCCGGTTCGCCCGGCGCAATCCACGACATCGCCGAAGCCGCCCGCATTGCCGAAGCGATCGGCTATCCGGTACTGGTGAAAGCGGCGTCGGGGGGCGGCGGACGCGGCATGCAGGTCGTCAAGGCGCCGGAACAATTGGCGGCGCTGATCGCCCAGGCCCGCAGCGAGGCCAAGGCCGCCTTTGGCGACGACACCGTCTATCTGGAAAAATACCTCGGCAATCCGCGCCATATCGAGTTCCAGATCTTTGGCGACGGCAATGGCAATGCGATCCATTTGGGCGAACGCGACTGTTCGTTGCAGCGCCGCCATCAAAAAGTGCTGGAAGAAGCGCCCTCGCCAGTCATTTCGCCCGAAGAGCGCGATCGCATGGGCGGCATTGTCGCCAACGCCATGGCCGGGATGGGTTATCGCGGCGCCGGCACCATCGAGTTCCTGTGGGAGGCAGGCAAATTCTATTTCATCGAGATGAATACCCGCCTGCAGGTGGAACATCCCGTGACCGAGGCGATCACCGGTGTCGATCTGGTTCGCGAACAGATCCGCATTGCCGAGGGCAAGCCGCTATCCGTCGCCCAAAAGGACATCGTCTTCTCCGGGCACGCCATCGAATGCCGCATAAACGCCGAAGATCCATGGATTTTCACGCCGTCACCCGGCAAGGTCGAGGCCTATCTGCCGGCCGGCGGCATGCATGTCCGGGTCGATAGCGGTCTCTACGGCGGATATCGCATCCCGCCCTATTACGATTCGATGATTGCCAAACTGATCGTCTATGGCCGCACCCGCGAGGGCTGCATCATGCGCCTGAAACGAGCGTTGGAGGAAATGGTGGTCGACGGGGTCAAGACTTCGATCCCGCTCCACCGGGCCATCATCCAGGACCCCGACTTCCAAAGCGGTGATTACACGATCAAGTGGCTCGAGGATTGGCTGGAGCACAGGGTCAGTCTGAAAACCGGCGAAGCCGAACAATGATCTCTTATCTAGACTTCGAAAAGCCGGTTGCCGCGCTCGACACCCGCATCCGCGACCTGCGCGCGACCGCAGCCGAAGCCGGGCTGGATCTTGACGCGGATATTGCCCGGTTGGAAGCAGAGGGTGCCAAGTTGCTGGCGCGAACCTATGCCGGGCTGACCCCGTGGCAAAAGACGCAGGTTGCCCGCCATCCGCAGCGCCCGCATTTCCGGGACTATGTGAGCTCCCTTTTCACCGGTTTCATGCCGCTCGGCGGTGACCGACACTATGGCGAGGACGCAGCCATCGTCGGCGGCTTTTGTCGATTGGGCGAACGACGGATCATGCTCATCGGCCACGAAAAGGGCCACGACACGACAAGCCGCATTCACCACAACTTTGGCATGGGCAAGCCTGAAGGGTACCGCAAGGCGGTGCGGCTGATGGAGCTGGCCGGCAGGTTCGGCCTGCCGGTGGTCACGCTGGTCGATACTTCGGGCGCCTTTCCGGGCGTGGAAGCCGAGGAACGCGGCCAGGCTGAAGCGATCGCCCGGGCGACCGAGGCCTGCCTGGCCCTGCCGGTGCCGATGGTTGCCGTCATCGTCGGCGAAGGCGGTTCGGGTGGCGCCGTGGCGCTGGCCAGCGCCGAGCGGGTGCTGATGCTGGAACATGCGGTCTATTCGGTCATCAGCCCGGAAGGTTGCGCCTCGATCCTGTGGCGCACTCCTGCAAAAGCAAGCGATGCGGCCGCTGCCATGAAATTGACCGCGCAAGACCTGATCGCACTGGCGGTGATCGACCGCATCGTGCCTGAACCTGTCGGCGGCGCCCATCGCGACGCGGCCGCGACTGCGCGCAGCCTTGGCGCCATGCTCGCCGAGGAGTTGGACAGCCTGGCAAAGTTTAACGCGCGCGAACTGCAACTTCGCCGCGAGGATCGCTTCCTCGCGATAGGATCGATTTAACACCAAGGTCTTCGGATAAAAGCCTATCCGTCAATGCTGGGCGTGTCGGCTCGCTGTCCTTCTTTCATCGCAAACGGTGGAAACAAAGCCAGCCCCTCGGCAAGCTCGGGACGGACGGGAACAGAACCTGGGTCAGTGTCACCGCAGCGCGGTCTAAGTCGAATGTTAAAGGTGCTGCGCTGGCAAGGCTCCGCCTGCGCGGTCCAAAACTTGACTTTCGCGCCCACCCAGCCTATTAAACCAACTTTCCTGCCCTATTTTATTGCGTGGAGTGGCCTATGGCGCGCGTTACCGTCGAAGATTGCGTTGACAAGGTTCCCAACCGTTTCGATCTCGTCCTGCTCGCCGCTCAGCGTGCGCGAGAGATTTCTGGCGGGGCGGATCTGACTGTCGACCGTGATCGCGACAAGAATCCGGTGGTCGCGCTACGCGAGATCGCTGACCAGACCGTCCGTCCGCCACAGCTGCGTGAAGCGCTTGTCACCTCGCTGCAGCGCGTGCTGCCCGATGATGACGATGCCGTGGATGAAATCGGATCGCTCAGCCAGCAGGCCGAAGCACTCCGGATTACTGCTGCCGCCCCCGTGCGTAACGCTTCGCTGGGCGGGGATTACGACGGCTAGGCGCTGATACCATATCACGCCGAAATACATAAAGGCGCGAGGGTCATGACCCTCGCGCCTTTATTGTTTCGTCAGGCGCCCTGCGGTATCGGCGCGGCATCGCTAACAAACCGCTTGCCCGAGCGCGGAACGGTTGCCCCGCGCACCGCCGCCGGACGTGCCCCGGCGTTGCGGTCGTCGGGACGGTCGAGCGTGCCGGTCTCCATCACCTCGCGGATGTCGTCACCGCTCAGTGTTTCGAACTCCAGCATGGCCTTGGCCAGCAGGTGCAACTTGTCTTCGTTCACCTTGATGATGTCAGTTGCGCGCAGATGGGCCGTTTCGACCAACGCGCGGATTTCGCTGTCGATCAACTTGTTGGTCTCGTCCGACATCATCAGCCGCTGCGAGCCGCCCATGCCAAGGTAGCCATCTTGCTGGTCTTCGTACTGCAACGGGCCGAGCTTGTCCGACATGCCCCATTTGGTGACCATATTGCGCGCCAGACTGGTCGCATACTGGATATCGCCCGATGCGCCCGACGATACCTTGTCATAGCCAAACACCAGTTCCTCGGCGACGCGTCCGCCCATGCTCACCGACAGGTTCGCCAGCATCTTGTCGCGATGGTAGGAATAGGAATCGCGTTCCGGCAAGCGCATCACCATCCCCAGCGCGCGCCCGCGCGGGATGATCGTGGCCTTGTGGATAGGATCTGACGCCGCCTCATTGATCGAAACGATGGCATGGCCGGCTTCGTGATAGGCGGTCATCTTTTTCTCGTCCTCGGTCATGACCATCGAGCGGCGCTCGGCACCCATCATGACCTTGTCCTTGGCGTCCTCGAATTCCTGCATCGCCACCAGACGCTTGTTGCGCCGGGCCGCGAGCAAGGCCGCCTCATTGACCAGATTGGCAAGATCGGCGCCGGAAAAACCTGGCGTACCGCGCGCAATAACCCGCGGGATGACGTCCGGGGCCAGCGGCACCTTCTTCATATGCACCGCCAAAATTTTCTCGCGGCCTTCGATATCGGGGATCGGCACCACGACCTGACGGTCGAAACGGCCTGGACGCAGCAACGCCGGATCGAGCACATCGGGGCGGTTGGTCGCAGCGATGATGATGATGCCTTCGTTGGCCTCAAAACCATCCATTTCGACCAGCAGCTGGTTCAGCGTCTGCTCGCGTTCATCGTTGGAATTGCCCAGGCCATGACCGCGATGGCGACCGACCGCGTCAATTTCATCGATGAAGACGATGCAAGGCGCGTTCTTCTTGGCCTGTTCGAACATGTCGCGCACGCGGCTGGCGCCGACGCCGACAAACATTTCAACAAAGTCCGACCCGGAGATTGAAAAGAATGGCACCCCGGCCTCGCCCGCGATGGCGCGCGCCAGCAAGGTTTTACCAGTACCGGGACTGCCGACCAGCAATGCGCCCTTGGGAATCTGTCCACCCAGCTTGGAAAAACGGCCAGGATCGCGCAGAAATTCGACGATTTCCTCCAGCTCTTCGCGCGCTTCGTCAATACCGGCGACATCGGCAAACGTCACCCGGCCCTGGCGCTCCGTCAGCAGTTTCGCCTTGCTCTTGCCAAAGCCCATCGCTCCGGAACCGCCACCTTTTTGCACCTGCTTCAACGCAAAAAATGCCACGCCCAGGATCAACAGGAACGGCAACGCCTGCAAGACGATATACATCAACACGTTAGGTTCTTCGGCCGCCTTGCCGGCATAGCGCACGCCATTGCTTTGCAGCAATTGCAGCAGGCTGGCATCATTGGGGATCGGGATCGTCGTAAAGGCGTCACCATCCTTCAAGTGGCCGGTAATTTTGGCCTCGCCAACTTGCGCATCGGCGACGCTGCCCTCGGCCACCTTGGACCGGAAGTCTGAATACGGAATTTGGCCGCTGGTGGTGTCGGTGCGCGAGCTGAACAGCGACACGGCAAAAAACAGCGCCAGGAAAATACCACCCCACACCAGCAGGCTGCGCATCCAGGGATTTCCGTTGGGAGATTCGTCATTCATGGGACCAAAGTTCCTTTCCTGACCAATGTAAGACAGCACCACTGAATAGCAAGTTAGCGCAGGCGCCCAAATCGCCGCGATGCGCCAAGATTCAGCCAAATGCGGTGAATCAAGCGCATTGATCGCGTCAAGGCTAACCCCCGCGCAGCAACTGGACGCCGTAATCCCTTTCGAACAAATACAGCAGCAGCCGGGCTGCATCGCCGCGTTCGCCGGTCAACCCGCTCCCCGCCACAGGACTGGCGCGCTCGATCAGCAGACGCGCGTCGTCGTGGGCGATGGGCAGCAGGCGCGCGATCTGCTCCAGTGTCGCGACGCGAAACGGCGTGTCACCCGATTGCCGCGTGCCCAGTAATTCGCCGCCGCCGCGCAGGCGCAAATCTTCTTCGGCCAGCAGGAAACCATCCTGGGTTTCCCGCATCAGCGCCAGCCGTTCCCGTGCGACGTCCGACAGCGCGCCGCCGCGCAGCAGCAGGCACACCGATTTTTCAGCGCCGCGCCCGACCCGGCCACGAAGCTGGTGCAATTGCGCCAGACCAAAGCGCTCGGCCTGTTCGATCACCATCAGCGTGGCGTTAGGCACATCGACGCCGACTTCGATCACCGTCGTCGCCACCAGCAATTTGGCATGGCCACCCGCAAAGCGCGCCATCGCCGCGTCCTTGGCCTCAGAGTGCAATTGGCCGTGAACCAGCACCACAGTCTCGCCGAAACGCGCCTGCAACTCGGCAAAGCGCGCCTCTGCGGCAGCAATATCCACGAGTTCGCTGTCGCGCACCATGGGGCAGACCCAATAGGCCTGGCCGCCGGCTTCAAGATGGCGGGACAAAGCGCCAATGACATCGCCGATCCGCTCCAGCGCCACCACTCGCGTGTCGATCGCCTGACGGCCCGGCGGCAGTTCATCGAGCCGCGACACGTCCATTTCGCCATATTGCGCCAGTGTCAGCGTGCGCGGGATCGGTGTCGCGGTCATCGCCAGGCAATGCGGCGTGCGCCGGCCCTTTTGCGTCAGTAGCAGGCGCTGCGACACGCCAAAGCGATGCTGTTCGTCGATCACGGCCAGGGCGAGATTGCGATACGTCACGCTGTCCTGGAATATGGCATGGGTGCCGATAACCATATCAATACCGCCGTCCAGCAGCCCCATCAGGATGGCCTCGCGGGCGCGGCCTCCCCCACGCATGGAGCCGCGCCCGGTCAGCAGGGCGACGCTGACTCCGGTACCCGAGAGCAGGCGCGACAGCGTGTCAAAATGCTGGCGCGCGAGGATTTCGGTGGGGGCGAGCAGCGCCGCCTGAGCCCCGGCCTCCACCGCCATCAGCATCGCCGACAATGCCACCACGGTCTTGCCCGAGCCGACATCGCCTTGCAGCAGTCGCAGCATCGGCGCGGCCTGCGCCAGATCGCCTTCGATTTCGGCAATCGAGCGGAGTTGCGCTCCGGTCAGCGCAAACGGCAGCGCCATTTTGGCCCGCAGGCGTCCGTCGCCCTGCAGCGGCGTGCCGCGCCGCGCCTTGCCGGCGGCGCGCACCAGCATCAGCGCCAGCGCATTGGCGAGCAGTTCGTCATAAGCCAGCCGGTCGCGCGCCTGCGCGTGCTCGGCGCGGTGCGCGAGCTTCATTGCCTCGTGCCAGTCAGGCCATTGCATCTTGGCCAGCAAACCCGGCTCGATCCATTCGGGCAGCACGGGCAAGGCGGCCAACGCCTGCGCGATCAGCGTCGCGAGCCGCCCCTGCGTCAATCCAACGGAGAGGGGATAAACCGGCTCGATCAGCTGGCCCAGGGCTGCGCCGCTTTCTTGCCCGATGTGATCAGGGTGCACGATCTGGAGCATCTGGCCGTATTGATCGAGCCTGCCGGCGATCCAGCGGACTTCGCCCAGCGGCAATTGCTTTTTCGCCCCGCTGCCGATCCGCCCGAAATAGGTCAGTGCGCAGATATTGCCGACGGCATCGCTCGCCAAAATACGAAATGGCCCGCGCCCCGCACTGCTGCGATATTCCACCGGGGTCAGCGCGACGACGACCTGCTCGCCAACATTGGCGTCGTCCAGATCGGCCACCGCGCGACGGCTGACAAAGCGATCGGGCAGATGATAGGCGAGATCGCGCAAACGCGTCAGCCCGAGCCGCTCCAGCGGACGCTTCAGCCCCGGTCCGACGCCTTTCAGCCCGGCGGTTTCAGCAAACAGCGAGTTCAGGATTTCCGGGCGCATCACCGGTTCATAGCCTGCCCGGACGAATTCGCCAGAGCCGCCCATACTCTCGTTCAATAAGCGGGACGGGAATCCCGTCGCGCGCCATTGATCTGGCGTGCGTGCTGGCCTAGCTCGGCCATATGAGCATCCCTGACAGCCCTGCCGAATCGCGTTTGCGTCGCCTAAAGTTCCGCGCGTGGCATCGTGGCACGCGTGAGGCTGACTATATGATCGGCTGTTATTTCGACCGTTTTCACCCCGAATGGGGCGAAGTCGAACTGGTCTGGTTCGAAACGCTGATCGATGAAGAAGACGTCGACATCATGGGTTGGGCGCTGGGGACTTTGTCCATTCCCGAGATGTACGCCGGGCCAATGATGACACGCATGCAACTGCTTGATTACGTCACGATCCCCCGCTGACTCGCCAGCTGCGGCCTGATAGTCTAGAGCCCGCATTCAACCCTCCCCTCGCTCGCCGATTGGCGCACGGGGTGCTAGCCTATGACGAGCCTGCTTAGAACATGCCTGATTTTTCCCGCATCCTTTCGTCCAGAACGCCGCTGACGCTATCGTCGATTGCCCGTGGCAGCCAGCCGCTGGTGATGGCCGATCTTGCCCGCGCCGCCGCAGCCAGATCGGGTCGCGTGGTATTCATCGCCCCCGACGATGCGGCGATGCGGGCGATCACCGAATCCGCGCGTTATTTCGCGCCCGAGCTGGAACTGATCGAATTTCCCGCCTGGGACTGCCTGCCATACGACCGCGCCAGCCCGGCGCTGGCGGTGTCATCAGCACGTCTGTCGGCGCTGCATCGCCTGCAAAGCGCCACAAACGGGCCCAAACTGATCGTCACCACGATCAACGCGGTGCTGCAACGGGTACTATCCCCGTTCCGCATCCGCGAATCGGTCCGGCTGCTCAAACCGGGGATCGAAATCGGCCGCGAGAGCCTGATCGCGCTATTGCAACGTCAGGGCTACGCCCGCACCGACACCGTGGCCGATGCCGGCGAATATGCCGTGCGCGGCGCAATTTTCGACATTCATCCCTCGGGCCTCGACGCCAATGGAGGAGATGGGGGGCTGCGGCTCGATTTCTTCGGCGACGAGATCGAGCAATTGCGGCTGTTCGACCCCGGCACACAGCGTTCGACCGGCGTGGTCGACCAGCACCTGTTGCTGCCCGCCAGCGAGGCCTTGCTGGACGATGACAGCGTCAAACGCTTCCGCAGCCGCTATCGTGAACAATTCGGCGCCAATGCAACCAGCGATCCATTGTATCAGGCGGTCAGCGACGGTCGGCGGCTTGCCGGCATCGAGCACTGGCTGCCGCTGTTCGAGGAGCGAGTGGCGACGCTGTTCGATCATCTGACCGCAAGCGATGTACTGGTGATCGACAGCGCCGCGCTCGGCGCCGCTGACGAACGCCTGGCCGACATCGCCGATTATCATGCCGCGCGCACCGAAACCTCGGGCAAGAAGCCGGGCAGCTATCGTCCGCTCGCCCCCGCCGCGCTGTATTTGTCGCGCGCCGAACTCGATGAGCGATTGACCGGCTGGCCGATCCACCGCGCCGATATCTTTGCCCAGCCGGAAAGCGCCTCGGTGCTCGATTTCGGCTTTACCAGCGCCCGTGACTTCACGCCGGAACGGGCACAGGCGGCGCATGGTGCCAAGGCCGCCGCCGGCGGCGTCAATACCAAACAACCCATCAGCATCTACGAAACCGCCGCGCAACACCTCCACGCGATCGGTCGGACCGGTAAAAAGCCGATCTTTGCTGCCTATTCCACGGGCAGCCGTTCGCGCATTGCAAGCATTCTCGGTGAGGCCATGGCGCCGGCGCCGGTGCTGGCGGAGACTTGGCAAGAGGCGCTGGGCCTTGCCGCCAAAGGCCGCCCGGTGGCGCTGGTGCTGCCGCTGGAAACCGGCTTTGCCAATGCCGAACTGGAAATCCTGACCGAGCAAGACCTGCTCGGCGACCGGCTGGTGCGGCGCAAGCCGCGCAAGAAAAGCGCCGATGCCTTCCTGGCCGAACTGGCCGCGCTGTCGCCAGGCGATCTGGTCGTCCACATGGAGCACGGCATCGGCCGCTATGAGGGGTTGCAGTCGATCCCGGTCGGGGCCTCGCCGCATGATTGCGTAATGCTGTCCTACGCGGGCGGTGACAAGCTCTACATCCCGGTCGAGAACATCGACGTGCTGACGCGCTTTGGCAGCGACGATTCGGGCACGTCGGCTCTGGACAGGCTGGGCGGCGAAGCATGGCAGCGGCGGCGCGCCAAGCTCAAGGACCGCATCCGCGAGATTGCCAACGAGCTGTTGAAAACTGCCGCGCTGCGCGCCTTGCGCACCGCCCCGGCGCTGATCGCGGACCCAGCCGCCTACGCGCCATTTGTCGACCGCTTTCCCTGGGCTGAGACCGAAGACCAGGAAAGCGCCATAAACGATGTGCTGGAAGATCTGGCCGCAGGACACCCGATGGATCGGCTGGTGTGCGGCGATGTCGGCTTCGGCAAGACCGAAGTCGCCCTGCGCGCGGCCTTCGTCGCCGCGATGGCTGGTGAGCAAGTCGCGGTGGTCGCCCCGACCACGCTGCTGGCGCGCCAGCATTTCACCGGCTTCGTCGAGCGTTTTGCCGGCTTTCCACTCAACGTCGGACGCCTGTCGCGCCTTGTCTCTGAAAAAGAAGCCAGCCGCACCAAAGCCGGGCTGGCCGATGGTACCATCGACGTGGTCATCGGTACCCATGCACTGCTGTCGAAGAACATTCAGTTCAAGCGGTTGTGCCTGGTCATCGTCGATGAGGAGCAGCGATTCGGCGTCACCCACAAGGAAAAGCTGAAGCAACTGCGCGCCGACGTCCACATGCTGACGCTGACCGCCACGCCGATCCCCCGCACGCTGCAAATGGCGATGTCGGGCCTGCGCGAATTGTCCACCATCCAGACCCCGCCGGTCGACCGACTCGCAGTGCGTACCTACGTCATGGAATGGGACGACATGGTAATGCGCGAGGCGCTGCTGCGCGAACACCATCGCGGCGGGCAAAGCTTTATCGTCGTGCCGCGCATCGCCGACATGGCCGAACTGGAGGAATGGCTGCATCGCCACGTTCCCGAGGTGAAGTTCATTGCCGCGCACGGCCAGATGGCGCCTAGCGAAGTCGAGGAGCGCATGTCAGCCTTTTACGAGCGCCGCTACGATGTGCTGCTGTCCACCACCATCATCGAAAGCGGGCTCGACATCCCCAGCGCCAACACCATCATCATTCACCGCGCCGACCGGTTTGGCTTGGCTCAACTGTACCAGTTGCGAGGCCGTGTCGGCCGGGCCAAGCTGCGCGCCTACGCCTATCTGACCACGCCCACCGACCGGCAATTGTCGCCAGTCGCCGAAAAACGCCTGAAAGTGCTGGGCGATCTCGACAGCCTTGGCGCCGGATTCCAGCTCGCCAGCCATGATCTCGACATTCGCGGCGCCGGTAATCTGCTTGGCGATGAGCAAAGCGGGCATATTCGCGAAGTCGGCTTCGAGCTTTACCAGTCGATGCTCGAAGAGGCGATCATGGCCGCAAAGGCCGGCGAAATTGGGCTGGAGCGCACAGACAAGGGCCCCAGCCCGCAGATCACCGTCGATGCGCCAATCCTCATCCCGGAGGAGTATGTGCCCGATCTCGCTGTGCGCATGGCGCTGTACCGCCGTCTTAACGATGCCGACGACCAGGCGGAAATCGAATCGCTTGCTGCCGAGATGATCGACCGCTTCGGCCCCCTGCCCGCGCCAACCGCCAACCTCATCAAGCTGATCGAGATCAAGCGCCAGGCGATCATTGCGCATATCGCCAAGATCGATGTCGGCGCCAAGGGGACGCTGGTATCGTTCCACAACGACAGCTTCCCCGACCCAGCCGGGCTGATCGCCTACGCGCAGCGGCTGCACGGCACGGTCAAGCTCCGCCCCGACAGCAAGCTGGTGGTGACCAGGGCCTGGGGCGACCCACAGGCACGGCTCAACGGCTTGATCCAGTTGACGAAGGGCCTGAGCGCTATCGCGCAGAAGTCGGGGGGCCTGAGCGCTATCGCGCAGAAGTCGAAGGGCCTGAGCGCTATCGCGCCGAAGTCGCGGCCGAGGCAGGGTTAACCGTCTTCACGGAGCGATTGCCAAGCCCCTCGCTGCCGTTCTATGCATCTTGTGCCTGAAATGGTGGGACAAGGGAGCCGGTACTGGTGAGCAAGGACATGCGGCTGGCATTGGTCGTCTCGGATGGCGAAGCCGCGCGTGAGGCTGGGGACGCGCTGGCCGGTCAGCATGACTGGGTCGCTCCGGACAAGGCCGATGCGCTGGTCGTTCTGGGGGGCGATGGTTTCCTGCTCCATGTGTTGCACCAGATGCTTGACGCCGACCGGGTCGTTCCGGTTTACGGCCTCAATCGCGGCACCGTCGGCTTTCTGATGAACCGGTTTCGCCCGGGCAAGAGCGTGATCGAGCGCGTGGCCAAGGCGACGTCGGTTGCGGTATCACCGCTGGTGATGGACGCGGTGACGCAGAGCGGCGCGGAATTCCGCTATCACGCGATCAACGAAGTCTCGCTGCTGCGCGAAACGCGGGAGACCGCCAAGCTGGAGGTGCGCGTCAACGGCAAGGTGCGGATGACCGAACTGGCGGGCGACGGCGTGCTGGTGGCGACCCCGGCCGGGTCGACCGCGTATAATATGTCGGCCAACGGTCCGATCCTGCCACTGGGCAGCCGGACGCTGGCGCTGACCCCGATCAGCCCGTTTCGCCCCCGGCGCTGGCGCGGCGCCATCCTGCCCGACAGTGCCAAGGTCAGCTTTCACGTCCTGCAACCGCGCAAGCGCCCGGTCGCCGTGGTCGCCGACCAAAAGGAGGTGCGCGACATCCGCGAGGTGCATATCGAGGCCTGCCGCAAGCATCAGCTGACGCTGCTGTTCGACCGCGGCAGCAGCCTGGAAGAACGCATCTTTGCCGAGCAGTTTCTGGCGTGACAACAGGCCGGTACGCACAGTTTTCGGCACGTCGCCGAAGGCCATCACACCGCAAGGGCTTTCATTAATCCGCTTTTCGGCGTAGTGGTACTTGCCAACGAGCGCCGCACTGCTATGGCGCTGGCCTGTCCGGGAAGCCGGGCTGCTCCCCGATAGCTCAGCGGTAGAGCATTCGACTGTTAATCGAATGGTCGTAGGTTCGAATCCTACTCGGGGAGCCAATTTTTCTGTTAGTGCCCGTATTTGCGGATCCCTGCCAAATAGCTCGATCGCCAACTTGTCGAACCGTCGGGGGCAAAAACTGTGCGAACACATTTCCTGCTAACCACCGCTGTGCTTTCGTTTATCGCTGTCGGCAGTGTTGCCGCCCGGCCAGCGAAGGTCGCCACCAGCGGCGCGGCGCACGTGCCGCGCCCGCCCGTCTCCGCCCAGCCTCCCGCGCAGGATGGCGAGATTACCCGCTATTTCAGCGACCCCGCTACCGCCGAATCGCTGCCGCGCGACAAAATCATCGCTTTGCTCCGTAGCCGGATCAAATATGTCTTCGTGATTTTCAACGAAAATGAAAGTTTCGACCACGAATACGGCACATTTCCCGGCGCTAACGGGTTGTTCTCCACCAACGCCGAACCGCGTGATGCCACCGCAACGCCAGGCTTCAATCAGAGCTATGTCGATGATTCGACTGGCACCACGGTTACCGTCCGCCCTTTCCGCTTGGGTCCGGACCAGAACGCAACGGTGTTGGACAGCGCCGATCACGGGCATCAGTCGCTGGCGCGCAAGCTTCACGTGGTAAACGGTACCGCGCGCATGGATGGCTTTGCCCAGAACGAGTTCGACGGCCACACCGGCCCGGTCAAGACGCCCGACGATATCGCTGCCGGCCGCCAGCGCGCCAATCTGGTAATGTCCTACGTCGATTGCGATACCATCCCGTTCTTCTGGCGCTACGCCAGCCGATTCACGCTGTTCGACAATATCTTTGCCACCGAAGATACCCCCTCCACCCCGAATGCGATTGCCATGATCGCGGGGCAAGCGGGCGAAACGCAATGGGTAAAGCATGGCACTGCGGGCGAGACCAAAGGGATGACCGGCAAGGTCCAGTACGATCCCTACAAGGGCAATGGCACCACGCAGGGCCTGCCGTTGGTGGACGATCCCAATCCCTATTGGGGCTCGCAGTTCGATCCCAACGCCGATGCCGAGCGTGACCCGACCTCACCAAGAGAAGGCTACGGCATCAGCAAGGGCGGCAAGGGCTACAACATCGCGCCCAACCTGACTTTTGCCACGGTGCCGCTGATCGCGATGGGCGCGGACATCGGCACAACCCTGGCTGGGGACCGTCATCCCGACCTCAATCAAGCGGACATCCAGCGTGACATCCCGGTCATCGCCGCCACCGGCAACCCGCAGGTCGCCTGGCGCTGGTACCAGAACGGCTACGATCACGAGCCCACCGATCCGCCCGGCGTGACCACGCATGACAACTACGTCGCCCACCACGAGGGGCCGCAATATTTTGGCTACCTTGCCGACAACGCCAAGACGCGCGATTCGCTGCGCGGCGAGGGCGATTTCTTTGACGATATCGCTGCGAACAAGCTGCCTGCCGGGGGCGGCATCATCTATATTCGGGGCGGCTTTGGCAACCTCACCCAGATGAAGCCGCCGATCCAGAACCCGCATTATCCGGCTGACCTTACCCCGCATGACATCAATGCGATCGAGGTCGTAAAAAGCGGCGACGACGATCACCCCAGCTATGCCGACCACCAGGTCAGCGAAGCGATGGCGGCGCGCGTCATCAATGCCATCGCCGCGAACCCGGCGCTGTGGGCGCAAAGCGCGATCGTCATCACCTATGACGAATCCGACGGCTTTTACGACCATGTCCCGCCGCGCATCCTGTCCTACGGACCCGATGGCCTGCCACTGTCCCGCGGCATCCGGGTGCCGCTGCTGCTGATCTCGCCCTATGCCCGCGCGCACGTCGTCAGCCACGCCGAGGGCGATCATAACGCGGTGATCGAAACGATTGAGGATGTATTCGGCCTACCCGCGCTGGCCAGCCTGCCCGAGGAAAAGGACGCGCTCGCCAAGGGCGACAGCCCCGAGTTCAACCGCTTCGGTCCCGACGGTTTTCATCAGACGCATCTGGGCCCGCGCGACATCAATTCAGCCATCACCGACAGCCTGCTCTCGGGGTTCGATCCCGCCCGGCTGGCGGGCAAGGCGCCGATGCTGCCCGGCGCCTACGCGACAATCCCGGACCAATTGGTCCAGGCCTTGCCCCATTACGCGGGCCATGGCTGTTCGGCGATTGGCGTGACGCCCGAGGATGTTCGCCTGAACCGTCGCGCTGCCGTGCCGGGGCATTTCAACCCGCTGCCGGCGACGCTGCCCGATTATAACAGTCCCGCCCCGTGATCGCAGCGCTGCTGGCGCTGGCCGCAGCCGTTGCCGCCCCGCCCACGGGCGTACGCTGCGGCGCGGTCGAGCGACCCGGCATTGCCGAGCGCGACAGTGACGGCATCTGGCGCGGCACGGCAATTGACCTGTGCCGACACCTCGCGCAAGCCGAACATGGCCCCGGCGCCACCATTGCCTTTCGCGCCTACCGCAGCCTGGCGGATCTGCGCGATGCCCGGCACGACGCGCTGGCAGTGCTCAGCGGCGCGGAACTCGCCATCGCCATGCCCGCTGCAACCGCGTCACCCGGCCCGCCGGTGGCGCGAAGTCGCCAACTGCTGCTGGTCCGTCCCGACACGCGCCTGCGCAGCAAGTCCGAACTTGCCGACCACCGGGTCTGCTTCATCATTGCCAGCGAGGCGGAAGCCGCGCTCAACGCCTGGGCTCGCCCCGCGCGCATCGCCATCCAGCGTGCAGGTTTCCAGGAACCTGTAGAACTGCGCGATGCTTTCGACACCGGCTATTGTGCGGCAATGGCTGTCGATGCTGACGATATTCCGGGTGGGGCAGAACACACGGTGCAACGGGGTGAACCATTGGCCGAGTTGCGATTGTTTGCGGTTAAGGCGAGCTATTGGGCCAAAGCCAAGCCACCGGCACCCCAGAGCAGGCAGCGCAAAATGCGAATTACCTGCCCGTGCAAAGTTTTTTCGCCGCATCGTTTAGTGCCAGAAACCGGTACACACTTTTTGGCGCGATACTCTAAAGGCAGCGCACGAATTTAACCGAAGCGTTACGACGGAGCGTAACCCGCTGCATGGGCTCGCCATCTCGACTGATTTTCAGGTCGATGATGTCGCCATGCAGGTGACCCGAAAAACTGGCATTGTACGATTTTATCGGCGCGTCGGCCAGTTGCGGACCCGGCTTGTATACTTCGAAACTGCCAAGCGCGGTGAAATGTCCCCGGCGATCGAATCTGATCGGTCCGACCAGCCGACCTTTTGCGCAATCCGATTTGACTATCGCGCCGTCCCTGTCGAAAATAACTGAAACACGACCACCGGCCCAGTTACTTTCAAGGGGCTGGCGTTCGGCTGCTCCCGCAGAGGCGAACGCCAGACCGAGCAGGAGAACGCCCGCTCGAACGGATGTCACACCTGTATCGCGACCGGAACGGGTTGGCGCCGGCGCACCACCGCACCGATCACTCCGAACCCAAGAACCAGCGTCATCCAGGTGGAAGGCTCGGGCACGGCGCCTGCATCGATCTCGGCAATCCAGGTCCCCCAACGCGAACGGCCACTGCCGAGGGGATGTCCGCCCGCCGCGTCGTTGTATTCGCGAGCATATTCGCCAATCACCCAGAACTTCGATGGATCGTTCGGATCGATGCTGACGGCGCTGTAGTCCCCCCAGCGCTGCCGGCCAACAGCGGTTTGGCCGTCGATGCTACCGTTGTGATAATCATCGACCAGGCTGACACGCAGCACCTGCTCGTTGCCGGTCTGCAGCAGCGTGTTGCCGGCAGCCCTGAAGATCCGCGTCGCAAAGGTGATCCGCCCGGTTGTGGGGTCGTAGCCGGAGCGATCATAGCCGATCACCACTTGCCCAACCCCGTTGACCGCAAGCGACCCCTGATAATAATCATGAGTCGCATCGCCAATGTCGCCTTCGCCCAGGACGGCTTTGGTTACGGCATCGGTGATGGTCCACCGGACCACTGTGTAATCCGAACCCAGCGGCGTCACCGTGTGAACGCTGTAGACCTTGCCATTGAGTTCGTAGACGCTCGAGCCAACCCGGTCATCTAGCGTGTCGATCACGCGACTATTCGACGTCATCAAGCTAGGCTGCCGACCCGGGTTGTCGCCACTGTAGGCGGTCGCCCCGGCAAGAACGGTTTGGGAAAGCGAGGCTGCCAGCGTACCGGCGTTCTTGACATCGTACCCGACGAGATCGGAATTAAACAGCGAGACCGCCTGAATATGGCCTGTGGTTCCCGCCGAGGTGCTGTTGACACCCTGGATGGCATAGCCATTATCGGCATTGTTGCTGCTAGCCGGATCATAGGAAGTGCCGAACACAACGCGGTTGCTTGCCGAAGGAGCGCCAGCTCCAAACAAATCGTGGATCGGGATGACGTTGAGCGACGTTCCGGCGAATGCACCGTTTCCATCGAAGTTATTCGTGCCGATATAGACCGCATTATTGTCCAGCGCGAGGGTGGAGTAATCCGCCGTTCCGCCGGCAAAACCGGTGAACTTGGTCGACGACCAGGCGCCGAGCGCATTCGACGTCGCCGATACCGCGATCTGGATGTCGGAAACGCTGGCGCCAAAGGATGTAGCGATCCATCGACCGGCGGCCTTGTTGAACATGACGCGGGAATCGCCCTCTGCGCCCGTCTGACCGGCTGCAGCCCAGAACGCAACATCGGATACGAATGAATCTCGCGTACCGGTAGCCTTATCGTAGACAGCGTACCCGCCGTTAGACGTTTCCATATATTGGGTGGTGCCGACTGCACCCATAGTATCTGGGGGGATAAAGTTCCGGTGAACCGCCGCTACATCATATTGGCTAATGCCATCGAAGCCTAGAACGACACTTCCCGTCGAACCGGTAGTTTGCTGCGGCGCTGAACCTGCGGCATCGGACGGCTGGAACGCCAGAAGCTCTTTCTTCTCGAGATTGCCATACCCGCTTTTTACCTGCTGCGCTAATGAAGAACTTGAAATCGACAATGCCACGACAAATGCAACAGCAGATATACTACGATACATGAAGATTTCCCACCTGAGTTGGCTAATCATACCGTAATATTACATACCTGTTCATGCTTCGCAACAACGATTCTGAAAAAATCGAATAACGTCAAACAGTGTAATATGTCCAACCCTGGCCTGCTCGACAGCATCCGTCGCCGAGCGTGTGACGCCGGCGGCGGCTATCGCGCCGGCGGTCCTGCAGAACTGGCGGCGCCGCCGGGTTCAGGCAGCGATTGCGGCCTGCCGGACGCCTTGGCGGTAGCAATAGCCAATGCATGAACGCCCGAGATAACTGGGCCTTGATCGCGACAGATCCGCTTGCCCCGTCTATCCTCGCCCGTCCCCGCCATCATGAGCTTGTCGAAAGACTACCGTCTTTCTCAACTGTTGGACAGCAAGGTCGACAATGCTTTGCCAAACCCAGCACGACCAATCAGGGTTTTAATCTCTTCGACACACCTACCCAGCTATTCCGTGACAATGCTTGTACTTCACGCCCGACCCGCACGGGCATGGCGCGTTGCGCGACAAGCCCATTCCCGCGTAGGGATCGCCTGCGGCAGCGCCCACCACACCCGGCACGCCCGCCAGCGATCCCAGCACCGATTGGCTGCCGCCGATCCGCGCTGCATCGTTCTCGCCGGTAAACGGATCGACGTGTGATGTCAGGAAGTCTGGCAATTCGGGCAAGTCCATGCCCTGATTCTGGAACCGCAGTTCACTGGTCGACAGGATCTTGGTGACATCCTCGCGGATGGTTTCCAGCATGCGCTCAAACAACGTGAAGGCTTCCTGCTTGTACTCGTTAAGCGGAGTCTTCTGGGCATAACTGCGCAGGAATACCACTTGGCGCAGCGCGTCGAGCGTGGCGAGATGCTCCTTCCAATAATGGTCCAGCCGTTCTAGCAGCACGCTTTTTTCGATCTGCCGCCAGATCGCCGTGTCGCTGGCGGGCATCTTTGCGGCCATGTGCGCATCCGCCATTTCGGCCAGGCGCCGCTCGATGGCTTCGGGATCGATGCCGTCTTCGGCCATCCAGTCGGCGATCGGCGCCTCAAAGCCCAAGACCTCGGGGACGCGCAAACGCAGCCCGTCGATATCCCATGCTTCAGGGTAGGAACCCGGCGGACACGCGGCGCCGACCAGCGCATTGACCGTGTCGCGGCGCATATCGAGCACGACATCGTCCACCGCGTCTGCATCCATGATCTCGGAACGCTGCTCGTAGATCACCTTGCGCTGGTCATTCATCACGTTGTCGTATTCAACAACTTGCTTGCGTACGTCGTAATTGCGCGCCTCGACTTTTTTCTGTGCGGTTTCGATCGCTTTCGACAGCCACTTCGAACCGATCGCCTCACCGTCGCCAAGGTTGGAATTCATCAGCCGCGAAAACATCGTGTCCGGCCCGAAAATACGCAACAGATCGTCTTCAAGGCACAGGTAAAAGCGCGAAAGTCCCGGATCGCCCTGCCGGCCCGAACGACCACGCAACTGGTTGTCGATGCGGCGGCTCTCATGGCGCTCGGTCCCGATCACGCACAGCCCGCCGGCGGCCAGCACCTTGGCCTTGTCCGCTGCCACTTCGGCCTTGATCTGCGCAATTGCCGCATCGCGCTCAGGGCCCTCGGCCACATCGCGCTGTTCGTCGTCAATGCGGAATTCCGCGTTACCGCCAAGCTGGATATCGGTGCCACGCCCGGCCATATTGGTGGCGATCGTCACTGCGCCCAGCCGACCGGCCTGCGCGACGATATGCGCTTCGCTTTCATGGAAACGCGCGTTCAGGACGTTGTGCTTGACGCCATGCTTGTTGAGGAATTCGGACAGCAATTCCGACTTTTCAATGGACACCGTGCCCACCAGCACCGGCTGGCCAGTATCATAGCGATCCTTGATCAGTTGCGCGATCGCCTGGAATTTATCGGTGGTGTTCTTGTAGAATTCATCTTCCTCATCCACCCGCAGCACCGGCACATTGGTCGGAATCGACACCACGTTGATCTTGTAGACGTCAAAGAATTCAGCCGCTTCGGTAGCTGCAGTGCCGGTCATGCCGGCGATCTTGGGGTACATGCGGAAGTAGTTTTGAAACGTGATCGAGGCCATGGTCTGGTTTTCCGGCTCGATCTGCACGCCTTCCTTGGCCTCAACCGCCTGATGCAGGCCGTTCGACCAGCGCCGCCCATCCATCATCCGGCCAGTGAACGGGTCGATGATGACGATCTTGCCGTCCTTGTTGATATAATCGATGTCGCGCTTGAACATGACATTGGCTTGCAGCGCCTGCGCCAGATGATGCACGACCTGTGTGTTCTCGATATCATAGAGGTTGGAGCCGATCAGCAGCCCTGCTTCCTCCAGCATCCGCTCGACTCGTTCGACACCGTCCTCGGTGAGCGAAACCGATTTCGCCTTTTCATCGGCGTCGTAATCCGCAGGCTCGACGAGCTTCACGATGGCGTCGACCGAAACATAGAGGTCGCTTTTGTCGTCGGTCGGCCCGGAAATGATCAACGGCGTGCGCGCTTCGTCGATCAGCACCGAATCGACTTCATCGACCAGACTGTAGTTGAACGGCCGATGGACCATCTGCGCGCGTTCCTGCTTCATGTGGTCGCGCAGATAATCGAACCCCAACTCGTTGTTGGTGGCATAGGTGATGTCGCTATTATAGGCCGCGCGCCGCTCATCCTCCTGAAGGTTAGGCACGATTACGCCCACGGTCAGCCCGAGGAACTGGTAGATCTGCCCCATCCAGTCGGCATCGCGGCGCGCGAGGTAGTCGTTGACGGTAACGACGTGGACGCCCTTGCGCTCCAGCGCGTTGAGATAAACCGCCAGCGTCGCCACCAGCGTCTTGCCCTCGCCGGTGCGCATTTCGGCGATTTCGCCGCGATGGAGGACGATGCCACCGATCATCTGGACATCGAAATGGCGCATTCCGAGCACCCGGCGCGAGGTTTCGCGCACCGTGGCGAAGGCTTCGGGCAGCAGATCGTCAAGGCTGGCACCGCCCGACAGCGCGGCGCGGAACTTGGTGGTCTGCGCCGCAAGCTGATCATCGGTCAGCGCCTGGAGTGCTGGCTCGAACCCGGCGATTTGCTGGACAAGCTTGTCGAGCGACTTGACGTAACGATCATTGGACGAGCCGAATAGGGCCTTGGCGATTGCTCCGAGCATGGGCAGTTCCTGAATTTTGGGGATATGATGGTTGCAGCCGCCAGCAAGGTTGCCGGGCCGCCAAGGATCTGGGCAGAGGGCGAAGCGCGGCTTATTGCCGAGCGCGGTCGATGCCGATCAACACGCCGGGGGCGGCGACAACCACAGCCGCCGGCAACCGCAGCGCCGGGCCGACAGTCAGCGTGGACGGTGCCCGCTGCACCACCGCCAAAGCGGCAACACGAACCGCCACATGCGTGGCCGCCCGCACCGACGCCTGAGCGCCGATTTCGGTCTTGCACCCGCCGCACAATCGCGCCTGCGCCGGGACGACTTGCACGGCAAGCCCCGACACCAGTGCCAGAAAAGAGAGCAGCAGCCGGATCATCGCCGCGCGATATAGGCAAGCCAGAGCAGGTCGTCCACCCCTTCCTCCCCGGCACGAGGAGCGGGACCAGCGTAGCAGGTGGAGGGGGCACGGGCAGCGCCGCGCTTGCCGCAGCGTGCGTCGCGCCATAAGGCTACGCCATGTCCGATGCCATCTCGCCGCTCGCTATGCCCTTTTCAGACCTGCCCGCGATTGCCGGGGTGACGCCGCGCATCGCCCGCGCCGGTTACAAGGACTGGAGCCGCTGCGACCTGACCTATGTCGAATTGAGCGAAGGCACGGCGGTCGCAGGCGTGTTCACCCAAAACGTCTGCTGTTCGAGCGAAATCGAACTGGGCCGTAAGGCGGTGAAATCCGGCCACGCCCGCGCTCTGGTGGTCAATGCCGGCAATGCCAACGCCTTCACCGGCTATCGCGGGCGCGAGGCGGTGGAGCAGATCATGGCACAAGTCGCCGGACATCTTGGTTGCGCGCCGAACGAGGTTTTCGTGTCCTCCACCGGCGTCATCGGCGTACCGCTGCCCAAGGACAAGGCGCGCGAGGGCGTAGCGGCAGCGCTCGACGCGCAGCCCTGCTCATGGGAAGACGCCGCACGCACGATCGGCACCACCGACACCTTCCCCAAGGGCGTGACGGCTACGGCCGTCGTCGGCGACACCACCGTTACGCTGTCCGCGATCATCAAGGGCAGCGGCATGATCGCCCCCGACATGGCGACGATGCTGGGCTATATTTTCACTGATTGCGCCATCGCGCCCGTCTTTCTGCAGGAACTGCTGGCGGCCGCTGCGACACGCAGCTTCAACTGCATCACCGTCGACAGCGACACCTCGACCAGCGACACCGTGCTCGCCTTCGCCACGGGAAAGGCCGGAAACTTGCGGATCGCGGGCTTTGACAACCCCGGCGCCGATGCTTTCGCTGCCGCACTGGCCGATGTCTGCCTCCAACTCGCCCATCTCGTTGTCCGTGACGGCGAGGGGGCGACCAAATTCGTTGAAATCCGCGTCACCGGCGCCGCCAGCGATGCCAGCGCCCGTCGCATCGGGCTCTCCGTGGCCAATTCGCCGCTGGTGAAAACCGCTATCGCCGGGGAGGACGCGAATTGGGGCCGCATCGTCATGGCTGTCGGCAAGGCGGGAGAACCGGCGGACCGCGACCGGCTGGCGATCCGCTTTGGCGACATCTGGCTGGCGCGCGACGGCCTGGCGGTCGAAGGCTATGACGAGGCGCCGGTTGCCGCGCATCTCAAAGGCCACGACATTCGCATCGGCGTCGATCTGGGCCTGGGCAGCGGCGAGGCGACGGTATGGACCTGCGACCTGACGCATGGTTATATCTCGATCAACGCGGACTATCGCAGCTGATGGCCTATTTGCAGATGAAGCCCGGCACTCTTACCCGCGCGGTTCACGAGATCATGCTGGACGCTGCGCAGCGCGCCGTGCTGCCACATTATCAGCACCTCGCCGCCAGTGAAATCACCGACAAAGCGGTCGATGATGCGGTCACTATCGCCGATACCGAAAGCGAGGCGATTCTGGCCGAGGCGCTCGCCCGCCTGTTGCCCGAAGCCGCAATCGTCGGCGAAGAAGCCGCCTACGCCGATCCCACGCTGCTTGACCGGCTGGGCGACACGCTATGCTGGATCATTGATCCGATCGATGGCACCAATAATTACGCCGCCGGGCGCCCGCCCTTCGGTATCCTGGTGGCGCTGGCCGAGGCCGGTGAATGTATCGGCGGCTGGATTCTCGACCCACTCACCGGACGCTTCTGCAGCGCCGAACGCGGCCGGGGCGCGCGTATGAATGGCGAACCCGTCCGCGCCCGCACCAGCGGCGAAACCCCGGCCATTGCCGCAATCTCGCTATTGTTCGCCGACCCCGAGCGCCGCGCAGCGCTAAAAACCCATATCGCTCCGCATTACCGCATGGTCGACATCCCGCGCTGCGCCGCCGAGCAATATCCCCGGCTGCTGCTGGGCATCAACGACCTGTCGATCTTCGAACGCACGCTGGCCTGGGATCACGCCGCCGGGGTGCTGTTCCTCAATGAGGCCGGCGGCAAAGCCGCGCGCCGCGACGGGTCGGCCTATCGCGTTGACGACCAGCGCACAGGGATGATCGCTGCGGCGAGCGCTGCGTTATGGGATGAAATGGCGGGACGGATGGCGGATCTGGAGTAAGAGTCTGGAGACGATGCGCGTCCCCCTCCCGCTTGCGGGAGAGGGACAAGGGCACCTGCCCCTTTATTCTTACAAAACGCCTTCAATCCAGCTCTTCAGCGCGCCCTTGGGTGCCGCGCCCAACTTTTGCGCGACGGGCTTGCCGTCCTTGAACAGGATCATCAGCGGAATTGACTGAACGCCGAACTGGCTGGCGGTATTGGTGTTTTCCATGATGTCGACCTTGACGATGGTCAGCCGGTCGCCAAGTTCTTCGCTGATTTCTTCCAGCGACGGCCCGATCATCTTGCATGGGCCGCACCAGTCGGCCCAGAAATCGACGAGGACGGGTTTATCGGAAGCCAGCACATCGGTGGCAAAGCTGGCATCGGTAACGGCTTTCGTGGCCATGAAATTCTCCTGAATAATCGGACCTCTATGTAGAGCGCGCCGGGCGCTTGGCAACCGTACAGGCGCCCAAACTTTCCTGCGCTCGCAGCAACGCCAGCTTGTGCTCCGCCAAAGTCGCGCCGGGAATTTCGATCAGCGCCAAGGTTTGCGTATACAGCAGCGCGGCCTCGACCGTGCGGCCGGGATAGGTACCCGCCAGCGCGGCGGCGTAGGCGGCTATCTGGCGCAGCGTGGCGACCGGCACCTCGGCAAGCGTTGCCGGCGGGCGGCGGGCGGTCTTGAAATCGACCAGGCGGATGCGCGTCGGGCCAATCAGCAGCCGATCAATCGTGCCCGCGACCATGCGCGAGCCCACCAGCGCCGCGATGGGTACTTCGGCCAGCGCGTCGGGCGCGAACAATTCAGTCCAGCGCGGATCACCGATCACGGCCAGCGCGGACGCGGCGATTTCGCGCTGCGCGTCGTCATCCAGGTCGGCAGCCTGCCGCGCCAGCCAGCGCCGCGCCGCCGCCTCGCGCTGGACCGGCAAGGCTGTGGGCAGACGTTCCAGCAAGCGGTGCATCAGCGTACCGCGCCGTGCTGCCGCTGCCAAAGCTGACGAACCGCCCCCGCCCATCAGTGGCGGGTCAGGCGTGGCATCCTCGCCCAGCGCCGACGGGGCCAGCGGTCGGGGCGGGCGCGGCTCGGCGCCGACAGCGCGGGTCAGCCAGCCGGGCAGCGCCGGGGGCAACGGCAGTTCAGCGATCCGGGGGGCGCCTGGCGGCATCGCCGGTATCGCGCCATGTTCGCGCCGGGCGCCCCATATTGGGTCATCCACCCAGTCCTGGCCGACATTTCGATCAATTTGCAGCACGTCCGCCAGTTGCGCATACCAGCTGCCCGGCGCGGGCGTTTTCTCTCGCGAGCCCAGCGCCCCGGTCACGAACAGCGCCTCCTCCGCGCGGGTCATCGCCACATACAGCAGCCGCCAATGTTCCTCGCCCGCCGCACGGGCGGCGGCGGCCGCCGCCTCGGCGATGCGCCCGACCTTCTCTTCCTTGCGCAATCCGGGCAGCGGGATGTTACGCATCGGCAGCGCCAGTTCGCTGGCTGGATCGACCAGCGCCAGATCCGATCCGCGTGCTGTTTCGGGATTGCCGGTGGCGTCGGCCAGAATCACGATCGGCGCCTGCAACCCCTTCGCCCCATGAACCGTCATCACCCGCACCAGATCGGCCGCGCCGCCCGCTTCGCGCTTCAATTCGCCCTTGCCAGCGTCGAACCAGGCGAGAAACCCGACCAGGCTGGGGGTGGCCGTCGCGGCAAAGGCGTTGGCTGCGTTCAATAGTTCGTCGATCGGGTCGTTGGCCTCTTGCCCAAGCCGCGCCACCAACCTGCGCCGGCCATCCCACGACCCGACCAGCAGCCAGTGGAGCAGTGCCTGCACCGGCTCATAGTCGGCAATTGCCAGTAAATCGGTCAGTTGCGCCATCGCCCCTGTGATGTCGGACGCAGAAGACTGCCGCAGTTGCGCCCACAGATGCACACCCCTGGGCCGCCAGCCATGCGCCAGCAATTGCTCCTGGCTCCAGCCGATCAGCGGCGAGACCAGCAATGCGGCGAGATTGAGGTCATCGAGCGGCTGCGCGGCGAAGCGTAATCCAGCCAACAAATCGCGCACCGCCAGCGGCGCCCCCAGCCGCAGCCGGTCAACGCCCGCCACCGGCACCCCCGCAGCATGCAGTCGCGCCACGACCAGCGCCGCCAGCGCGCCCCGCTTGCGCAACAGCACCATGACATCGCCCGCGGTGGCACGCCGTGGCGGATCGCCGGGCCTGAGCCCTTTGACCAGCGGAAAGCCGACATCCAGCCACTGCCTGATCTGCTGAGCAACCTGCTCGGCCAGCCTGCGGTCGGATTGGCCCAGCCAGCTCTGCTCGGCCTCGTCATCGGCGCCGGTGATGTCCTCGATCACATCGTCGCCGGACGCCTCGTTGATTTTCTGTCCGACCGGCCGCCAAAATGCGACATAGCCTGGCCGCTCCTCGCCGACATGCGGCTCGGGTGGCTGCGTCAACCCGAAGGCTTCGTGCCCGACGTGGGCAATGGCGCGGTCGACAAAGTTCAGCACCGATCGCGCGGTGCGAAAACTGCGATCCAGCCCCAGTTCGCGCAATTCGCGCAATTCAGGGCCACCGCGCATTTCGCTGGCGTTGTCCGCAGCCCCCGCCATGATCGCGCGAAATGTGTCCTGCGCCATGCGGAAATTTTCCGGGCTGGTACCCTGGAAGCCAAAGATCGCCTGTTTGTAATCGCCGACCACGAACAATGTGCGCGCCACATCGCCGCGCGCACCCGCGCCGGCAAAAAAATCGCCGGTCAGCGCGGTAATGATCCGCCATTGCGCGGCATTGGTGTCCTGCGCTTCATCCACTAGAATATGGTCGAACCGGCGGTCGAGCTTGTAGCGGATCCAGCCGGCCATGTCCGAATCGTGCAAAAGATTGGCGGCGCGGCGGATCTGGTCGTCGAAATCGATCAGCCCTTCCCGCGTCTTGGCGTCGTCCCACGCCAGCGCAAACGCCCGCCCCAGTTCCAGCGCCGGGGTCAGCCATCCGGCAAGGTCAAGCAAAGCCCGCCGCGCCCGCACCGCCTCGATACAGGCACCAATACGCTCGGCGTCCTGGGAATAAGTGTCGTGGAACTTTATCAGATTTTTCTCGGACCGCGGCTGGCCCTTCTGCGTAAAGAGCTTGCCATGCAGGTCATCGATCAGGGCCAACCGCCCATCGGCTTCCTGATCCAGCCACCAATCAATTCCTTCGGCGCTGTCCAGCCCGGTCTTGGTATTCCATTGCCGATTGGCGGCCAGACAGCGTCGCAACGCCAGCGTATCGAACACGTCATCGCCGCATTGCAACGCCAGCCCGGCGGCATCGGCATCGGCGGGAAGCCCCAGCAGGCGATGCACTGCGCCGCTCATCGGCGGCTGCCACGCACCGATCCCGAACCAGGCATCATACGCTGCCGCGCAGCGCAGCAGCCAGCTTTCCACCGCATCTGGCCCCAACCGTAGCGACAGCGCCGCCAGTGCATCGCCCAGCGCCGTTTCGCCGCGAGCTTCTGCGCCCACCAGCAGATCGGCCAGCACTTGCCGTGCCAGTATCGCGCGCTCGCGATCCTCCATCGGGCGGGCACCGGGGATCAGCCCGGCTTCCTCGGGAAACGCCGCAAGCAGCCATTGTGCAAAGGCGTGGATGGTATCGATGCGCAACCCGCCGCCGGGGCAATCGAGCACGGCGGCGAACAGCGTGCGCGCATGTGCCCGCGCGCCCGCGCCAATATCGGCACCGATCGCCTGCAAATCCTCGGCCAGCCGGGCATCGCCCAGTCGCACCCAGCGCGCCAGCGTGTCGTTGATCCGCGTCGCCATTTCGGTCGCGCCGGCCTTGGTAAAGGTCAGGCACAAAATCTGATCGGGGCGCACCCCGTCCAGCAACAGCCGCAGCACGCGCGCCGACAGCACTTGCGTCTTGCCGGTGCCGGCTGACGCGGACAGCCATACGCTGTCGCGCGGGTCCACCGCGATGCGCTGGTTGCCGTCCAGCGCGAATAGCCGCGTTGGCGCGCTCACCCCTGCTGGTCCGTGCGGAGCGCGTCCGAGGTCGCGCGATTATCAGTCAAAGCCGGTGGCCCCTGTTTGTCTTCACGCTCCAACCGAAAAAGCCATTCCTCAAGCCGCATCAACTGGTCGTAATCATTGTAACCGCCAATATCGAGGTTGAGCCGCGCCGTGAACGGCGTATCGCCTTTGATCCAGGCATCGACCGCCTCGCGCAGGAAGTCTGCGGTGATGGCGAGGAATTCCTCGCGCGGCACCCCGGAGCGCTTTTTGCTATCAAGGATCGGCTCGACCCAATAGCCGAACCGGTCCTTTTTCTTGGCCAACGACCAGTATTCGAACCGTTGCGGCTCGCCCACAACACCCGGAAAGCCGCCAGCCTGTGCAATCAAGCCCAGCGTCCCCAATTGCAGCGAATAGCCCGCCTCCACCATCCGGCCCGAGGGCGGCAGCCCGGTCTTGTAATCGACGATGCCCAGCGTCCCATCCGCCAGCCGGTCGATCCGGTCGGCACGGCCATGCACGCGCACGCCATCAAAGCGCATTTCCCCCCAGCCCTCGGTCTGCGCCACCACGCGCCCCTCCTCGACGCGCATCCGCGTCACTTCCCCGCCGATCCAGTCCAGCGCCGCCAGCAGCCGGGGCCGCCACAGCGCGCGCATCAACGGATGAGCACTCAGCCCATCGAGCACTTCGCCTGCAATGGCGCGCAATTCCGCCGGGCCATTCTCGCTACCAGCGGCGGACTTGTGCCAGCGGTCGAGGATATCATGCACCGCGCTGCCCTTGAGTGCGGCACTCGGCTCGGCATCGAGGCCGTCGAGCGCTGACAGCCGCAGGATCGCGCTGGCATAGAATTGATAGGGATCGCTGCGCAGCCGATCGAGCCCGGTCGCAGAGATGTCCACCTGGCGCTGCTCGGCGCTGGGGCGCGGCTGCGGGCGGGGATAGGCCGCCGCCGGACTTGCATCTTCGATACCCTGACCGAGCTTTTGCGCCTCGCGTTCGCGGTGCTTCTCGGCAAGCTCGCTGCCCAGCATCG
>JAYUBN010000197.1:0-10239 GCA_043740855.1 Sphingomonadales bacterium | reverse complement strand
GAAGCGCATGCGGGAAAGCACGCCGCATGCGGTCGTCTGGACCCCGCACAATGAGGGGCACTGGATCGCGTTGTCGCCTGAGCTGATTTCAGCGGTGCTCTCCGACAGTACGCGGTTCTCAAACCGCATCGTCCTGGTGCCCAAATCGACATCGGGCGAGGCTTACAGCAATTTCATTCCTCTGTCGCTGGATCCCCCGCGTCATGCGCCGTTCCGCAGGGTTCTTGACGAAAAGTTGCGCGGCGCAGCGATCACTTCGCTTGAGGATGGTATACGCGACCTCACGAAATCGCTCATCGACGCGTTCGTCGAAAACGGTCGGTGCAATTTCGTTCATCAATTCGCCGAGCAGTTGCCGTTGCGCGTGTTCATGCAACTGGTGGACCTGCCGCTGGAAAGTCTGCCCGAACTCAAACATCTCGCCGATCAGTTTACGCGTCCCGACGGATCGGTCACGCCGGCCGAAGCAACCGTGCAGTTTCAAGAGTATCTCGCACCTATCCTCGCGGAACGCAAAGGCTCTGGTCGGAACGATTTGCTCAGTCATATCGCCGACGCCAAAATTGTCGATCGCGACATCACCGAGGCCGAGGCCATCAATCTTGCCGGCCAGGCGATGGTCGGTGGCCTCGACACCGTCGTGAATTTCATGAGCTTTGCCATGCTAACACTGGCAGGCATGCCCGAATTACAAGCCGAGATCGCGGGGAACCCCGCCAGGATCCCCAAGTTGGTCAATGAGCTAATTCGGCGCCTGCCGATAATCTCGTCGGGGCGCGAAGTCATCGGCGATGTGATCGTGGATGGGACCATCTTGGCAAAGGGCGAAATCGTCATCGCGCCGACAGAGTTGTACGCGCTGGATGAAAGTACGAACGCGTGTCCGTTCAAGATGGACTTGGATCGCCCGATCAAAAAGCAGGTTACATTCGGGGCCGGGCCGCATATTTGCCCCGGCCAGTTCCTCGCAAAACAGGAAATCAGGATTTTGCTCGAGGAATGGTTCGCGCGTATTCCAAAGTTCCGCCTCGTACCCGGTCAGGAGATCCCGCATCTTGGCGGAATCACGTCCGGCGTGGCCCCGTTTTGGCTCGAATGGTAGGGTCGCAGTCCAGCGAGATCGCGCGCTATATTGAAGTGTAGCCGCTCGTGGTTGCGGATGAGGGATAGTGACCCTCAGGGATGTCGTTGCGCGACACCGGACGGCATTCACAGTGAATTGTTTGAACGGCATCCCGGCAGGACATCTCTTGCCAGGTCCAGCCGTACAACATTGATCCAATGCAACCTTCAGATGTCGGCACGGTCTGACAAAGGCTAGCGAGAAACAGAATGACACTCACCACGCGGATCACGGAACTGCTCGGCATCGAACATCCAATTGTTCAGGGCGGGATGCAGATCGTCGGAGTGCCTGAACTGGCCTCGGCAGTCTCTGAAGCCGGAGGTCTGGGTATGCTGACCGCGCTGACCTTTCCTTCGGCAGTCGCGCTGCGCGAAGCCATTGAGCGTTGCAAGGCGATGACCGCGAAGCCGTTCGGCGTGAATATCTCGGTCTTCCCAACGATGAACCCGCCCGACTATCCGGCCATTGTCGCAGCCATCGCCGATTCCGGCATTACCATCGTGGAGACGGCGGGAACGCCCGCAGTTCGCGAGGTGTGGGAAATGCTGCACGCCCGGGGGATCACGATCATTCATAAATGCACGTCGGTCCGCCATGCACTCTCTTCCGAAAGGCTTGGCGTTCACGCTGTTTCGATCGACGGGTTCGAGTGCGCCGGCCACCCTGGCGAGGACGATATACCCGGGCTCGTCCTGATCCCGGCGGCGGCGGACAAGATCAGGGTGCCGCTGCTCGCAAGTGGCGGGATAGCCGATGGGCGCGGACTGGTCGCAGCGCTCGCCTTGGGTGCCGACGGCATCAATATGGGCACCCGCTTCTGCGCCACGCAAGAGGCGCAAATTCATCCGAACGTCAAACAAGCGTATCTCGACAACGATGAACACGGCACGGTGCTGTTGTTTCGCAAGCTTAACAATACCGCGCGGGTCGGACGGAACAGCGTTGCCGAAACAGTCGTGCGGTTGCTGAACGAGCCAGATTCGAGTTTCGCGGACGTCGCTGACCTTGTCGCCGGCGCGAAGGGCCGAGAGCTGCTTTCGAACGGCAACCTAGATAGCGGCGTTTATTGGGCAAGTATGGCTCAGGGTTTGATCCATGATTTGCCGACATGCCGTGACCTGATCGACCGGATCATGTGCGATGCCGAGACAATTATCGGTCACCGCCTTTCAGGAATGAGGGCGACCGACATGGCGCAGACCGGTATATTGGCGATGTGACCATCTGATCATCATTTATGACCAACGCTGCCGTAGCTCGCACAACCGTGTCGACCGAACTGGCCGATTTAGGTCGTTCGACAGAACCGTCTGGCAACCCCGACCACCTCAGTTTCGCTGTTTCAGTCAGCCAGCGATCATTGCGCCATCGACTACGTGCTCGGCTCCCGACACGAACGAGGCTTCGTCCGATGCAAGAAACAAAACGACTCTGGAAACTTCGTCCGGTTGAGCCATGCGCCCCAGCGGGATCGCCTCGGCCGCGCCGCCGCCACTCTCGTCGGTCGCAGCAATCATCATCGGCGTCAGAATGTAGCCGGGGTGGACCGAATTGACCCGGATGCCCTGACGGCCGAATTGAACCGCGATCAGCTTGCTCATACCACGCACGGCCCATTTGCTCGCGCAATAAGCCGCATTCGACGATTCCTTGGTGCCGAGCATCCCGGCAATCGACGAGATATTGATGATCGATCCGCCGCCTGCCGTGATCATTGACGGAATGACTGCCTTCATCCCGAGAAACACGCCGGTCTGGTTGACGGCACAAACCTGCAAAAACTCTTCCTCGCTGAAGTCGAGCAATCCCTTGACCGGCCCGATGATGCCCGCGTTGTTGACCAGCACGGTTATCTTGCCAAACTTTGCCTCGCCTGCCTTGACCACGTCAGTCCAGTCGCTCGCGCTGGCGACGTCGTGCAGCACGAAGATCGCATTTTCCCCGAGCTCGGCTGCCAGACGCTCGCCGCCTTCCCGGTTCAGATCGGTCAGGACAACCTTGGCGCCTTCGGCCACGAACGCGCGGGCATGCGCTTCACCCATGCCCTGCGCGGCGCCAGTGACGATCGCGACCTTGCCGAAAAGACGAGCCATCGGTCAGGCGGCCAACGCCGGGCTCACTTTATCGAGCCGCGGCGCAACCTCGTTGACGAGCAGATCCATTGAATGCTCCCAAGCCTCGGGCGCGTCGATGTAGTCGTGGCTATAAATGAGCAGCGTGCCAAACGGACCGCCGAGAACATCGAACCAGTCCTGCATCTTCCGGGTCACCGTGTCGGGCGAACCGACTATCCAAACATGCTCCGCCAGATATTCGGCATCAACGTCGGCCGGGTCCATCGACGGGTCGTGCATTAGACCCTTGAGGACGCCGAACCGTTCGTAGGTCGGCTTGATGTATTTGGTCCAAGCGCGGCCGATGCCGCCCTCGATTGCAAGTTTGCGCGCTTCCTCGTCCGTGTCGGCAACGATGACGTCCCGGACGACACGATGGACGGAGCGATCGGACTCGCGTCCGGCCTGCTTCATATTGGTCGCGTAGGTTTCGAAATGGCTTCGCAGGAAATCGTTGCCTGCATAGACCGAAGCGGGAATGAACCCATGCGTACCGGCGAACCCGATCGACGGCGACGGCGCGCTCAGCCCGGTCATCGCCATCTGCATCGAGCCACCCCAAGGCTTCAGACTGCGGGGCGGGTGAGTCGGATCTGCTTTGGGATAACCCGCATTCCAGAACTGACCTTCGAGTTGAAATTCCTCGCCCTTCCAAACCTTTTGCATAATGTCGATCGCCTCGAGCATCATGGCGTGGTTCTGCGACATGTCGGTGATGCCGCGCAACGCGGCGTCGGTCGGATAAGCGCCGGTCGCGACGCCCAGCATATAGCGCCCTTCAAGGATCTGGCTGAGCCAGGCGGTCTGGACCGCGAGCGTCGCGGGGTGATGGTAGGGCAAGAGGTGGGCCAACGGCCCGAACTTGATCTGGGTAGTCTGCGCGGCGGCGGCAGCAATCACCAGTTCCGGGCTTGGGATGGATTCCCAATCGAGCGTGCCGTGTTCACCTACCCAATATTCGCTGAAGCCGATCTTGTCGGCGTGCACCGCTTGCCGGACTGCCCAGTCAAACACCTGCTTGGGCGAACGCTCGGGCCTGAGAAACGGGGTCTGGAACATCCCAACTTGCATCGAACAACCTTCCATTTTGAGTTTGGGCATGAGCAGTAGGCTCAGCCAGAATCATTTTATTCTACCAGAATGCTGTCCGCATCAACGTTGTTTGCGTTCGGGCCAGGACCCCGTATTCGGCAGGCAACGGAACCTCCGCAACGCACAATGCTCCGACGAGCCGAAGGACGTCGGGGCCAACGCGCCGCATCAGATCACAATTGCTGAACCAACGCACCCCCCCACCGCGGTCCCTACCAGCCAGCATGATCGCCGTTTTACGGTCGATAGTTTTGGTTACCGCTCCAAAAGGAGACCGTCAAGCTAAACTCGACGTTTTATCGGAAAGTTGGCATGCCTTCTTTTTACATGCCAAGAGACGTTGGACAAACTCTGTTTTCAAGCCGGCATTTGATCGGCGACCCGCCTGCTGGTAGCGCCGGATGGCATGGCCGTCGCTTTGCTGCTCCTGCGTCATCCGGGGGGCTGCCATAAGTCCCGTTCGATTGGGCGAAGGCTGATCTCACATGAGCCAGCAAGATCATTTCCTCACGCTGCCTACTTGCTGGCAGACCGGTGTTTCTTCGCCTCGTCGATGAGCGCGAACCTCACCGACTTCCCTCCTTGGCGAAAAAAGCCGTGACCCATTTCAATATCTCACGTTCCTGCCGAAGGATCGCGTTTTCCCGGCGAAGTCGCTTCCACGGATTGGTAGCATCTTGTGTCCCTGCCGTATCCGGCAGATCAATGGCACGATCCCGACGCCGGCCGATCCAGCGCGTCAGCGTCGAAAGCCCAAAACCCAGGTCTGACGCTATCTCACGGCGGGTCCGGCCGCTGGATAACGCCAGACGAACGCCCCCGTCCTCGAAGTCTTTCGTGAATGGCTTCTGCTTCGTCATCGAGTTCACCATTTCATATCAAGGAAACTCTCCTCTTAATCGGGGCAAATCCATAACAGGACTGACTCCTTTTATAACCGATGTTCTCCCATGCGCCCGCTGGGGCCGCGCGACTTGTCGAAAACGGTAACACGACGACCGATCGCGACCCGTTGGCCGGCGCAGGCGAGGCCAGTAGGGGCGGCCTCGGCGATGACGCTATGGAACGGGTTTGCTTTGTCTACGATCATCTAAGGGACATACTGACAGCGCGTTGGCAAGGTTATATCGATTGTCTGGTGATGAAGGGCAAATGAGTATGGCTGAGATGTTTCTTGCAACCCGCGTCCAAGGACTGGAACGGCTCACGCGTTTTGCTCCGACCGCCGGGCGAGATTATGCGGCTGGCCGCAACAGCGATCCCGGGCCGGGAAACCCATGCGCTGTATCGCGCCTGTCGCCCTATTTGCGCTATCGTCTGATCGACGAACATGAGGTTGTCGCCAGTGTGCTGCACGAGCACAGTCTGGCGGCCGCGGAAAAATTTGTCCAGGAAGTGCTGTGGCGCACCTATTGGAAGGGTTGGCTGGAGCTGCGCCCTGCGGTCTGGTCGCACTATCTGGAGGAAGTGGAGCGCGCGCGCGGCCCTGCTTATGACGGGGTTCTGGCCAATGCGGAGAATGGCACCACCGGCATTGATGGTTTCGACGACTGGGCGCGCGAGCTGGTGGAAACCGGCTATCTTCACAACCATGCGAGGATGTGGTTCGCCTCGATCTGGATTTTTACGCTCCGACTGCCGTGGGCGCTGGGCGCAGCGTTTTTCCTGGAGCATCTGATCGATGCCGACGCAGCCAGTAATACGCTGTCATGGCGCTGGGTGGCGGGATTGCAGACGGCGGGCAAGACCTATCTGGCCACCACAGACAACATCGCGCGCTATACCGGCGGCCGGTTCGCCCCGCTTGGGCTGGCAACGCAGGCGGTTGCGCTCACCGAGCCGCCGATCAAAGCCGCACGGGCACTGGCCCCTGTGACTGCCTATGATGACAGCGCGCCGGCGTTGTTGCTGGTTACCCATGACGACCTGCATCCCGAATCGCTGCCGATCGCGCGCATGGGCGTGAACGGTGCGTTGATCGCGTCGGATGCGCAACTGTTGTGGGGCGATAATGCCCGGCGCTTTGTGGCGGCGGCGGCAACAGATGCCGCATCGCGGGTGGCTGAATACTTTGGCTGCCGTGCGGATATCGCTGAAACACTCGGCGCGCCGGGCCTGATTGCCGCCGCGCAGGCCGCAGGTGTCCGGCAGATCGTCACCGCCTATGCGCCGGTTGGCCCCGTTGCCCAGGCGCTGGCGCAGCTGGGGCCGATGCTGGCGTCCGAGGGTATCACGCTCGCGCTTGTCCGCCGCGAGTGGGACGAAAGATTTTGGCCCTATGCCACCAAGGGCTTTTTTCCATTCAAGGAGCGCATCCCCGGATTGTTGCAGGAATTTGGCCTGACATGACCCAGCCACTGCACATCGTCTGGTTCAAGCGCGATCTGCGCCTTGCCGATCATCGCCCGCTGGCCGCTGCGGCCGAGGCCGGTTTGGTCTTGCCGCTCTATATCGCCGAACCGCAATTATGGGCGCAGCCCGACGCTTCGGCCCGGCAATGGGCATTTGCGGCCGAGAGCCTGAAGGAACTGCAAGCCGCGCTTGCCGCCTTGGGTCAGCCGCTGTGCATAATGGTGGGGCAGGCCGTCGCCATCCTCCAGCGCCTGCACGACAGTCACGGCATCGCCGCCCTGTGGAGCCATGAGGAGACTGGAAACGGCTGGACCTATGCGCGCGATCTGGCGGTGAAGGCGTGGGCGAAAGCGGCGGGGGTGCCTTGGCATGAGGCGCGGCAGTTCGGGGTCGTCCGGCGCCTCAAATCACGCAATGGCTGGGCCAAAGCGTGGGACAGCGACATGGCAGAGCTGCTTACGCGCGCTCCGGCCACGCTGAGCCCGGTACCCGGCAATTGGCCGACGCACATCCCGACCAGCGCAGAGCTGGGGCTCGCCCCTGACCCCTGCCCCTATCGCCAAACTGGCGGGAGAAAAGCGGCCATCGCCACTCTGGACAGCTTTCTGGAACAGCGCGGACGCGAATATCGTTATCAGATGTCCAGTCCGGTGACCGCGTTCGAGGCCAGTTCACGCCTGTCCCCGCATTTGACGTGGGGCACCCTGTCCATGCGCGAAGTGGCGCAGACCAGTTGGGCGCGGATGCGGACGTTGAAGGCCGGTGATGAGCCAAATGCCAAAAGCTGGCGTGCCTCGATGATCTCGTTTGCCGGGCGGCAACACTGGCATTGCCACTTCATGCAGAAGCTGGAAGATGAACCGCGCATCGAATTTGAAAATCTCCACCGCGCCTATGACGGCTTGCGGCCCGATACTGTCGATGCAGAGCGCCTTACCGCGTGGAGCGAGGGCCAAACCGGCTTTCCGTTTTTCGATGCCTGCATGCGGGCGCTCAATCAACACGGCTGGATCAATTTCCGGATGCGGGCGATGCTGATGTCTTTTGCCAGCTATCACCTGTGGCTGCCATGGCGCGAAAGCGGCCTGCATCTGGCGCGCAAATTCGTCGATTATGAAGCGGGCATCCATTGGCCGCAGGTGCAGATGCAATCGGGGACCACCGGAATCAATACCATGCGGATCTATAATCCGGTCAAACAGGGGTACGATCAGGACGCCGCAGGCCAGTTCGTGCGGGCCTATGTACCGGAGTTGCAGGGCGTACCCGATGCTTTCATCCACGAGCCATGGCGCTGGGAGGATGCTGCGAGCCTGGCTTATCCGGAACCGATCGTGGACAATGCCCAGGCTGCGAAAGCGGCGCGCGATGCGCTGTATGTCATCCGCAAGGGTTCCGATCACAAGGCTGCGGCGCGCCAGATCGTCAACAAGCATGGCAGTCGCAAAACACGTATGCCGATGACGGGACAAACCAGCCGCAAAAAAATCCAACCGGCGCGCACCGCACAACTGACGATGGATTTCTGACGGCGGGCGTGCCGATCTGCGTCCGCGCCAATTTTGCCCGTCGGTCGACACCTCAGCGCATTGGCTGGGGAAATTCCGGAGCGCCCAGCGGGGCTGCACCGCGCCAGCGACGCACGGCCTCGACAATCGGTTTTCCGCCGGAAAAGCGGCGATGGAGCAGGCTGGTCAATTGCTGAGTGGTACCGCCGACAGTGACCCGCGCGCGAGTCCAGAAATAGCTCGACGACACCCCGGTTCCTGGCGGCAGGATAAACTGACTCGCGCCGGGTGCGCCGGGCCCGCCTGCCCCTGACAGCCCTGCCGCTCCGGCGCGGGCGCGCGCCATGACGATGTCGTGGGCTGTGGCCGGATTTCCGGTCAGCACCGCCAACAGCGCTTCGGGCGCGGTGTTGACATTGACCGTCGTTGGCGTGGGCAGCGCTGCACAAAGCAGCGCCAGTCGCCGCAATTCTTCGTCACGAAGGCCCACGGCGCGCAGTTCGGACAAATCGGCAATCGGTCCATGCGCCTTCAGCGCCGCCAGCAGCCCGGCGACATGGTCGGGCGCCACCCCGACGATTTTGACCAATTGCTGTAAATTGTCCTGCGAAATCGCATCGCCCAACGCCAGATCGTTGATGTTGAAGCGCGCCTGCGCATCGGCGACAACAAAGCTGAACTGCGCTGCTCCGATCTTTACATCGTGGTCGGCGATATTTGCCCAGGGTTCGGCCAGGGTGTCGGCAATGCTACCTGCGGCGAGATCGCGGCGCAGCGCGACGATAGCCGAAAGTTCACCGCTGCGCGTGATTGCCATGGCCTGCGCCGCGACACGCAGCTGCCGGCTGCGTTCGAGATCGCTGTCCTGCCCGGCCAGCATGATCGCCAGCACCGCGGTCGCCATAATGACGATCACCAGCACGTTGATCAAGATCATGCCCTGCTCTTGCGGCGCAACTGCATCATTCTGTGGAGGGCCGGTCGGCCTCATGGTTCTGCAGGCAATTGAATGATTTTGCGCACCGGACCCGCTAATCCGCCGGCCTGCGACTGCACCTGAAAACTGAGTTCGACCGCGCTCGGCCGCGCAGCGTCGCTGCGACTGCGCGGCTCGGCGGTCCAGCCGCCATGCTTGGCAAAGCGCCAGACAATATGGCCGACCTCGCCCAGCAGCAGCCGGTCATTGCCGTCGATCACGCGATGGAGGCCAGCCCGATCGCTGCGGTACAGCAGGTTATGCACGCCATCGCTAGTCAGCCGCCTGAACATGATGCCCTGCGCGGAGCGATCGGGGCCATCGACCAGTTGCCCAAAATCAGCGCCGACCAGAAACATCGCGCGCTGGACATCGGCAAGGCGTTCAAGCCGGCCCGAGCTGCCCCGTTCGAGGCGGACCATCGCTTCGACCAGACCCAGCCCGGCGAGCGAAATCAGCGCGAAGAGCACCAGCGCGACCAGCAATTCGATCAGCGTGAAGCCGGAAGACGATGAATTTGCGGTCATTAAGCCAGTGACGAAGCAACGCTGACCAGTTTGGCATTTTTTACCGCCAGGACGGCAAGGGCACGCGCCGCGCTGCCATCCTCACGAAAGCGCAAATTGCCGCATACCCCGTTGAAACCGGTGGCGGCCAGCAGCGCCGATCGATCGACCCCGCCCCCGTGCCGCAATTGCTGGACGATGCGCACCGCATCATAAGCGAGCGCGGTAATGAGCCCCGGCGGCGAGCCGACGCGGTCTTCGAAGGCGCGTGCGAAACTGGCGAACCCGGCTGGATCGGGCGCCGCAAACCACGCGCCTTCAAGCGTGCGCAGGGTCTCGGCAGGCAGGTCGAGGCCGGATATCGCACCGAGCACTTGTACGCCCCTGCCCGTCAGTGCCGGCCCCGCGCTGGTCAGTTGGTCGCTGTCGCCGAACAGCACGGCATCGGGCAAGCCGGCAACCGCCTGTGCCCAACCAGCGGGCAATCTCACCAGCTCCAGGCCAAGCGGGCGAGCAAGTTGATTAGCGGCAGCCAAAACTTGCGCGCCCCATCCCCCCGCGGGCT
>JAYUBN010000196.1:0-10253 GCA_043740855.1 Sphingomonadales bacterium | reverse complement strand
GGGTGAACATCGCATCAACCAGATTGGGCACGAGGTAGGGCAAATGGTTCGACGTCGATGCGGCCTGCGCTCTGCCCTCGAACAGGCGCTTGCCCGTCGCGTGGTCATCGATCTTCAGCGAAATCTCGCTGGTATAGATCGTGTAGCTGTCGAACCCGCCAAACCACGGATCATTCCAGCCAAAGCCCCATTCGCCGCCACCGCCGTAAAAGCCGCCGCGTCCACCATAAAAGCCATCGCCACCACGCCACGGACCCCAGAACGGATCGCGGAAGGAGCCGCTGGAACTGGTATAGGAATGGCCATTATCGACGCCGTATCTGAAGGCTACCAGCATGCCGGCGGTCGCGGGGCTGGGCGCCTCGACATAGCCGAGCCGGATCAACTGGCCGGCGACAAGCCGGGAATATTGTGCGAATTCGATGCCACCCTGCAGGGCAGGATCATCGGCAACCACAGCAAAGCTCTGGCCCGGTGGGGGCAATTGCGACTGGAAACGCGTAACATTTGCGTCGAAATTATTCGCACAGGCGGCAAGCGCCGCCAGCATCAGCCCGGCGACGGCCATTCTTAGCCCACCAACCATTCTCAGCCAGCTGAAAGGCAGTTTACCAGCGAATCCACGCCCAGCGATCATTGTTTTTCTCCGCGATTCGCACAGACTGCGCGTAATGACCGCACATGCCAAGCATTGTTATGGTTGATTGCCCGATCCAGACTGAATGGCCGTTGAATGACGCTGAAAAACCGGTCGCAAATCAAAGCGTCAGCGCAACAGGCCCAGGGCACCGTAAGCCGCGTCCAGCGTCGGCGCCGCCAGCGCACGCGCCTTGACCGCGCCCGCACGCAAAATGGCATCGAGCGCACCGTGATCCTGCCGCAGTTCCACGAAGCGCGCGTTGATCGGGGCCAGCTTGTCCACCAGCAACTCGCCCAGCGCCGGCTTGAATGCGCCAAAGCCCTGCCCGGCAAATTGCGCCAGCACTTCGGCGACGCTTTGTCCCGCCATTGCCGCGTATATGCCCACCAGATTGGCGGCCTCGGTACGGCCCTCCAACCCAGCGACCTCGCTTGGCAGCGTGTCGGCATCGGACTTGGCCTTGCGCACCTTGGCCATGATGGCGTCGGCGTCGTCGCACAGATTGATGCGGCTCATGTCCGAGGGGTCGGACTTGCTCATCTTGGCGCTGCCGTCGCGCAGGCTCATGATGCGGGCGCCGCCGGGCGGGATGATCGGCTCGGGCAGGGTAAAGATAACTTTCCCGGCACCAAAATCATTATTGAACTTCTGGGCGATGTCGCGCGCCAGCTCCAGATGCTGCTTTTGATCATCCCCCACCGGCACATGCGTCGCCTGATACAGCAACACGTCCGCCGCCTGAAGCACGGGATAGGTGAACAGCGCCGAGGACACGCTGTCACGGTTCTTGCCCGCTTTGTCCTTGAATTGTGTCATGCGGGACAGCCAGCCGAAGCGGGCCGTGCCGCTGAGCAGCCATTGCAATTCCATATGGGCCGGCACCTGCGCCTGGTTGAACAGGACCGACCGCTCCGGATCAATGCCGCAGGCGATCAGCGCCGCCGTCATCTCGCGCGTGTTCGCAGCCAGCTCGGCGGGAACATGGGGCTGGCTGAGAGCGTGCAAGTCAGCCAGGAAATACAGGCTGTCGCCGCCGCTGGCGGTAGCCTCGTCCTGCATCCGCACCCAGTTGCGGATCGCGCCCAAATAATTGCCGAGGTGGAGATTGCCGGTCGGCTGGATTCCGGAAACGATGCGCATGTGGTCAATTCTCAACGAAAGATGAAGTTTAAAGCCTGGCTGCCCGGCGCCGCAGCAGCAACCGCAGATCGTCTTTCGAAAAAGCGCCGAGCAGGATCGCTGCCACTCCATAGACGGCCGCGCCGGAACCGACCAGTACACCCATGGTGACAAACCGTGCTAGCCAGCCGGCATGGACGTAAGGCATCAGCCTGCCCTGAAAGAGATACAGCACGACGCCCATCGCCAGCGCCGCAAGCGCCAGACGCGGTGCCCGGCGCCGCAGGCGGGCATCGGGGACAAAATGCCCGCGCCGGCGCAGCGTGACATACAGCATGGCGACATTGACGGTGGACGCGATAGCCGTCGCCAGCGGCGGGCCCATGTGGGCGATCGTCGGGATGAGGATCAAATTGCCCACCAGATTGACCACCATCGATTGCACTGCATAGCGCACCGGCGTCCGCGTGTCCTGCCGCGCATAAAAGCCCGGCGTCAGCACCTTTACCAAAACATAACTCGGCAAGCCGATTGAAAATGCGGCCAGCGCCTGCGCGGTCGCATGGGAGTCATTGGAGTGATAGCGGCCATAGCCAAACAATGCGGCCACGATCGGCTCGCCGCAGATTACCAGCGCCACAGTTGCCGGCAAGGTCAGCAGCAAAGCCAGTTCCAGCCCGCGGTTCTGCGTCGCCATCGCCTCGATCTGCTGGCCAGCGCCAAGCTGGCGAGAGATGGTCGGCAGCAGCACTGTGCCCAGCCCGATGCCGATCAGCCCGAGCGGCAGTTGGTTCAGCCGGTCGGCCATGTAGATATACGTCACCGACCCATGGCTGAGCAGCCCGGCGGCCAACGCGGTTGAAATCACCAGGTTGATCTGCACCGCGCCTGCGCCTGCCGCAGCCGGCCAGATCAGCGTGAGCAGCCGTTTGACCTCGGGCGTCAGGCGCGGGCGGCGTAGTTTCAGACTGATCCCGGCGCGCCGACAAGCCCAGGCCAGCCACAGGAATTGCAGCAGCCCCGACAGGCTGACCGCCAGCGACTGGTTGCGCGCGGTGATCAACGGATCATGGTTGTGAAATAGCACCAGCGCCCCGATCAGCGTCAAATTGAGCAGGATCGGCGCCGCCGCATTGACCCAGAAGCGGTTCATTGAATTGAGAATGCCGCCGAGCAGCGAGGTCAGGCTGATGAACAGCAGATAGGGGATCTGCATCCGCGAATAGCTGACCGCGATGGCGAATTGCTGGGCAGTGATGCCGTGGAATTTGAGGGACAGCACAAAGGTCACCGGCCACGCGAACAATTCCAGCACGGCGGTCATAACCAGCAACACCGGCAGCAGAATGGCCAGCGCCAATTCGGCAAAATCGAGCCCATCGCGCAAGCCCCGGCCATCGGGATCGCCAACGCGCCGATTGAACATCGGGATAAAGGCCGAGGCAAAGGCGCCTTCGGCAAACAGCGCGCGAAACATGTTAGGCAGGCGAAACGCGATCAAATACGCGTCCGACGCAAAACCCGCGCCAACCAGCCGCACGAACAGCGAATCGCGCACCAGGCCGAGCACGCGGCTGATCAGCGTCAGTCCGCCGATCGTGCCGGTGGCTTTGAGCAGATTCACGGGCGTTTAGCGACCGGGGTCAGGCGTTGCCCACCGGCGCGCCGACGCCGCCTTGCTCGGCTTGGGCTGCCAATTGCTGCACGTAGATTGCATTGAAATCGATTGGGTCAAGCAACATCGGCGGGAACCCGGCATCGCGCACGGCATCGGCGATGACGCGGCGCGCGAAGGGAAACAACAGGCGCGGCGCTTCAGCGTACATGAACGCATGCATCTGCGGCTCTTCGAGATTGCGCATCCCAACCAGCCCGGCATACGTCAGATCGACGATATAGGCGACGCCGGCGTCGGCCTTGGCGTTGATCTGGATTTTCAATTGCACTTCATGGACGTCGGCTTGAATCGGGCGCGCGGCGATATTGAACTGTACGTCCAGCTGCGGCGGATCCTGCCACTGGAAACAGTCTGGCGCATTCGGGTTTTCGACCGACAGATCCTTCACATATTGGGAGATAATCCCGGCGGCGGGCGCGGTATCCTCGCCATTGCCCAGATTTAGACTGGAGGTGACGTTGCCTTCCTCGGCCATGATGCGTGTGCTTTCTATCGCTGGGCCCGCGGCGCGCGTGCTTGGTTGAATGATCAGGATAAGATGGCCGGGCGCCTAGCATCAGGCTGACGCGGCGGCAATGTTCTTGGCGCAGTCCGCCTGCGTGGCGCCAACTGGCAGGTGGTCATTTGGCGACCTTGCGCCAGACTGGCACAAAAATATGTTTGGCAAGTGCTCGCCAGAGCGTTGTTCATTTGTGTTCACATCCTATCTGAGGCAATGTACCCATTCCGTCATGCGCGGCGGTAGCTATTGGAAACCGGATAAGTGACTGTGGAAATCGTCATTCTGGCCATGATCGCGGCCTTTCTCGGGCTCAGGCTCTACGCAGTGTTGGGGCGTCGCGCCGATCATGGCGAGGAACCCGTGAAGAGTCGTTTCGATTCCCCTCCCGCCCCAAAAAGTTCGGCAACCAAACAGGCAACGCCCGCGCAAGTCCGCCTGCCCGAGCGGAGCGTCGGACCCGTCGTGGTCAACGCTGCTGCGCCGCAACCAATGGAGCCCGCGATCGAGCGGGGCCTACGCGATATCGTCGGCGGCGATCGTCGCTTCGATGTTCAGGTATTTTTGGACGGCGCGCGGAGCGCATACAAAATGATTCTGGAAGCCTTCTGGCGCGGCGACAGGGATGAACTTGCCCAATTGTGCGACGCGCATGTTGCGCAGGGTTTCATTGCCGAGATCGACGCCCGCAACGCTGCGGGTGAAACGTTGGACAATCGGCTGGTGCGGATCGAAGACATAACCATCGTCTCGGCCAGCTTTACCTCTCCGGTGGCCCGGATCGCGTTGCGCCTGACCGCTGATATCGCTTCGGTCACGCGTGACGGGCAAGGCACGATGATCGCTGGCTCCCTCGACGATGCGGTGATTGTGCAGGATGTCTGGACGTTCAGCCGCAATGTCGGCTCGCCCAATCCCGATTGGCTGCTCGACGAGACTGACGAGGGCTGAGTTTCCCGGCTGCGCTCGCTTCGAACACTGCGTTTCGGTTTGTCTAAAACTTGCCCAAGTTAGGGATCGCCAGTCTGATGCGAGTTGCTGCTATCGCACCGGGCACAGGGCTTCGCCAGTGTTTGAGAGCTTCGACTATCGCGCTGCTTACCGCAGCGGTCGCTCTGCTGTCGGCTTGCGGCAGTATAATACCCGAAAATGGGGTCGCGCTGCTGCCGCCGCCGCTGGTCGGGTCAACTCCCGCCCCGGTTTCGGCCGTGGCGCTGGGCGTGGCGCCGGGGCCCGATATGGCAATGCTCGGCCTGACTGCGGCGATGGCCGCACCGGCACTGAACTCGTTTAGGGAAAGCTGCCCGCGTCTGCTCCGGCGCCCGGACAACAGCGGCCTGACGCGCCCATCCGACTGGCAGGCCGCCTGCACGGCGACGTCCAATTGGCCGGCAAGCGATGCTGCCGGGTTTTTCACCAGCCAGTTCGAAGCGGTAACGGTGGGTACTGGCGCGACGTATGTAACGGGCTATTTCGAACCCGAAATCGCCGGCACGCGTGACCATCGGCCCGGCTTTGACGTGCCGGTCTATGGCATTCCGTCGGATCTCGTCCACGCCCGATTGGGCGACGCACCGCTCAAACCCAACGGCCAGACCCCGTTTGGCCGCTATGACGAAACCGGGCATTTCGTGCCCTATTACGAGCGGACCGAGATCGAAAATGGCAAACTGGCGGGGCAAGGACTGGAAATTGCCTGGGCCGCCGATCCGGTTGAATTCTTTTTTTTGCAGATCCAGGGTTCCGGGCGGTTGGTGGCTCCCGATGGCAGCGTCATGCGCATCGGCTATGCCGCCGATAACGGGCAAAATTATACTGCAATCGGGCTTGCCATGCGCGATTCGGGGCTGATCGGTACTGGACCAGGTCAATATCCGGGATCGATGCAGGGCATCATGCAATATTTGCGCGATCTTCTGCCTGATCGGGCCGATGCTGCCGCCGCGCTGATGAACCGGAACAAGAGCTGGGTGTTCTTTCACGAAATTGTTGGAGAGGGCCCGATTGGCGCCTTGAGCGTACCGGTGCGCGCGCATGTCAGCCTGGCCGCCGATCCGCTGTTCGTGCCGCTGGGTGCGCCGGTGTTTCTCACGCTTGATCGCGCGGGCGTGGGCGGCCTGTGGGTAGCACAGGATACCGGCGGCGCGATCAAGGGTGCCAACCGCTTCGACAGTTTCTGGGGCAGCGGGTCCGACGCCAGGCTCACCGCTGGCGGCATGGCCGCTCGCGGTTCGGCCTTCCTGTTATTGCCCAAGGAAACGCTGGCCCGCCAAAGAGCCCTTGAGCATGCGCGGTGAGGCCGCCGGGGCGCCGCTTGTCGCCCGCAGAGGCGGAACTCTGGGCGCGGGTCGCCAGCACGGTGCGACCATTCGAGAAGCTGCGCCCCGCCGACCCGGCGGCATCCGCCGCAGCGTCTGCCGCTCTGGCCCCGGAACCGCCGCACACGCCACCGCCGCCCGGCAAACAGCCCAAGCGGATTCGCGTCGCCCAGCCCCACGGTACCGCGACGCCCCCGCCTTCGCCCGCTCGCTTGCCCGCCCGCCTGCTCGATGGTCACACGCTGGATGCCAACTGGGATCGCAAGCTGGCGCGCGGCCTAGCCGGCGTTGATTTCACCATCGATCTGCACGGCGCTTCGCTGGACGGCGCCTATGCCCGGCTCGATCATGGCCTGACGCTGGCCGTCGCGCAGGGGGCGCGCCTGGTCCTGCTCATCACCGGACGTTCGCGTGGACAGGTCGATCCTGCCGACCGCGCCAGCCGGCGCGGCGCGATCCGCGCCAAGTTTCTCGATTGGCTGGCGCAAGGCAGCCATGCCTCACGGATCGCGGCGATCCGGCCCGCTCATCCCCGGCACGGCGGGGCGGGGGCAGTGTATATCGTGCTGCGCAAAGCAAGGTAGCAGCGCGTGGTTACGTCTAACGGCAAAGGGGCCGCCGGCACCTGCTAACAGCCCCTTTTACAGCTATTCCTTCATCAATCGCCGCAGGTTCGAACGATCAGGCGTCGGTGACAGCGACATTGCGGCGACGGCGCACGGCAAACCCGATCATGCCGAGGCCGACGAGCATCGTCGCCCAGGTTGCAGGCTCAGGCACGCTGATGGTAACGATGCTGCCATCGCTTTCCACATAGACGCCCGGCACAAAAACGGGTGCCGCTTCGTTACCGGTGTAAGATTGCGGACCGGTCGTGTTGATAGGGCTGCTGATTGGATTGCCGACAAGCAGACCACCGCCTTGGGTAGCCTGATTATACCAGAACGCTGTCGTTACGCCCATCGCTGCGCCGGTCCCGTTGTAGATCGTCACGTCGGTTTCATGGCCAGGGAAAATAGCAACCGGAACCGGTGTTAGGCTTTGCGACCACGAACCGAGCAGTATGCCTTTGTTGTAATCGCTGACGAAGGCCGCCATTGCCGTACTTGAGCCCAAGACGCTGCATGTTGCGGCCAGCGCGATAATTGCAAACTTTTTCAAACTAAAAATCCTTCTGACCGGTCGCAGCGCGAATATTTTTTCAGCTGCTGCGGAAAACGCATCGTTCAATGCAACTTCCGCCCGCAAAAACTGTGCCAGATTTAAAAACCACTGAATTTTAATGCTTTACGTCATGGACACGATTTGACCGATGCTCAGGTGTAATACCTAGTGACACTTTCTCGGTGTCGGCGGCCAGGACTGACGCTTACGCTCCCGATCGCGTCGATCACCGCAGACCCAAATTTGTTCGCCAACGAGGCGCAGGGCGCCGTTAATCGACTTATGGCCGTAGATTCATGATAAATTCGGGCGCAAGCCAGCAATGCCAGCAGCGAAACGGTCGCTCTGACGCGCAAGTCAGGCGCGGGTAAACTGTAACGCTGAGTGACAAGTGTCCGCGGTGCAGGCCGACGGATAAGCGCACTGCGAGGACCGACGAGTCGTACGCGCCTGCAAACGGCCATGCCGCCCGTTGCATGATCGAATCAGCGACAGCCCCCGCATTGGCCTTGCTTGGCGCTCCACCAGAAAAACGCTGAAAATCCGACCAGCAGCCAATGAAGCAAACGCATCGGCCCATCCCGCATCTTGCCGCCGCCGGTTACCGCCGCAGCCCTGCCGCTGATCTGGGTCATCGCTGGGTTCCTGTCGCAGGTTCCAACAAGAGTTGAGGTACAAGGGGATATCCCCTCGTGCTCTCCGTAATATCTACGGGCCGCGCTGCTGCGTAGCTTAATGCTGGATTTCCAACACCAAATTAGCGCATGAGGCCAAAATCAGGTCCGAATGCAAAGGTGAAGATGTGTGGCGGAAATAGCAACGCTGAGCTTGTCCTGCGCCGATCGGGCGGGACTGGTAGCGCGCGTGGCCGGGTTTCTGGCGAACCGTGGCGGCAACATTCACGATGCACAGCAATTCAACGACCGGGAAACGCAGCGCTTTTTCATGCGGATAGTTTTTGCGGGGTCACCGGCCGATTCCGCCGAAAGCTGGCGCCGCGATTTCGCGCCGATCGCTGCAGAACTGGGCATGGACTGGAAACTGCGCGGCGCCATCGAGCGCCAGCGCGTGCTGTTATTGGTCAGCAGGTTCGATCACTGCCTGAGCGATCTGCTCTATCGCCATCGCATCGGCGAACTGGCGATGGAAATTGCCGGGATCGTCTCCAATCACCCGCGCAGCGCGCAGGCCGAGACGCTGATCGGCGATGTGCCGTTTTATCATTTGCCCGTCACCGCGCACAGCAAGCCGCATCAGGAAGCGCAGATCAAGGCCCTGGTCGGCGAAACACACGCTGATCTGGTGGTTTTGGCGCGCTATATGCAAATTCTGTCAGACGACATGGCAGGCTTTCTCTCGGGCCGCTGCATCAATATCCATCACAGCTTTCTGCCCGGTTTCAAGGGCGCACGGCCGTATCATCAGGCCCATGCGCGCGGGGTCAAGATGATCGGCGCAACCGGGCATTACGTCACCGCCGATCTCGACGAAGGGCCGATCATCGCACAGGATGTCGTCGCGATCAGCCACGCCGACACGCCTGACGATCTGGTGCGCAAAGGCCGGGATATCGAGCGGCGCGTGCTGGCCGAAGCGGTGAAAGCACATCTGGAGGATCGCGTTTTTTTGAACGGCGCGCGTACCGTAGTGTTCCGGGGCTGACAAATCATTGGCGCTTGGCTTGCACCCGCAGTATTCGCACCAAGTTGAGGCAGAAAAAGGGGCGATAATGGCGAATAAGATTTATCCGGATGCCGGCGCGGCGCTGAACGGGCTGCTGTTCGAGGGCATGCTGATCGCCAGCGGCGGCTTTGGCTTGTCGGGCATTCCCGAGCGGCTGATCGACGCCATCCAAGCCTCAGGCGTAGCCGGGTTGACGTTTGCGTCCAACAACGCCGGCATCGACAACGAAGGCCTGGGCAAGCTGCTGCGCACCCGGCAAGTAAAGAAGATGATCAGTTCCTATGTCGGCGAAAACAAGGAGTTCGAGCGGCAGTATCTCGCCGGCGAACTGGAAGTGGAATTTACGCCGCAAGGCACCCTGGCGGAGCGGATGCGGGCTGGCGGCGCGGGCATTCCGGGCTTTTATACCAAGACCGGCGTTGGCACATTGGTCGCCGAGGGCAAGCCGACGATGATGTTTGACGATGAAGAATATGTGCTGGAACGCGGCATCGTTGCCGATCTTGCCATCGTCAAGGGCTGGAAGGCCGACACCACCGGCAACGTCATGTTTCGCAAGACCGCACGCAATTTCAACGTTCCTGCCGCGCAATGCGGCAAGGTCTGCGTCGTCGAGGTGGAGGAGATCGTCGAGCCCGGCGCGCTTGACCCCGAGGCGATTCACTTGCCCGGTGTTTACGTGCAACGGCTGTTCTGCGGCGCGCCCTACGACAAGAAGATCGAATTCCGGACTGTGCGCAACAGGGAGAGCGTATAATGACCCAAGAAACAAAAGGGTGGACCCGCGATGACATGGCCGCCCGCGCCGCGCGCGAATTGCACGATGGCTTCTATGTGAATCTGGGCATCGGCATCCCGACACTGGTCGCCAATCACATCCCCGCCGGGGTCACCGTGACGCTGCAATCGGAAAACGGCATGCTGGGCATCGGCCCCTTTCCCTATGCCGGCGAGGAGGATGCCGACCTTATCAACGCGGGCAAGCAGACCATCAGCGAACTGCCGTACTCCGCCTATTTCGACAGCGCGGCGAGCTTTGCGATGATTCGCGGGGGCAAGATCGACCTGACCGTGCTGGGCGCGATGGAAGTGGCCGAGAACGGCGACATCGCCAACTGGATGATCCCGGGCAAGATGATCAAGGGCATGGGC
>JAYUBN010000195.1:0-10253 GCA_043740855.1 Sphingomonadales bacterium | reverse complement strand
GCCGACGGTCGCATCAAGGTTTGCACCTCCTCGCCCTTCGGCTTTCAGGTGCCCAGCCTGTCGGGCCTGTTTGGCGAGACCTGGGGCATCCGCTTCCTCACGCCGCATGCGCCGGAGCAGGCCGAGCGGCTATGGCAAGTGCTTCGGCACGAATTCATTGGCGTGAAGCCCGATGGGCACCTCGACTTTAAATTACTGCCGCTGGGGTGGGATACCCGCAAACCGGCCAACTTCTCGTCGGCGCAGTGGCCCGAACTTTATCCCCTGATGATGACGCTGTGGGCGGCGACTGAAATGGGCGATGAAGCCATTGTTGCCGCAACGCGGCTCACTCTGGACGATCGCTATGGCGCCGGGACGGCGGATTCGCAGACCTGGACCCGGCGCAACACCGTGCGTGACATGGTCAACACTGGCCTTCCCGCAGCATGGCGCACCGGCCCGCTGCTGGCCGAGGCGAAATATCCCGAAGTCATCGTGACGCGGGCGGTCAGCGATGGTTCGGCGTTGAGCCTCGTGCTGCGCGCGGGTGTCGGACCGTGCCGGACGAAGCTTGATTTTTCGCGGCTGATCCCCGGACGCAGCTATCGGGTGACGCAGTCCGGGCAATCCCTGGTTGCGGCGCAAGACGGCACTGCCAGCCTTGAAATCGATCTGGCCGAGCGGACCGTCATCGATCTTGTCCCGAGGGTCTGAAAATGGCGGCATGCTGCATCGTCATTGCCATCCTGATGGCGCAAATCATGGCGACGGTTCGGCGCTGGGGCATCTTTTGGGGCGTGGTGCGGCCTGATGTCGGCGAGGATGCAGATACGCTGGTGATGCGTGTCCGGCACTGGCTGGCGCAGCCGCGCGTGAAAGCGGCGGTGTTCGCGTTTGCGGCGGTTGAGATGGTGGCACTCGGAAGCTGGTCCTACGTAGTCCACGGCAGTCACCTCTACCGGCTGGGCGATGTGGCGGTCAGCCGATTGGCCGGAGTCAATGTGGTATATGCCGGCGTCTGCGATCGGCATGGACACACGAATTTCGTGCGGTTAGTAATTGATCAACGCCCAAAAACTTTGCATCGCAAGGTGAGTGGCGGCGTCTCCCAACCGGGGTAATTGCCAGCCCTTCGCTGCCGAACGCTGCAACCTCAAGCCATGTGGCCTCCACAATTGGCGTGGAGTGTCTGACCAGTGATAATATTGGCGCGCTGAGAAGCCAGGAACAGCACTACTTCGGCTATTTCCTCCACTTCGGCGAGTCTGCCCAGTGGCAGGTTGGCCGTTACCGCGCCAACGGCGCCAGTCGTGTCGCTAGCCATGAGTTCCCGTACCGCATCGGTCAAGGTCGGACCCGCAGAGACGACGTTGACCCGCACTCCGGGTGCAGCTTCAGCGGCTAGTGCGCGAGTAAATGCCTCGATTCCCGCCTTGGCGGCACTGTAGACGGCCAACCCTGGCACGGGAGACCGCGCGGCAGTAGAGGACATGTTGACAATCGCCCCATGCACCGACTGCAGCGCGGGCAGGGCCGCCCGGCACATAGTGAACGTGGCTGTCAGATTGGCATCGATCGTTGCACGATAATCCGCGTCACTGGTGTGTTCGACCAGCGCGGTAGGATACCAGCCGGCGATATTCGCCAGCACGTCGATCCGCCCAAAATGGGCCAAAGCCGCGGCGACTACGGTTTCTGCAATGTGCGTGGACGCAGCATCGCCAGCCACGATCATCACTCTTCGTCCCGTCTCCGCCACCAGCGCCTTGCTCGCCGCTCGCAACCGGGATTCGTCCCGCGCCACTAGGAGCAGGTCGGCCCCGCGTTGCGCCAACATCCGAGCAATCGCAAAGCCGATCCCGCGCGAGGCGCCAGTCACGATTACGCATTTCCCTGCGAATTCATTGTCCATCAATTTCGATCCGGCAAGTGGGGTCGGCAATTATCAGCCTTGGTCAGTAGCGCACGTTAAACGGCATACCGCAAGTGCGAGGCATGCCGGCAAAGTGTGCGATGGCGGCCAGATTGTCTTGTACATTTCACTGATGCGCCAATTGGCGTCATGCAGTCGCACGCCCGGGCGCAGATCGCGCTGTGCCTCAATGCCGAATACCGGATCCTGCTTGCGACCGCGCAACTGCTTGTCCTTGTGGCCATAATAGCAGACAGGCGTGGATAGATCGATCCGGTGGTCTGCAAAGGCTGTCATGGCGTCTGTTTCATAGGCAGTGACCGATTCCTGCCTCACTGGCGCGTGGCCGCAGCATCTGCCGCTGCCGGGTCGGCGTATGCCACAGCCGCCGACATCGCGCTCACTAGCGAAGCACCAAAGGCCAGCATGCGTTTAAGATCCGGTATTGTCACTCTCCCCAATTTTACACCTCTCAGGGCGACGGTTTTTAAAATTCGCACTAAACTTTTTTTCCTCAACTAATGTCTGTCAATATCGTTTGGCGATATCAACATTGAAATTTTGCTTGGGGTTACGGTGACGGGGGCCAACAGCGTCGGCGAACAAACATCAGGGCCCGTGAATCCACCACCACACCGTCAGGCTGAAGACATGACTGCACCCGAAACTTGTTACATCAGCGCAAATATATTTGGATCGCAGAGCGTTACCGAAATTTTTTGGCTTAAGCCGCTTGCCCAGAAGAAGGGTCGTGCTTCGACAGGCTCAGTATGGGCGGGTAGTTTTGTCAGGCGGCCTTTGTTCAGTCTTCGCCATGCCCCAGCGCCAGATAATCCTGGCTTTGCATTTCGATCAGCCGGCTGATCGTGCGTTCGAATTCGAAGCGGCCGTCGCCGGCATCATAAAGCTGTTCAGGCGCGGCGTCGGCGGTGGCGAACAGCTTGACCTTGTTTTCATACAGCGTGTCGATCAACGTCACAAAGCGCGCCGCTTCATTGCGGTTTTCCGGACCCATGCGGGGGATTCCGACCAGGATCACGGTGTGATAGGCCTGGGCGATGGCGATGTAGTCGGAGGCGCCACGGGCTTCGCCGCACAGTCGTTTGAAGCTGAACACGGCGACACCCTTGAAACTCTTGGGGACGTGCAGCACACGCCTGCCGACATCCAGATCGCCCGATGGCACATGGACGGCATCCTCGGGGCTATAATCGGTCAGGCGATAAAACGCCTCGCGGGCTTGCGCCGTCGCTGCGTCGCCCAACGGCGTGTGCCAGGTCTCCAGCCCGCCCAACCGCTGCAGCCGATAATCGACCGGGCCATTCAAGGCCAGCACGTCGAGTTCACGTTCGATCAGCGCGATGAACGGCAGAAAATGTTCGCGGTTGAGGCCGTCTTTGTAGAGAGCCGAAGGCGCGCGGTTCGACGTGGTGACGATGGTCACCCCCTGATCCCGGATCAGCGCGGTGAACAGCCGGCTCATGATCATGGCATCGGCGGAATTGTTCACCACCATCTCATCAAAGGCCAGCACCCGCAGATCGGTGGCACCAAAGCCTTTGACAAGCCCGGCGGCGACAGGCGGGATAGGGTCGCCGCTTTCGCTCAGCCTTGCTTCGCGCAGGCGCGCGTGGACCTCGATCATGAAGGCATGGAAGTGGCTACGGCGCTTTTCCGGGATCGCCAGCGTGTGATGAAACAGGTCCATCAGCATGGATTTTCCGCGCCCGACGCCGCCCCATAAATAGATGCCGCGCGGTTTCACTGCGGGTTTGCCGCCCAGTAGCCTGCCGATCAGGCCGACCGACAATGCGGGCGCCTCCAATTCGTCCTGCAACGCTGCGAGCCGTCCGGCCGCTGCGGCCTGTTCTGGGTCTGACCGCAACTCGCCCGCAGCAACCAGCGCGTCGTAGCGCGCGATCAGGTTGGTCAGACCGCGCGCTCCACGTGCATCTTTTTGATTTCCGCGATCGCGCGTGCCGGGGACAGGCCCTTGGGGCAGACATTGGCGCAATTCATCATGGTGTGGCAGCGATAGAGGCGGAACGGGTCTTCCAGTTCGTCCAAGCGCTCGCCGGTCATTTCGTCGCGGCTGTCGGCCAACCAGCGATAAGCCTGGAGCAGGATTGCCGGGCCGAGGAACTTGTCCGAATTCCACCAGTAGCTCGGGCACGAGGTCGAACAGCAGGCGCACAGGATGCACTCATACAGCCCGTCAAGCTTTTCGCGCTGTTCGGGCGATTGCAGCCGCTCCTTGCCCGAAGGCGTGGTCGACACGGTCTGCAGCCACGGCTTGATCGAGGCATATTGCGCGTAAAAATGCGTAAAGTCGGGGACCAGGTCCTTGATCACTTCCATATGCGGCAAAGGAGTGATGCGGATATCGCCCTTCAAATCCTCGATCGCCATGGTACAGGCCAAGCCATTCCGACCATTGATGTTCATCGCGCAAGAGCCGCAGATGCCTTCGCGGCACGAACGGCGGAACGTCAATGTCGAGTCAGCCTCGTTTTTGATCTTGATCAGCGCGTCGAGCACCATTGGACCGCATTGTTCGAGATCGATCTCGAACACATCGTAACGCGGGTTTTCACCACTATCGGGGTTGTAGCGATAGACGGTGAATTTTTTTACTTTAGCGGCGGAGCCATCCGCTTTCGGAGCAGCTTTGTGCACGCGACCCTTGCCGGTGATCCTGCTGATGGCGTTGGGAAAGAAATCGGCCATGTGCTTGCTCTGATCCTGACGACGGGCAGTCCGCCATATGTAACCCATCTAGCGATTCATCTGCCGGGGGCAAGAGGCTGGATAGCGTAAAAAATTTGCCCGTTCCGGCGCTGCGTTGGGCTACGGCAAATACGCTGGATTCATGTCGTTATTACTAGCTTTTTGACGAACAGGCAAATCAGAGCATGGGGCGCAAAATTGGATTACAGTTCTGCGCCCGAGACACCATGACACCAACTTGTGGATCATAAAATTCGGGGTGCAAGGACCGCCGGTCCCTGCAAACTTCACGGCTTGGCAATCATATCGTGCGTGTCAGGGACCAAATGTCCGCTGCCACCAACCGCGACGCGGCGCTTCGTTTGGATCGTTGGAGTTGACAACATCGGCGGCTTCGCCCGTCATCGGCTGAGCCGGGCTGGTCTGCACCATGTCGGCGGCGGGGCGCGGCGCCAGCACGGGCTGCCCGCTGACCGCTTCATCCGCAACGATCTCCTCCATCGGTGCTGCATCGGCCTTCTTGCGGCGCACACGCTTGACTGGCGCGCCGCTGTCAACACCAATTGCGACGGGCGTTACAGCCTCATCCCCCGCTTCGGGCTTCTTGCGACGAGCGCGCTTGGGCTTTTCGACAGGTGCTTCGACCTCGACCTCCGGTTCGCTGGCTTCGGCCACGACAGGCGGGTCACTGGCCTCGACCACGACAGGCGCGTCTTCAGCTAGTTCGGCACTGGCATCGCCTTTCTTGCGTCGCGCACGCTTTTTTGGTGCTGGCGGTGCGCTGGCTTCGGCAACTTCCGGAGTAAAGGCTGCTGCCTCATGCGGGGTCGCCGTCCCGCCTGCGTCTCCGGCAATTACGTCTGCGTTTTCATCGGCTGCTGGTTCAGGGGCCGCTGATTCAGGCTGACCGGGGGCATATTCACCCTGCTCCTCGACCGCGGCTTCGCTCGGCTCACCACGATTTCGGCCACCGCGACGGCGGCGACCCCGGCGACGACGCTTGGCCTGAGCCTCGCTTTCGTCGCTGGCGTCATCGGTTTCACTGACACCCGCCACTGCGTCGGCTTCGTCGACTTCGTCCGAAGTGTCGCCGAGCACGTCCAGCCCACCGGTGTCCAGCGAGGTATCGCTGGCCTCGTCCTTGCCTGCCTGCTCATCGCCGGTGTCACGACCGCGCCCACGCCGACGCTTGCGACGCTTGCGGCGGGGGTCCCCTTCAGCGGAATGATCGGCGGCCTTTTCGCCGTCACTTGCGGCGGCCTGTTCGCGATCGCGGCGCGGCTCGCGCGGCTGATCTTCTGGCGCGAACTGCTCCTCGATCTCGTCTTCCTCGTCATCGGGAAGATCGTCTTCTTCTTCGACGTAAGCGGCCGGCTCGAACCTGGGCATGAATTCGTTGCGCGGGCCCGATGAGGCGACGCGCATCTTGGCACCTTCGTTTTCGCCTTCCGGGATCACTTCGACGGTCACGCCATAGCGCGCTTCGATCTCGGCGAGGTCGGCGCGCTTGGTGTTGAGCACGTAGATCGCGGCTTCCTGGCTGGCGAACAGCGTAATGATCACGCCGCGCCCCTTGGCCGCCTCTTCCTCGATCAAGCGCAACGAGGAAAGCCCTGCCGATCCGGCGGTACGGACGAGCCCTGAGCCGTCGCAATGCGGACAGGAGCGCGTGGTCGCTTCCAACACGCCGGTGCGCAAGCGCTGGCGGCTCATTTCCATCAGGCCGAAGCCGGAAATCCGACCGACCTGAATGCGGGCGCGATCATCTTTCAGCGCGTCCTTCATTGCCTTTTCGACCTTGCGGACGTTCGAGCCATATTCCATGTCGATAAAGTCGATCACGACCAGCCCGGCCATGTCGCGCAGGCGCAACTGGCGGGCGATCTCACGCGCGGCTTCCAGATTGGTGTTGACCGCGGTGGCCTCGATGCCGTGTTCCTTGGTCGACCGGCCCGAGTTGATGTCGATTGAAACCAGCGCTTCGGTCGGGTTGATGACGATGTAGCCGCCCGATTTAAGCTGAACCACCGGATCGTACATCGCGGTGAGCTGGTCTTCCGCGCCGAAGCGCTGAAACAGCGGTACCGGATCGATATAGGCCTTTACCCGGCGCGCGTGGCTGGGCATCAGCAGCTTCATAAAGTCGCGCGCCAGCCGGTAGCCGCCCTCGCCCTCGACGATCACCTCTTCAATCTCGCGATTGTAGATGTCGCGGATCGCGCGCTTGATCAGGTCGCTGTCGGAATGGATTAGTGCCGGTGCGCTGGAATGCAGCGTGGTGTCGCGGATATCGTCCCACAGCCGCGCCAGATAATCGAAGTCGCGCTTGATCTCGGTCTTGGTGCGCTGCAATCCGGCGGTGCGGACGATGCAGCCCATGCTTTTGGGCAGCGCCATTTCGGAAATGATCGATTTCAACCGTTTGCGATCGGCGACCGAGTTGATCTTGCGGCTGATCCCGCCGCCGTTGCTGGAATTCGGCATCAGTACGCAATACCGGCCAGCCAGACTGAGATAGGAGGTCAGCGCCGCGCCCTTGTTACCGCGTTCTTCCTTGACTACCTGAACCAACAGCACTTGCCGGCGCTGGATTACGTCCTGGATCTTGTAGCGGCGGCGCAACGCCATGCGGCGGGCACGCAGATCATCGGCTTGGCCGCGCGTATCCTTGGCTTGTCCGCGTCCTTGCCCTTGGCGGCGACCGCGACGGCGGCCTTGCTCGCCTTCGTCGTCGCCTTCCTGTCCGGATTCTTCCCCGGTATGGTCGCGCGCTTCGCCGTTTTCGGCGTCGTCGCCTTCGAAGCCCTCTTCGGAATCCTGCCCGGCACGGGCGAAGTCGCCGTCGAAGCCATTATCGACATGGCCGTCCTCGATCGTCGCTACCTCGTCTTTTTCCGAGGTGTCGATTTCACTGACGCTGCCGGCGCGGCCAAAATCATCGCCCGCCTCGCGTGCATAATCGTCGCCGGAATATCCGCCACCGTCACCATAATTTTCGCCGTTTTCGGCATAGGCATCTTCTTCCGCTTCCTCGTCGGCTCGCAGCTCGGCCTCCTCGGCAGCGTGCGCAGCCTCTTCGGCCAGCAAAGCCTCGCGGTCTTCCTTGGGTATCTGGTAATAGTCAGGGTGGATTTCGCTGAAGGCGAGGAACCCGTGCCGGTTGCCGCCAAAATCGACGAATGCCGCCTGCAGCGATGGTTCTACCCGGGTGACCTTTGCCAGATAGATGTTACCCTTGATCTGCTTGTGATCGGCAGAATCAAAGTCAAATTCCTCAATCCGGTTTCCCGTTAGGACCGCTACCCGGGTTTCTTCCGGGTGGCGGGCGTCGATAAGCATACGCGTTGTCATCAAAAATTCTCCATGCGTCCGGAAGCGCGGGCAAGCCCGGCGCTGTGGCGCGATAATTGGCGGAAGTGCCGCGCGCTGGCATCGGGGGCAATGCCCGGCGCAGCGGCGCGGATGTATTGAAAAAGCCGATGAGATATGTCGCAATAGTGCGAACCGTCTCTTCGGCGGCGGTGTTTGCATCTGCTGGCGTAAAATGGCGCGGCGCGGTAAAGCGCGCTGGAGCGGTGGCTGCGGCCCGGTGCGACCAGACTGCCGACACCCCCACCGTCAAAGTTCCATGTGCCAGCCGGTCCGTCAACCATGTCGCCGCGCCCCTTCGAAGCTGCGGCAAATGGAACGGAAAACGGCTATTCATGACCTGCATCAACCTGTCGTATCCGGACGGCTCTGGCCCGGACGATCCAGGCGTGAGCCGGTCAAGCTCGATCCATCCGATAATGCGCGCTTGCTGCCATACGGCTAGCTGTTGCGCTGGGGGGATCTGGGCAAGACTGCCCCGGTACTGCTTAGCTAGCACCGCAATTTCGCCTCGGCAAGTTTATTGCTCGACGTAATCCCGTTACGCGCGGCATCCGTGCCAGTGCATACAGAGGGTGGCCACCAATACCGGCCATTGGGCATGTCCCGCCTTCTGACGTTCAAGTGAAGTTTCCCCCGGCAACGCGGTCAGGCGGTCCTTGTTAATCTATGCAGCGGCAGACCCGGTATCAGTCGGAGGAATTTGCGACACTGGTGCCGGGCGAAACAGGCCCACTGGTGGCATTTCGCGACCGGCCGCCGCAATTCGGCAGCCTCTGTCGTGCTCAAATCGCCGGATGTATACTCAGCGCTGTTCGACGCGGGCTGCATCGGCAATCCGCACGATGCCGCGTGGCTGGCGTCCGACGCAGGGCACAACGCCTTGCGACGACAGCCGCCGCGCTACTCGTGTGGTTTTTGCGCATCAGTCCACACCAATGGCAATCGCGACGCCTGAGCGCGTGACGACAACAAGCTGGCACCGGGTTTTGTCAAAAAATCACGCGACAACACAGGCTGCCGAAGCATGATGCGATGCTATCTTATCGCATTGCGCTTTGGCATTACGCGCAACAAGCCCACTGGCAAACCCGCGCGCAGCCATGCTAGGGGATTGTCCACATGGCTGATAAATTTCCCGAGGACAGTTTGATCTACCGCATCCGGCGCAACTCCGGAGGGTTGGTGTCCCGGATGAACCTGCCGTTGTATGGGGGACTATTCGCGCAGCAGTGGCGTGCGCGACTTTGGTTGCGCTTGTGCGGCTATGCGTTGGCAGCGGTACTGGCGATTTATCTGCTGGTCTGGGTGACCATCGCGCGCAATTTGCCATCTGCGGACAAGCTGATTGATTACCAGCCGCCGCTGCCGACCATGGTGCGCGGCGCGGATGGCAGCATCGTCTACTCCTATGCGCGCGAACGCCGGGTCCAATTGCGCTATGTCGATTTTCCGCGAACGCTGATCAACGCCTACATCTCGGCAGAGGACAAAAACTTTTTCTCGCATGGCGGGGTCGATTTTGTCGGCCTGGGCGAGGCCGTTGTGGATTACGGGTTGAAGTTCGGTTCGGGCCAGCGTGCCCGTGGCGGCTCGACCATTACCCAGCAGGTTGCCAAGAACATACTGATCGGAAATCAATATTCGGTCACGCGCAAGCTCAAGGAAATGATCCTGGCGCGGCGGATCGAACATGTTTTGTCCAAGCAGCAGATCCTGGAACTTTATCTCAACGAGATTCCGCTGGGCCGCCAGAGTTTTGGCGTGCAGGCCGCCGCGCGGGCCTATTTCGGCAAGGACGTCGGCGATCTCAAACTCAACGAATGCGCGTTCCTGGCGATTCTGCCCAAGGCGCCGGAAACCTACGGGCGCGCCAAAAATGTCGATCTGGCGATCACCCGGCGCAACTGGGTGCTCGACCAGATGGTCAAAAACGGCTTTGCCAGCCGCGCCGATGCCGATGCTGCCAAAACCCAGCCGCTGGGCGTTATCGCACGCCGGGTGGAAAGCTATGATCCCGCCGTGGGCTATTTCGCCGAGGAAGTGCGTCGCCGTCTGATCGATCAATATGGCGAGAACGCCGACGATGGTCCGAACAGCGTTTATGCTGGCGGGTTGTGGGTGCGCACTTCGCTCGATCCCGTACTGCAAAAGGCCAGCCTCGATGCCTTGCGCGGTGGGTTGATCCGCTATTCATCGGGCAAACCATGGCCGGGGCCGATCGCGCATGTCGATGTCGATCACGAGCATTGGCAAGGCCAGT
>JAYUBN010000194.1:0-10259 GCA_043740855.1 Sphingomonadales bacterium | reverse complement strand
TATCTTGCGGGTGCGATGGTGGGAATCACCATCCTGCGCCCGATCAGGGGATTGAGTCCGCTGCTGGAGTCGCGCCCCGCCAGCTATATCGCCCAGATTTCATATGCGCTTTATATCATCCACCATTTTGCCATGTTCACCACCGACGGCTCGCCGAGCAAGCTGATCAAATATCTCTGGCGTCCGGTGCAGATCGCGGCGACATTCACGCTTGCGCATTTCTCGACGTTTTATTTCGAGAAATGCTTCATTGATTGGAGCCATAATTTCGCCCGAAAGCGAAAGCTCAAATTGTCTGCGGCTTAGATTCTGTGATTTTAGCTGGCACGCCCAGCGCGATGGCGCCTGCGGGCACGTCGATCAGCACGACCGCATTGGCGCCGATCCTGGCCCCGCAACCGATGCGGATGCGCCCCAAGATCGCCGCACCGGCGCCGAGCTCTACGCCCGCTTCCAGCACCGGCGCGGCTCCCAGATCGCTGATCCGCCGCAATCCAAGGGTGCAGCCCTGGCGGATCACGCAGCCATCGCCGATGACGCTGGCACCATGAATGACGATGCCGCCCTGATGCTCGATGACGACGTGCTGGCCGACTTGCACCGAATAGGGTAATTCAATGCCGTAGACATTGCGGCAATGGCGAAACAGGCTGCGATAAACTAGGCTTAACGGCGCCCGCAGCAGCTTTGACCGCACGCCCATGCGCCAGACCCCAAAGCGATAGACCGCCAGCGTGCGAAAGCCGGGTCGGGTCCAGTCGCGGCCATTGGCGCGCCAGTCACTGGCTATTTGCGCAAACAGTCTCGTTCCATTTACCGGGCCGGGGCGCGTCATGCTGCGGTCCGCTTGTATTCGATCAGCGCCGACCGCTGGCCGGCCAACCGCCCCAGCCAGTAACGGCCAATGCCCAGCGCCTGCGCCGGTTTTACAGCAAGCTGGAATGCGGCAATGCTAAATGCCTCGCTCAGCGTGCGCGATCGCCAGCCCTGGGCCGTCAAGCGCAGCAGTTGCAGCACGGGCAGTGCGAGCGCAGCCACCCCGCAGCCTGCCAGCCACCACCCCCCCACCCACTGATTCGTTAGAGCAAGCCCGACGGGAACAAGCAAGACCGCCGGCACCGGGACAAGCCCCCAGAACAGCACCCCCAGCATGCGGCGACGATAATCGTTAAACCCGCACCCGCGATGGCGCGCGGCGAGTTCGCCATAGGCATGGCCCGAGCGCTTGGCCCGGCGCCACCACTGACCGAACTGAACAATCGCCGCATCGTGCAAAGTCATCTCCCAGGGCAGGCACAGCAACCGATGTTGATTTTTACGCAGACGCATCGCCAGATCCGGCTCCTCGCCCGCGATCATTTCGGCAGGGTACCCGCCGGCCTCGTCCAGCGCCGCAGCCCGGATCATGACATCGCCACCGAAATAGCGCGCCGGGCCTGCCGGCACCGCCCATTCGACGTCGCACAACCAATTATACACGCTGGCGCCCGGTGCAATCTCGCGGCGGCGCCCAAACACCGCCGCGACCCCGTCATCCGCGTCAAGAGCGGACTGCGCGTGGGCCAACCAACCCGGCTGTAGCATGCAGTCGCCATCGATAAACTGGATATAGCCACAGTGTGGCGGCAGCGCCAATCGCCCGGCGTTACGGGCACGCGCTGCGGTAAAGGGCTGGGTCATGTCCAGCTCGACGATGCGCGCGCCGGCACGGACCGCCGCCGCGACGCTGCCGTCGGTCGATCCTGAATCGACATAGACTACAGCTGCGATTGGCGCTGCCACCGGCCCGATGGCGTCCAGGCAGCGCAGCAGCCGGTCGCCTTCGTTGCGGCCGATGATGACGACGCCGATATCGCTCATTACCGCGATTTCATCCACGATGGCGGCTGGCCTGCCGCGCCAGAAAATGGCTGGCCGGCGTGCCGGCTGTCGTGGCGCGACGGCCACAAGCCATAAGCGATCATATCGCGCACTGCGCGCTGCGTGCTGGAGTCAGGCACGCTGGTGATGGCTCGGCGCAAGGCCCAGAAAATATTGCCGCACAGCCAGGCTAGACTGGCGGCGAACGCATAGAGGCGACCGCCGGTCAGTGCAAAATAACGCTTCCGCGCTTCATACCAATAGCGCGGCAACGGCTTTTGGAACGGCGTTCCCGTTTTCGGGTCGCGGATCTGCGTGGCGGCTCCACCTTCATGGACGACGCGGGCACGGGGTTCATGCCAGATCGTCCAACCTCTCTTGCGCAGCCGGTACATCAGTTCGGTTTCTTCATAATACAGGAAAAACCCGTCATCGAACAATCCGCTTTGTTCAAGGGCCGCAGTCCGCAACATCACTGCCGCCCCCGTCACCCATGGCACCGGGCCGGCCTGTTCCGGCTCGATCCGGGTGGGTGGCTGGCACAGCAAACGTTCGACAAGGCCAGTTCGCGCACCCCGGCAGAACTCGCCGCGCACCGACGGAAACCGAAAGGCCGAGGATTGCGTTGAGCCGTCGTCGTGGACCAACAGGGCGCCCACCGCGCCGCAGCGCGGCTCGCGCTCCAGCACGGCGACCATAGCCTCCAGCGCACCCGGCAGGACCCGGGCATCGGGGTTGATCAAGGCCACATACTCCGGCAACGGTCCTTGGCTGGCCAGCGACAGCAAGGCTTGATTATTGGCATAACCGAAACCGCCGTTGACCGGCAGAGCCAGGAACTCGGTCCAATCCTGCCGACCGTCCATAGCCATCGCCGCTGCCAGCATTCGCGCCGATCGGTCGCCCGACCCCCCATCAACGACAATTGCCCGCAAGTCCGGCAACGCTGCCCGAGCCAATTCCAGCGATTGCGTGCATGCAATTGCCAGCTCCGGCGTACGATAATTGATGATGATGACAGAAAGCCGCTTCACAGGGTCCATATTTCCAATTATCGCGCCCGCAATTCGCCGGAGTTCCGCCGCGGAAATCCTCTAGGAGTTTTCCTGGGTTTGCGAATATAGAAATTGCTGTGCTTTGACAATCGCGCGGAGGCCAGGTGACAGAGTTTGTGCGGCGCCATCCGGCACGCGATACGGCGCGAACGGGCGGCGTAATCCTGTATGTAGGCTCGCGTCTACCGGCGCTCTCCGAAACCTTCGTTTACCGCGAAATGCTGGGTTTGCGGACGTTGGGCCGTCCGACCTTGGCGGCGAGCCTCTATCCGCCGCGACCATTTGACGGCGATCCGGCGCTGAGCGCGCTGGCCGCTGAAACATTCGTGATTTACACACGTGCCAACCTGCAGAAGTTGCCCCGTACCGTGCTGCGTCACCCGCGCCAGATGCTGACCGCGATCGGCGAGGCGCTTCATGCCGACCACCCGTCATTACGCAGCCGGCTCAAACATATCGTACAGGCCGGCATCGGCATCCAGACCGCTGGCCAGTTGCGTGACCGCAAAATTGAACACGTCCATGCCCACATGGCTAATGCCCCGGCGATGGTAGCGCTCTACCTGGCGCGCAGCCTGGGCGTGCCCTTCAGCTTTACCGGCCATGCTGCGGATCTGTTTGTGCAACGGGCAGCTCTGGGCTTTAAATTGCAACAGGCCAGTTTCGTCGCTTGCATCAGCCATTGGCATCGGGGTTTTTACAGGGCCATCGTCCCGCTGGATGACCGGCGCTTGCCGCTGGTGCGCTGTTCGGTCGCGGTACCGGCACGCGTTCAGCCCGAACGCCAGGAACTGGTCGCGGTGGCCCGGCTCATCCCCAAGAAGGGCATCGATCTGCTGCTCCGCGCGTTTGCCGGCGCCCCCGCGCTCTCCGACTGGACTTTGCAGGTGCTGGGCGACGGTGACGATCGCGCCCGGTTGGAAGCCCTTGCCGCCGAGTTGCAAGTGGCCGACCGGGTGTACTTCGCAGGTGCCCGGCCACATGCCGATTGCCTCGCCGCGATCGCTACTGCCGGCATCGTCGCCTTGCCATGCCGCACGGCGACAAACGGCGACAAGGACGGCATCCCTGTGGTATTGATGGAAGCCATGGCAGCCGCTCGCGTCGTGATCGCAGGAGATTTACCCGCGATCCGGGAATTGATCGAGAACGGCAAGACCGGTCTGCTGGTTCCGCCTGACAGCGTATCGGCACTGGGCGCCGCGCTGGCGGAATTGGCGGGTAATCCCGGGCTGCGTTCAGCGTTGGGCCTAGCCGCTCGCAGCGCGGTCGCCGAAGAATTCAGCGACCGGGTCAATTGGCAGCGGTTGGTGGTCGCCTTCGACATGACCCGGGGCGCACCACAGCCCAGGGGGCAGGCCCGGGCCAAGCTGGTGCCATGGGCCAAGGCCGCGGCATGACCGAAAAAGCGGTTCTGTTTGATATCGGCTTCGACGTGCTGGATTGCGGCCAAGTGCACGACTGGATCGCCGCCCGCGATGCGAATAGTCATTTCGGGTATGTGGTGACACCGAACGTGGATCACGTTGTACGACTGGAAACGGCCGGGCCGGGCCTTCGTCGCATTTATGACCAGGCGGCACTGTGCCTGTGCGATAGCCAGATACTGCGCGGTATCGCCAAATTGCTTGGCATTCGGCTGACACTGGTGCCGGGCAGCGACCTGGCCGCTGCCTTGTTCGATCACATCCTGCACACCCAGGACCGGGTGTGCCTGATCGGCGGCAGCGACACGCACCCGGCCAGCCTTGCGCGGCTATACCCCGGTATCGAGGTGGTCCAGCATATCCCGCCGATGGGATTGCAGAATGATCCGGCGGCGCGCGCCGCGGCGACGCGATTTGCGGCGCAATCGCGCGCGCGGATTATCCTGCTCGCGGTGGGTTCGCCGCAGCAGGAATTGCTCGCGGCGGAAATGGCCCGCGACCCCGATATCCGGGGGACCGCATTGTGCATCGGCGCTGCGGTGGACTTCATCGTCGGTGAAAGGCGCCGGGCACCCATGCCCTTGCGCAGGGCAGGGCTCGAATGGACATGGCGACTGGCCACCGAGCCGCGCCGTCTGGCGCGGCGTTATCTGGTCGATGGCCCGCGGATTTTCCCGATGGCATGGCGCTGGTGGCGCGCAGAGCACAAACGACGATTGGTTAACCGCTCCCGATGACGCCAACAGCCGCGCCAAAAGCCGGGAACACCGCAGACATTATCATCGTTCATCTAGCTGTGGATTATAATACGCCGCAGCGTCCACGGACCACCACGGCCGTCGAATGGTTTGTTAGCGAATTGACTGGCTATGACAATGTCGTGATTGCCATGCAGCGGTCGCCCAGGCCAAGGCGGCAACAACCAGTCGAATGCGCCACGTCGACGGGTCGGCTGTTCAATTATGTTTTTTTCGGTCTGCCGCTGGGAATTGGTCTGCACCGGGCGATGCGCAACGCCGCCGGCGGGATCATCGCGCTGCTCGACCAGCAGAATATCCGCCCCAGCTTGATTCATGCTCACAAGTTCACCTTCGAGGGCTTGGCCGGCTGGTACGTCGCGCGGCACTTCGACGTGCCCCTGTTCATCTCGTTACGCGGGGAGGTGGAAACGAAGGTGTTCAGAGCCAAGCCGCTACTCCGCCCGTTTTTGCGTCGGATCGCGCATGATGCCGCGCGCCTGTATTTTGTATCGGCCTGGTTTGAGCCGATGTTTAACGCCCTTGTTCCCGGTGTCACCGCCAAGGAACGGCGACTGCCCAATATCGTACGCAATATTTCGCCGACGATCACGATTACGCCGCCCGACAAGTCGCTGGTCAGCGTGTTCAATCTCGACACGTACAAGCGTAAGGGACTGTCGTGGCTGCTCGATGCAATGAAGATTGCCCGGCGCGAGGAACCGGAGATCACGCTCGACATCATCGGCGGCGGATCACCCGCATCGATCGCGCGGTGCAGCGCGATGATTGCCCAGCACGGCCTTGGTTCCTGCGTGCGGCTGGTGGGGGCGTTGTCGAATGTCGAGTTGCTGCAGCGCTTGCCAGGTTATCGCGGCTTCGCGCTTCCCAGCCTCAATGAAACCTTCGGCATGGTTTATGTCGAAAGTCTGTTTGCCGGGGTTCCCGTACTATTCACTGCGGGAACTGCGGTCGATCGTTACCTCGACGGTTTGGGCGTCGCGATTGCTACGCCGCCGAGAGACAGTGGCGCTATCGCGATCGGACTATTGGACTTGTGGCGCCACTCGGTTCGCTTCCGCGAAAATATCCGGCGCGCGGCCCCCGACTTGTTTGCCACCTTCGATCCTGCAGCAAACATCGCCCGCTATCGGGATGATGTGTGCTGGGCAGTAAATCAGTGCGCAGCGGAATAATACCAAGCTGTGGTGATCTTGACCCATGAGAATTGTCATTCCCGTTCGGTAGCCAAAGGAATCACGGCAGCTTGGTACAACTCTATCAGACGTAGTAATCGTCGTAATATTTGTCGTAATATTTTTGAGTGCCGTAACCGAAGCCAAAATCGCTGCCACCGATGCCGCCGTGATAGCGGTTCAACACGGTACCCATGCAGGGCGACGGTTGCAGGACGTTGATCGCATCGTGCACCTGATTGGCGGTCGTCGTCCCTTCCTCGACGACAAGGAGATAGGCATCTATCTCGCGCAGCACGATCGCGGCGTCGTCATTGGCAAAGACTGGTGGTAGATCGCAAATGCAAATCACATTATCGGGCAGGCTGCGCATGGCTCTGACCAGTGCCTGCATTCGCTCGCCGGCGAGAAGTTCTGCCGATGATTCGTTACTCGGAGACGACGGATATATAGTAAGTCCGGTGCCAAGGACGTTGTAAGCGGCGGCTTCGAGAGAATCGACCTCGCCATTCAAAAAGGCATTAATCCCCAGCCCTGCGGGTATCCGGAAACTTTCGGACACCGAGCCGCGCCGGAGATCAAGGTCGAACAACAGCGTTTGCAAACCGGGGATACGCGACAGCGAGGCAGCCAGATTGGTGGCCATAAACGTTTTGCCGACGCGCGGTGCAGCTGAAGTGACGCCAATAATCTTCCATTGGCGAGCTTTCATGATCTTCATCACTTGCATACGCAACAGATTGAAGGGCCTGGACCTGCGATCGCGGCTGTTGAAGCCGAACAGGCCTGGCAAGGCAATATCATCGACGGTCTGTGCAGATGCTCCGCCATTCAGGATGGCAGCCAGCGGCGGCAGGAGGTGCGAGGGCTGGCCCGCAAAGGTACTTGGAATATTCACGCTTCTTTACCTCGCTTGGACATCGCTCCAATAACTTTCTTGAACATTGCCGTCAGTTTGGCGCCAGGATGGCGCGCCGCGCGCAGGCTTTTTTCGGACAGTACGGGAATGACCGCCAGCGGGGGGACGCCTACGATTCTGGTCAAAGCCGAAACGCTACGGATGGGGCTATTGATCATTTCCAGCGCCAGCACCAGGCCGACACCGACTGCAAGTCCCAGCACGACGCCACCAATTATCCACAACGGCCGATTTGGCGAGCTCGGCGTATCGGGCGTAATCGGCGGGTCGATCAGCGTCAGCCGTTCGCCACGCTGCTCGTCGGCCAGCTTTACGACCGAATGCGCGCTCAACAGATCGGCGGAAACCTTGCCCAATTGGACCCGCAACAGATCCGCCTTTGCGGCCAACTGCGCCACCTGTTGCGCAATCACCGGACCACGCGACTGTGCCGCCACCATAGCTGCGGCATGCGAGAGGGCCGCGCCGCGCGCCGCGCTCAGCTGTCCAATTGCCTCGTCATTCGCCGCGATCTGCTGCCGGATCGGCGAGGTCATCGCCGTGCTCAGCATATTCTTGGCGTTCGCCTTGGCCGCAGCCAGCCGGTTTTCCGCCAGCTTTACATCGGGGTGATTATCCGTAAATTGCCCCTTGACTGCCGCCAGTTGCGCTTCGGCAGCAAGCACGGCAGGATCGCGGGCAAGGCTGTCGCCACCCAACTGCGATTGCAGTTGCACGTTGGTCCGCCGCAAATTGGCAATCTGCAGTTCCTCTTCGCCGCCACCGATGGAAATCGTGTTTATTCCGCCCGCATTCGCCAGTGCAGCGCCGTTCTGGCCGGAAATCCGGTTGATCTGCGCTTCCACCGCCGCCACCTGACCTTGCAAGCCTGCCTGCTGGTCCTCCAGAAAATTCACGTTGGTATGCGCTTCGGTCTGGGTCTGTGTCGCATCGAGGCGCAGCAAGCGATCGACGAAAGTCTGCGCGACCAATTGTGCCTCGGCCGCGCCGGGATAGTCGAAAGTCAGCTGGAACGCGATCGACCCCGCGTTGCGATTGGCCGGGTTCTTGCCAATATCGGCATCCACGGCGCTGAGATCGGTGGCGTCGCGCATGCGATTGACAAGCACTGATAGCGGCTGGGGCTGACTGTTGGCGTCGTATAGATTATTGGCCTGGATCAGCCCGACCAGATCGGGCCGCGACAGAATCTGCTCACGGATCTTGGCGATGCGCCGGTCAATCACATTGTCGAGCTGAGAGCTTGCCGTTGATTCCGGGAGGCTTTGCGATTCGACCAGCATCACCGCTTTTGCCCGATAGCTGCGCGGCAGAAGGAATGCAGCCGCGATTGCCGTCAAGGCAATCAGGACCGCCGGGATCAGGATGAGCCAGCGCCGCTGCCACAGGATGAGCGGCAATTTGCCAATTGGATTGGCAGATTCCGGCTCTTGGCCCTGCTCTCGGTCAGGGTATGACCCCGGATTCTGAGTCATCTATATTCTCCCAGTCGTACCAGAAAGCCAATCGTACCGCCAAAATCAGCGGGGCGATTCGCGGCTCCGCTTGAAATGTTACGATACCGTGTCGTGGCAATGAAATGTAAGCGTTGCCGCAGGGTGCGGTCATAGGTTGCCGTCGCCGTCACATAGCTGCTACCGAACGCCACCGTGTGGATAGTATTTCCACTTACTGGTTTATTATTGTGTGAATAATCTGCTGATAGCGAAAAACGGGCATGTTCGGACAATTGATAGGAATAGGTGGCGCCGGTCGATTGCGTGACTACTGCGCCGGAAAAGCCTGTCGGCAGTACCGCCTCACTGACCGTCGCGCACAGATTGGTGCGGTCGCCATGCCGGCAAAGCTGAAGATTGCCGGACGGGGTTGTCGTTTTGCCGCCAACGGTCCGGTCGGAGTAGGAGACGCCGATCGCGCCCTTTAACGACCAGTGGCTGTTGAAATCATTGCTGACCGTCGTCTGAAGTGAGTAAACTTGGGATTGGCCAAACAGACCTTGAAAGACATAACGATTGACAGACGTCTGGACGCCAAGCCGGAGGTGGTCCGACAATCTGCGCGAATACCCCGCGCCCCCGCCGTACCCGTCATAATTCGATTGCCCGGCGAAAGCGCTATAACGGGCGCGACTGTAGAATCCGTTGACGGTCAGGGACGCGCGTGCAGACAAGATGTATGCTACGTCACCGCCAAGCTCGAGCGTACGTCGGCGCGTCCCGGTACCGAACAGCGTCAGATCATTTCCCGTTTTGGGCGGGGGCGGCGGCTGTGCCGGGTTAATCACAGGGGCGATCGCTTCGAACCCGCCAATAATCGAGCTGTCATAGTTGGCGTTGGCATGCGTGGTAAGCCGTGAACTCGGCATTCCCAAATAATCGAGGCCGCCCTGATAATCACTGGTGTCCGAGCGGCTGTGAAAATAATGTCGATAATCGATGCGGGCCTTGAGCGCGAGCACGCTGCGTTCTGCGATCAACCGAACCTGGGGATCTGCGTCGATTTGAACATAGGCATTGCCGAGGTTTTTTCCGGTTCCGGCAAAAGGGTTGCTGGAATAACCGCCAGTCGTCGTGACGTCGGCATTGGCCCGGATTTCATCGCCTGCCAAGGCAACTTGGGGCACGGCCCCAAGTGACGCGGCAATCGTCAAAGTCCGGAAAAGCCGGGCGCCAGGTGTCATGGTACGATCACCACGTCCCCGCTTTCCAGCTCCGGCAAATCGGCCAGGTCACGTGCCGACGGATTGCCCTTGAAAATGCTGGCGAGATGCACCCTGAACGAGGTAATGCGACCGGTGGCCGATTTGCGCAGGACCGCGACATCATCGACATTGGAAAATTCGGCCGGACCGCCCGCCATGATCAGTGCCTCGACGATATTGACATAGCGGCCAGGGGTAAAGGTGCCGGGCGCCTTCACCTTGCCTGTGACTGCGAACTGCAGACCGACGGCACCTTTCACCGACACCGTCACCGTCGGCACATTATCGCGATATTGAGCTTTCAGGCCGTTGGTAATATCGGCAGCAATTTCGCTAGGCAACTTGTCGACCGCGATCACCTGAC
>JAYUBN010000193.1:0-3206 GCA_043740855.1 Sphingomonadales bacterium | reverse complement strand
GGTGACCGATCTGGCGACCATGCTCGACTATGCGCGGCGCAAAACCCTCGGCGCTGACCGGCTGCAATTCCAGTCGGTTGCGGGCCGGCGCTGCCTGCTTGGCTTCACCCAGCGCGGCGGGTGGTTGCGCAGTTTCGCGGACCTCGCCACGGCTGGCGCGGGGCCGCCCCCGGTCATCGGGGTGGCCGATGCCGAAGCCGAGGCGACCTTGACCCTGTTGCGGCGCTTTGATCCTGGCCTTACCGCCACGGTGCCGGTCATTGCCCCGCTTGCCGACATTATTGCCCGCGCCGCCAAGGGGACCGTCGATCTGGCGCTGGTGATGGTTTATCCGGAGTTTGATGCGGCACAGATCGAGCGTCTTGCCGATGATCCACGGTTGACCCGGATTCCGGTCGTCACAAGATTGCTGTCGCGGGCCGGCGCGGAGCGTGCCAGTGGCTTCGTGCTGGTCCCGGTGCGCACCGATAGCGGCTTGCTGCCCTGGAGCCGTGCGCCAGACATTACCTTATGCGCCCCGATCGGCGCGGTGACCCGCGATGACGCGCCGCCGCTGTTGCGTGAGACCATTGGTCGCGCGGCCCCGGTGGTGGCTGGCATTTTGCGCACCAGCGTTTCGGATCGCGCCATGAAGATTGCGCAGTCTGCGCTCGACGATTTTATGGGCATGGTCAAGGACCTGCTCGGTCGGTTCTGACTGATTTGCTTTGACTGGGGTTGAAGATGATGAAGCCCGAATTTTCACGATCGCCACAGCATTGGATGGCTGCGGCATTGCTGGGTCTGACTTTGTTCGGTGCCGCAGCCGCGCGGCCGGCCCGTGCCGAGGAAACCCGCGCCGATGACCCTTTCGAGCGCCTCAACCGGACAACATATGCGCTGAACCGATCCTTCGCGGCGTGGTTACCAGCGATCTCGGTGACCGGTGCGGCAAGTCCCGTGTCGCCCGAGGTCTTTCAGAGCATCAACAATTTGTTCGTCAATTTGCGCGAGCCGATTGCCGCGGCGGCCGCCCTGGTTGCCGGAAATATGGGATCGGCATGGAATTCGACCTCGCGCTTTGCGATCAATTCCACCGTTGGGCTGCTCGGCACTTACGATATCGCCGCGACCCTTGGCTATCAGTCCGAGCGCAACGATGTCGGGATCGAGCTGTGCCGCAATGGCTTCATGCCGGAGCCGATATTCATCCAGCTGCCCATTCTTGGACCCGCCAATCTCCGCGACATCGGGGCGCAAATTGTGACCAACGTCGCGATTTTCACTGTTGTGGGCGGCCCAATCTTTTATCCGTACTATGTGCTCGACCGGCTGGACATGTATTTTGAGCGGCGGGCCGCGGCAGTGGCGGTCCCAGCCCCGATCGAAGACCCCTATGCCGCCCAGCGCGATGCCTATCTCGATGTCCGGCGCACCCGATGTGACGCGCTTAGCACCACCGTCGATCGGCGCTGAGGCCGGTGGCCGCCAGCGCAATCAGGCACCGATCCAACCCGGCCATGCTGGTATTGCTGTTATTGGCCCGCATGCTGTTCGCGGGGTTTCTGATTTTCGCCACTTATAACCCAACCGGCCGATCGTTTACCCATTGGGTGCTGTCCGATGGGCCGCGCATCGAATGGAAGCTGATCGCGGCGGCCTTGCTGCTGGTCGCCCACGGCGTGGTATTTCCGGTCGCCATCCGCGCGCTCGGCCTTGGCGGCGTGGCATTGGCGACCTCGCTCACCACGACCGCAATCTGGGTCGCCCTGGAAGCCGGCTGGCTGTCGATCCCGGCGCCGGACGGCAAGGTCTGGGTCGGATTATCGGTGTTGTCGGTGGTGACCGGCGTTGGGCTGTGCTGGATGACGATCGGGCGCTTCATGGATGGCCAGCTCCGCACGGTTGATCTTTCGCGGCCTTAGAGTCTTGTTTTTACGATCATCTTTATCCACTCAAACCAAACCGTTTGAGTGGATGATGATCTAGGTATTTGTCCGGAGTGACTTTCGCCGGCAATTCGGGCACTATCACAGGCTGTTAAGACCGGCTGTGGAGCATGTGCGATGGATCTGGGCTCATTAATTGCCGCGGTACTGCTGTCCATCGGCATGATCGGCGCCGACGCGGCGATCAACGCCGGCACCATCGGCTTCAAGGTCGAGGTTACCGAGGACCTTTCCAAACGCGGCTATACCCATCAGCTCGTCGATGCGCTGCTCAACAACAGCCTGCGCCAATTGGTGGATTATCGGTCCGTCGTCCATCCGGCCACAATCAGGTCAGCCGAAGACAAGTCGATTGTCGGCGCCATCGCTGAATCGCTCAATCTCAAGGATGTCACCGCATCCTTCCAGGCCGAACTCGGCCTCAACCCGATCCGCATCACCGGCACGCTGATGACCGCGAGTGCCAATGGCGAGGAATGCGGTCGTTCCGCCAGCAGCATGGCCATCGGGGCGGCGATGTCGGACGGCAAGCCGACATCGGACGCGGCGGCGCCTGATGGTAAGCAACCTTCGCGGGCAGCGGAGGCTGCGGCCGGTATCGTTTCAGCCACGGCGGCACCGGCGCCCACCACGACTGACGCGCGCGACGATCGGTTGCGTTTTATCCTAAGCGGCCTGTCGCGCCATACTGGGAATTTCATCATCGACTGCACCAGCCCGAAGGACCAGCCGCTGCCGGTATTCATCAACGTGGTGGCCACCGAGATCATCAAGCGCGTCGAACCCTATGCGGCCGCGATTGCGTTGTTCAACGAAATGCACGGCAAGCACGCCTTCATGCAGCAGGGCACGCAGTATGCCGCACTCAAATCGTTCGTCGAGGAGCGGTTGAAGAGTGAGGCCGGAGGTGAAGACAGCACCTATGACTACGCGGCCTTCCACAATCTGGTCGGCATGGCCGCCATGATGGCGGGCAAAAATGATGATGCCGCCATCGAATTCTCCAAGGCGATCGTGGCGGACCCGGAATTGGGCTATGCCTTGATCAACCAGGGCATATTGAACATCGCGCAACAGCGCTTCGATGATGCGCTGGGCGCCATCGAAAAGGCGCAGATGACCAAATCGGTCAGCAAAGCACCCTTCCTGCTGGCCAACGCGCTGACAGTCAAGGCGCTGGCGCTGTGGGCAAAAAAAGATTTGCAAGGTGCCTCGGACAGCTTCATGGCGGCGGCACGGGTTTATCCTGGAACGTTTTTTGTTTATTATTACTGGGCG
>JAYUBN010000192.1:0-10383 GCA_043740855.1 Sphingomonadales bacterium | reverse complement strand
GCCGGGGAACTGGCCGAGCTGGAGCGTATTCCGGGCACCGCCGGGGTCAAGATCTTCATGGGCGCCTCGACCGGCAATTTGCTGGTCGCCGAGGACGAGGCGCTGGCGCGCGTGCTGGCCAGCGGGGTGCGCCGGGTCGCCATCCATGCCGAGGATGAGGCGCGGATGCAGGCGCGCATAAATCTGCGCGTCGCCGGCGACCCCGCCAGCCACCCGGTCTGGCGCGACGACGAGAGCGCGATGCTGGCCACCCAGCGCATCCTGCGGCTGGCGCGCGCAGCCGGACGGCCCGTGCACATCCTGCATATCACCACCCCGGACGAGCTGGCACTTATTGCCCAGAATCGCGACATCGCCACCTGCGAGGTCACCCCGCAGCATCTGACGCTGGCCGCCGAAGACGCCTACCCGCGCCTGGGCAGTTACGCCCAGATGAACCCGCCGATCCGCAGCGCCGCGCACCGCGCCGGGCTGTGGCACTGGCTGCGGCAAGGTGTGCCGGATGTTATCGGCTCGGACCACGCCCCCCATACCCGTGAAGAAAAGGCCAGGCCCTACCCCGACAGCCCCAGCGGCATGCCCGGCGTGCAGACGCTGCTGCCGCTGATGCTCGATCATGTTGCCAAGGGGCATCTGACCCTTGCCCGGCTGATCGACATGACCAGCGCCGGGGTGCAGCGCGTGTTCGGCCTGCAGGCCAAGGGCCGCATCGCCGTGGGCTACGACGCCGATTTCAGCATAGTTGACCGCAAGGGCCGCTTTGCGATCGCGGAAAGCTGGCTGGAAAGTCGCTGTGGCTGGTCGCCCTATACTGGCATGGAGCTGGAAGGCCGCGTCATCGGCACCATCGTCCGCGGCCACACCGCGATGTGGGAAGGGCAATTGGCCGATGCGGCCGTCGGTGAACCGTTGCGGTTTGCGGGGGCACTACCCGTCTGATGCCCGAGCTGCCCGAAGTCGAGACCACCATCCGCGGGCTGGAGCGTTATCTGGCGGGCGCGCGAATTGCGCAGGTTTCGGTGAACCGTCCCAACCTGCGGCGTCCTTTTCCCGTCGATCTGGCGCAGGTGCTGATCGGCGCCCGCGTGACCGGCCTGTCGCGGCGCGCGAAATACGGACTTATTCATACCGACCGGGCGCGCACCCTGGTGTTTCATCTGGGCATGTCCGGCCGCTGGCGGGTCGAGCCCGAGGTGCCCGACAAACACGACCACCTGGTCCTTGCCACCGACGCCGGGCATGTGTTGGCGCTGAATGATGCGCGGCGCTTCGGCTCGGTCGATCTGGTCGATACGGCGGCGCTTGACACATGGCCGGTGTTCGCGGCGCTGGGCCCCGAGCCTTTGGGCGATACCCTGACCCCGCGCCATCTGCGCGAGGCATTTGCCGGACGCGCTGCGCCGGTAAAGATGTTGCTGCTCGATCAGCGCATCGTCGCAGGCCTTGGCAACATCTATGTCTGCGAAGCGCTGCACCGCGCCCGTATCAGCCCCGAGCGTGCTGGCAGCCAGATGACCCGCGCCGGCACCGAAAGGCTGGTACCGGCCATCCGGGAGGTTCTGGAAGAATCGATCGCGGCGGGTGGCTCGACGATCCGCGACTATGCCCAGCCGAATGGCGAACTGGGCTATTTTGCGGCAAGCTGGCGCGTCTATGGCCGTCACGGCAAGGCTTGCGCCTGCGGCGGCACGATCGGCCGTACCGTGCAGGGCGGGCGCAGCAGCTTCTGGTGTGCGAAATGTCAAAAATAGGGTGAAAATGCCGCGGCAGAGCGTGGCTCCGCCGGCGCTCGCATCCCGCCTGTCGTGGCGCCCTTAACGCAATTCTTGACGAGGACTCCCGGTCAGGCGCATTAATGCGAGCGGGCGGCTTGGTTGTCGCGTGATTTTCGACAAAAGCCGGTTCCCACTTTTGGTCATCACGCTCTGAAGGACGGACATGGCGACACGGGCATTTTCACCGGCGAATTCTTCGGCGCATGGCGGCGCGCGCGCGGATTGGCGCGTCGTCCTGAAACGCAGCCTGAAGCGCAGCGGCGAGTTGTTGGGCGCCTGTGGGTTGTTTCTGGCGATGCTGTTCCTGGGGCTGGCCTTGGCAAGCTATCGGCAGACTGACCCATCGCCCTCGACCGCGGCTGGGGGAGACGTGGCCAACTGGATGGGCTTGGCCGGCGCCTGGGCGGCCGAGCGCGCGCTGTTTCTGTTCGGCCCGGTGGCGGCGCTGTTTCTGCCGCTGATGTATGTCTTTGGGCGGAAATTGTGGCGGTTCGTTGAAGAAGACCTGGCCAAGGAAGATGGGGGCGATCTGGTGCCGCTGCACCAGCGCTGGTGGCGACCGCTGGCATTGTTGCTGTTGGCGATGGCGCTGCTGTCGAGCGTGCTGTCGCTGGTCTTTACCGCACCGGGCGGGGCGTTGCCGGCCTCGATGGGCGGGATTGCCGGACTGCTGGGCGCCGGGGCAATCCGCAGCGGGGCCGGGCTGTTGCCACAAGTCGCGCAGGGCTGGGCGATATTGGCGGCGGCGCTGTTCTGCCTGGTCGGGGGTGCGCTGCTGGCCGGGCGTGTCTTCGCGGTGGACTGGATCAGCCTGCTGACGCTGCCCAGATTGTTGCACCGCGCCGCCAGCACCACATCCGGCCCCACCCTAAAACCAGCGATACCGCTGCTGAGTGCGAAGGCCCGAAAACAGCGTGCGGCCAAGGAAATGGCGGTTGCAGCCGCCAGCGCCGACGCACCCAACCGCAAGCCACCCGAAATCAGCGACCCGGCCCGCGCCGCCATGCCGGCCAAACCCGGCATGGTCAACGCGCGCCAAGGCGATCTGTTCGACAAGTTCGAACTGCCCTCGCTCGAGCTGTTGGTCGACCCCCCCGCCGATTCCGGCATAAAGGTCGATAAACTGGGACTGGAACGCAATGCCCGGCTGCTGGAAACGGTGCTCGACGACTTCAACGTCAAGGGCGAGATTACCGCCGTGCGCACCGGCCCGGTGGTGACAATGTACGAGCTGGAACCGGCACCGGGGATCAAGGCCAGCCGGGTGATCGGGCTGGCGGACGACATCGCCCGCAACATGAGCGCTATTTCCGCGCGGGTTTGCGCCATTCCCGGCCGCACCGTGATGGGCATCGAGCTGCCTAACGTGGATCGCAAGGTGGTCAGCTTCAAGGAATTGGTCGCCTGCGAGACCTTCGCCCAGTCCAAGGCGCTGCTGCCGATCATCCTGGGCAAGAATATCGCCGGCGAGCCGATCATCGCTGACCTGTCCGCCATGCCGCATCTGCTGGTGGCGGGCACCACCGGATCGGGCAAGTCGGTCGGGCTCAATGCCATCCTGCTGTCGCTGCTGTACCGGTTGACGCCCGCGGAATGCCGGCTGATTCTGGTCGATCCCAAGGTGCTGGAACTCAAGAGCTACGACGACATCCCGCATCTGCTCTCGCCCGTGGTGACAGAGCCGGCCAAGGCGGTGCGCGCGCTTAAATGGGCGGTGGAGGAAATGGAGCGGCGCTATCGGATGATGTCGTCGATCGGCGTGCGCAATATCACCGGCTTCAACGACAAGCTGCGCAGTGCCACCGCCAAGGGCAAGCCGCTGGGCCGCCGCATCCAGATCGGCTTCGACCCCGAGACCGGCGCTGAACTGTTCGAGGAGGAACAGCTCGATTACCAGGTGCTGCCGCTGATCGTAGTCATCGTCGACGAATTGGCCGATCTGATGGTGACGGTCGGCAAGGAAATCGAAGTGCTGATCCAGCGGCTGGCGCAAAAGAGCCGCGCCGCCGGGATACATTTGATCATGGCGACGCAGCGCCCCTCGGTCGATGTCATCACCGGGGTGATCAAGGCCAATTTGCCGACGCGAATCAGCTTTGCGGTGACCAGCCGCATCGACAGCCGCACCATCCTGGGCGAACAGGGCGCCGAACAATTGCTGGGCAAGGGCGACATGCTCTATCGGCCCAACAGCTCGCCCGTGCTGCGGGTGCATGGCCCGTTCGTGTCGGATGAGGAGGTCGAACGCGTTGCCGAGCATTGGCGGCGGCAAGGCAAACCGGACTATGTCGATTCGGTCACCGAAGAGCCGGAGGATAGCGTGTTTTCGTTCGATGATCTGGATGCCGTCGCCTCGGACAATCCCGAGGATCGCAAATACCGCCAGGCCTGCCAGATCGTCTTCGAAAGCCAGAAAGCCTCGACCAGCTGGCTGCAACGCCAGATGACGGTGGGTTACAACACGGCAGCAAAATGGATCGACCGGATGGAAGCCGATGGCTTCGTGGGTCCGGCGAACCATGTCGGTCGGCGCGAGATATACCGGGACAAGGACGGCAATCCCTTGTGAGTGAAAAATGGAATTGTAGATTGTAGGGCCAGGGGCATCACGGCCCGTTCATGCCCTCCCCGCGTACAAGCACGATGCACTGTTTGGCTTGGTGCGATGCCTCCGCGCCGCGGGCCTTGTGGCCGCTGCGCGGAGGCATCGCGCCGATGACATGGTGTCCGGCCTGAAACAAATGCGCGCGAGGGGCGATGGGCCTCAACCCCTAACCTTTCGACTACCTTGCGCTGCACGCTGCCTATACCTACCTCTTTTCGGCGGAGCAGGAGTTTTAAATGCGCATCGGCACAGTACGCGAGATCAAGAATCATGAGTACCGCGTCGGGCTGACTCCCGAAAGCGTCCGGGAACTGGCCACGCATGGCCATGGGGTATGGGTCGAAACGGGCGCCGGGCTGGGCATTGGCGCCACTGACGCGGATTACGAGGCGGCGGGCGCAACGATCAAATTGAACGCCGCCGTGATCTTCGCCGATTGCGAACTGGTCGTAAAGGTGAAGGAACCGCAACCGGCCGAGTGCACGCAATTGCACAAGGGCCAAGTGCTGTTCACCTATCTGCACCTTGCCCCCGACCGCGCGCTGACGGCGGATCTGATCAAGACCGGGGTCACGGCGATCGCGTATGAAACGGTCACTGGCCCCGGCCATTCGCTGCCGCTGCTCAAGCCGATGAGCCAGGTGGCCGGGCGCATGGCGGTGCAGGCCGGGGCCACCGCGCTGGAAAAGGAACATGGCGGGCGCGGCGTGCTGCTTGGCGGCGTGCCGGGGGTGATGCCGGGCCGCGTCGTCATCATCGGCGGCGGTGTCGTCGGCTTTAACGCCGCGCTGGTCGCCACCGGCATGGGCGCCGACGTCATCATCCTCGATCGCGATACCGAGGTGCTTGACCGGCTTGCCAGCCATTTCGGGTCGCGCGCCAAAACCCGCTTTGCCAATCACGCCAACATCGCCAAGAGCGTCGCCGGTGCCGACCTGGTGATCGGTGCGGTGCTGGTGGCGGGCGCCGCCGCGCCGCGCCTGGTCACCCGCGACATGCTGGCGACGATGAAGCCCGGCGCGGTGCTGGTTGACGTGGCCATCGACCAGGGCGGCTGCTTTGAAACCAGCCGGCCCACGACCCATGCCGATCCCACCTTCGTCGTCGATGGTATCGTCCACTATTGCGTCGCCAATATGCCCGGCGCGGTGGCCCGCACCAGCGCCTATGCGCTCAATAACGTGACCTTGCCGCATACGCTGGATATTGCCAACCACGGCTGGAAAGCCGCCCTGAAGGCTAACCCCAACCTCGCCGCCGGGCTCAACATCCATGCCGGCAAGGTGACCTGCGAGGCGGTGGCGGAGGCGCTGGGGCTGGAATATACGCCTGTCGCGAAGGTTCTGGGCGGAAAAGAGTAGCGAACTACTTTCTGTCGCCACGCAGGTTTGACCTTGCCTTGATCCCACCATGCGTTACGCGATTGGCGCGAGTGGGAACCAAATTCCACCAGCGAACAGGGGGTTTAACGCAGTATGACAATGAATGCAGCCGCGAAAACTGCCCTCATCACAGGTGTCACGGGGCAGGACGGCGCTTATCTGGCGCGGCTGTTGCTGGACAAAGGTTACCGCGTCCATGGCATCAAGCGCCGCTCGTCCTCGTTCAATACAGGGCGTATCGATGATATCTACGAAGACCCGCACAAGCCCGACCCGCGCCTGACGCTGCATTATGGCGACATGACCGATTCGACCAATCTGATCCGCATTGTCCAGGAAACCCAGCCCGACGAAATTTACAATCTGGCGGCGCAAAGCCACGTCCAGGTCAGCTTCGAGACGCCCGAATATACCGCCAATGCCGATGGGCTGGGAACGTTGCGCCTGCTCGAGGCGATCCGCATTCTCAAGCTGGAAGCGAAATGCCGTTTTTACCAGGCCTCGACCTCGGAGTTGTTTGGGCTGGCCCAGGCTGTGCCGCAGCGAGAGACAACCCCGTTCTATCCGCGCAGCCCCTATGCGGCAGCCAAGCTGTATGCCTATTGGACGGTGGTCAATTACCGCGAGGCGTATGGGCTGCACGCGTCGAATGGCATCCTGTTCAACCACGAGAGCCCGCTGCGCGGTGAAACCTTCGTTACCCGCAAGATCACCCGGGCAGCAGCTGCGATCAAGCTTGGCCGACAGGATTTGGTGTACCTTGGTAACCTCGATGCACGGCGCGATTGGGGCCACGCGCGCGAGTATGCGCAGGGCATGTGGCTGATGTTGCAGCAGGAGGAGGGCGACGATTACGTGCTCGCCACCGGCATCACCACGCCGGTGCGCATTTTTGCCGAATGGGCCTTTGCCGATGCCGGTATCGACCTTGAATGGCAGGGCGCCGGGGCAGCCGAAAAGGGCTATTGCCGCAGGACCGGCAATTTGCGCGTGGCGGTCGATCCACGCTATTTCCGCCCGACCGAGGTCGACCTTTTGGTCGGCGACGCCAGCAAGGCGCACCAGAAAATGGGCTGGCGCGCCGAGACCGGGGTGCGCGACCTTGCCCGTGAGATGGTGCTGGCGGACCTTAATCTGCTGGCCGGAACATCTGCATGGCGGGTCAGCTGACAGGGTCGCCGGAAAAAATGGTGTTCGATCTGGCGGGCAAGCGGGTCTTCGTCGCCGGCCATCGCGGCATGGTCGGCTCTGCCATCGTCAGGCGCCTCGCCCGCGAGAACTGCACTGTGCTGACCGTTTCCCGCGCGCCCCGTCCTGGCGAGCAGGCTCTGGACCTTCGCGAGCAGGCCGACGTGCGTCGCTGGCTGGACCGGCACCGCCCCGATGTCGTGGTCGTCGCCGCCGCGCGCGTTGGCGGGATCATGGCCAACTCCACTTGTCCCGCCGACTTTCTGTATGACAATCTGATGATCGAGGCCAATCTGATCGACGCCGCTTGGCGCAGCGGCACCCGGAAACTGTTGTTCTTGGGCTCATCGTGCATTTATCCCAGGCTTGCCAAGCAGCCGATCACCGAAGACGCCCTGCTCACCGGCCCGCTTGAACCCACCAACGAATGGTACGCGGTGGCCAAGATTGCCGGAATCAAGCTGGGGCAGGCTTACCGTCGGCAGCACGGCTTCGACTGCATCTCGGCGATGCCGACCAACCTGTATGGACCCGGTGATAATTACGACCTGACCACCAGCCACGTCCTGCCGGCTTTGATCCGGAAGGTCGATCACGCCAAACGGACCGGCGGCCCGGTAGAAATCTGGGGCAGCGGAACGCCGCGCCGCGAATTCCTGCATGCCGATGATTGCGCCGACGCCTGCGTGTTTCTGCTCCGCGCCTATTCGGGGGAAGGCCATGTCAATGTAGGATACGGCTCCGACGTTTCGATCCACGAGTTGGCAGAGCTGATCATGGCCACGGCCGGCTATCGGGGCAAAGTAGTCCACGATCTTGACAAGCCCGACGGCACCCCGCGCAAGCTGATGGATTCGTCACTGCTGCGCGCCATGGGCTGGCAGCCGCGCATCGGCCTCGAGCAGGGCATAGCCGATGCGTATCGGGATTTCCTGGCGGCAGCGGCTTGACTTTTTGCGGTTAGGTTCGCGCCGCAAACAAGGCTTTGGCAGGAAAAACAAGGCCAGTGGAACGGTTTGATTTTACGAAACTGTCGCAGCATTGTGAATGATTTTGTGAAGTTTAAAGTTCTTCGTTCAGTAATAACGTGCGGGATTCAGGCATTTTTTAAATCCCCAGCCGATTTTTTCCACCGCCAGCAAAATCATGCCTGTTCCGCAACGGCGGACACTCCTGCGGAGTCCGCTCCACTTTTTGGCTGCCCGGAACATTAAAATTGGCAGGGCTTGAAAATAGGCCCAAAATCGAGGTAATACCAAGGCTGGGTATCGGGGGCAGTACACTGCGAATTCAGAACGGGGTTCGACCACGCGCGGGTCGGCATTTATTCATCCGTTTTCAATCATGGTAAGGGAAGATGGCCTTCGCGTGGCCATCTTGGGGATCAATTACGCCCCCGAGGAAATCGGGATCGCGCGCTACACCACCGACATGGCGGTGGTGCTGGCGGCCAGGGGCCACCGGGTAGAGGTGATCGCCGGAAAGCCTTATTATCCGCAATGGACCACCTATGTTCCTTATCGCAAACGCGGCTGGTACCGCGACATCGAGCGCGGCGTGGTCATCACGCGCTGCCCGCATTACGTGCCCGCCGTCCCGAATGGCCGGCGTCGCATCGTCCATCTCGCCAGCTTTGCCGCTGCCGCGCTGGGGCCGGCGCTGCGGCTGGCGTTCCGCCGGGGCCGCGACCGTCCGCAAGTGGTCATTTGTGTAGTTCCGGCCTTGCTCAGCCTGCCAGTGGCGTGGCTGGCGGCGAGGCTGGCCGGTGCAAAGCTGTGGGTGCACGTCCAGGATTTCGAAGTCGAGGCGGCGTTTGCCACAGGGTTGATCACTGCATACGGCAACGTCGCGGCATGGGCGCAGGCTTCGGAAAATCGCTTGCTGCGGCTGGCCGACCGAATTTCGACGATCTCTCCCCAGATGTGCTCCAGGCTGGTAGAGAAAGGCATCAAGCCTGAGCGCGTGGTGCAAATCCGTAACTGGGCCGATGTCCAGCCAGAGCATATGGGCAGCGAAACGACCTCGCTGCGCGAACGCTGGGGCCTGGGCCAGAACCATGTTGCGCTGTATGCGGGTAACATCGCCAACAAGCAGGGCATCGCTATCCTGATCGAGGCGGCAAGGGTTTCGGCGCATCGCCGCGACATTACTTGGGTGATCTGCGGCCAGGGGCCCAATCGCAAACGACTGGAGGCGCTGGCCGCAGGGCTCGACAATGTCCAGTTTCACAATCTGCAACCCACTGCCGGGATGCGCGAATTACTGGCCTTGGCGGCGGTGCACGTGCTGCCGCAAATTCCTGGCGCGGCCGATCTGGTACTGCCGTCCAAGCTTACCAATATGCTCGCCTCGGGGCGCCCGGTCGTTGCCACCGCATCTAGCGGCACGGGCCTGGCGGACGAGGTCGAGGGCTGCGGCGTGGTGACGCCCCCCGGCGATGCCGCCAGTCTGGCCCGCACGGTCTGCGAATTGATCGACAATCCCGAACTGCGGCATACGCTCGGCCTGGCGGGCAGGCGCCGCGCGGATGAGCGCTGGGCACGCGAACGCATCATCGACCGCCTGGAACAGGAATTGCTGCTGATCTGCCGCGACGAACCGATCGTCGTGGGTAATATGGGCACGGCGCTGTGAAGCCGCGTGGCAGGTGGTCCATTCGCAAGCTCGCCAGCGACCTCCCCGGCCAGCCGCGCTAAAGGTCATGCTGCGCTGGCGCGCCCTGTTCTCGCACCGGATCGTGGCCGGGACGCTGGTGGGCTATTATGGCCAGTTCATCCAGCTTGGGGTGCAACTGATATCCCTGCCGGTGTTCGCTGCACAGTGGGGACTGGCGGGCTATGGCACCTGGCTGATCCTGTTCACCATCCCGTCGTCGCTGGCGCTGGCCGATCTTGGCTTGTCCGCGGCGGGCGGCAACACCATGACTGCCGCCGCTGCACGCGGGGAATTTACCCGCGCGCGCGCGATCTACGCGTCGCTGCGGCTGATCACGCTGGTCACCGGCGCGGGCATTGCCGGCGCGGTGGCCGTTGTGCTGCTGGTGATCCGGCCACATTCGCTTGATTTTGCGCAAGCTGCCACGGGCGGGCACGCCGTGGCTACCGCGTGGCTGCTGCTGGGCTATGGGTTTTTATCGCTGGTCAACGCCAGCCCGATCGCCGCCTCGCTTGCTGCCGATGCCTATGCTTCGACCATCGCCATTTCCCAGACGATCGTCCTGGCCGAGGCCGTCTGTGCCGTGGCAACCGCGATCACGGGTCACGGGCCGGAAACCGTCGCCTGGGCCTATTTTCTGGCACGGCTGGTCGGCACGCTGGCGCTGAACCGGTATGTTTTCACCCGCGCCAGCTGGTTACGGCATGTGCCTTGGCAGCTCGATCGTGCCGAATTGCGCAAGCTGTTCGCCCCGGCCATGGCCGCGCTGGTGCTGCCA
>JAYUBN010000191.1:0-10500 GCA_043740855.1 Sphingomonadales bacterium | reverse complement strand
GTCCCGTCAAACTCGCGCGTAATGGCTGGGCCAGCTTGCCAAGCCCCAACCCAAGCTCCTCGGCCATCACTTTCAGACTGGCTTCGAGGTTGCCGCTTGTCCAGTCGGTTTCTGCGCTTAGCCGCACATGGATCCGTTGCAACAGTGCCCGCACATCATCGGTTAGCAAAGCTTCCGCCTTGGCATCCAGCGTCAGCGGACGCCGGGCAAACAAGAAGGCGGCGCCGGCCGCCAGTTCATTGAGATCCTTGGCGCGTAGCTTGAGGACGGGCATGGCGCGGACCAGCAGATCCATGTCAAAAGTACCGGCCAGGCGAGATGCTACTAACTCGGCAAGCCGCAGATCATCCGATTGGCGCAGATAATGCCCGTTCAGGTTCTGTAGCTTGGCCAGGTCAAAGCGCGAAGCGGCGCGACCGACCTGAGCAATATCGAACCAGCCCACGGCCTGCTCGCGCGTGATGATTTCATCGTCGCCATGACCCCAGCCAAGCCGCACCAGATAATTGACCATCGCCTCGGGCAGGATGCCCAGGCCATCGCGATAGGCATCGACCCCTAGCGCCCCGTGCCGCTTTGACAGCTTGGCGCCGTCTGCACCGTGGATCAGGGAGATATGGGCGTATGCCGGTACTGCCCAACCCATCGCGCGCAGTATCACGAGTTGCCGAAAGGCATTGTTGAGATGATCGTCGCCGCGAATGACGTGGCTGACCGCCATGTCATGATCGTCGACCACCACTGCCAGCATGTAAGTGGGGTTTCCGTCGGAACGCAGCAATACGAAATCATCGATTTCGGCGTTGGCAACGGCGACGCGGCCTTGCACCAGGTCCTCGATTATTGTTTCGCCTTCGTGCGGCGCCTTGATCCGCACCACAAACGGCGCATCGACGGGCGCAGTCGCGGGGTCGGCGTCGCGCCATTCACTGTGCAGCCGGTATGTCGTGTGTTCGGCGATGGCGCGGCTCCGCCGCCCGGCTAATTCGTCAGGCGTCAGATAACAGCGATAGGCATGGCCCGAGGTAAGCAACGCATTGGCCACCTCGGCATGGCGAGCCGACCGCGCGAACTGTAACACCGCAGGCTCGTCACCGCCCAACCCCAGCCAGTCCAGCCCGGCGAAAATCGCCGCGATGGCGGGCTCGGTCGAGCGAGTACGGTCGGTATCCTCGATACGCAGCAAATATTTCCCGCCGTGGTGCCGGGCAAACAGCCAGTTGAACAAAGCGGTGCGTGCGCCGCCGATATGGAGATAGCCAGTCGGCGAGGGCGCGAAGCGCGTCACGACGGGGCGCGGGGGCGCTACTTGGCCGTCTGCTGCGCTGCCGCTTGCCATCACTCGCTCCTTCCTGTCCAATGCGGGGTATGGCAATTGGGGCCGATACCTCCGGGGGTGCTTCGAGCAGGATTTCAGCGGATCCGGCAAAGGATGACGCTGCACTGCAACATGGGCTTTGGCGCAGGTTTATCACCTTGTCCAGCGGGTTGGCGGGATCGCGGGGTGTCGCCGGCGGGATAGAGCGTTTTCTGGAACAGGCGGGCTTTGACCGGGCGCCGTGGCTGGCGGTGGGCTTCGGCGCCGGCATCGGCTTGTGGTTTGCGTTGGACAGCCCCTGGCAATGGCTGGGGCTGATCGCGTTAAGCTTGAGCGTCGTGTTAGCGGCGGTGGTTTGCCTCAGCGCGCATGGCCAATTGCCCTACACGCGGCTCGCAATCATGACGATGGGCCTGGCGGTGGCGGCGGGCTGCATCACGGTTTGGACCAAGTCCACGGTGGTGGGCACCCCGCCAATTGCCCACGCGATGGCGCCGATAATCACCGGCCGGGTGCTCAATCGCATCGACGAACCGGCCGAGCATCGTCTGCGACTGGTACTGGCCACGCGTGAGCCGCGCACAGGCCGGGCGATCCGGGTTAAATTGATTCTGCCCGACGCGCTGGATCGACCGGGGCTGGTCGAAGGCGCGATCGTACGGTTGCGGGCGCGGCTGATGCCACCCGGCGCCCCCAAATTGCCTGGCAGCTTTGATTTCGCCCGCGCGGCCTGGTTCGAAGGAATTTCGGCCACCGGCCGCGCGATCAGCCCGCCAGAGATCGTGACGCCGACATCGGGCGGGCATTTCATAGCGCGGGCGCAACACGCCTTGGCAGCGCATATCCGCGCGCAGATCACAGGGTCCGCGGGTGGTATTGCCGCTGTTTTAGCGACCGGTGAACGCGGCGGCATCGCTGCTGCGGACGCTCAAGCGATGCGCGACGCAGGCCTCGCGCATTTACTGGCGCTCAGCGGGCTGCACGTCAGCGCGGTGGTGGGGCTGGTCTATATGCTCGCGTTCCGCCTGCTGGCGCTGTTTCCGGCGATCGCCTTGCGCGTGAAATTGCCGGTGCTGGCCGCCGGCGTCGGAGCTTTCGCCGCTGTGGGTTATACCTTGCTGACCGGCGCGCAGGTCGGGACCGTCCGGGCTTGCCTGGGGGCGCTGCTGGTTTTGACGGCGCTGGCGCTGGGGCGACAGCCGCTGAGCTTGCGCCTGCTGGCGGTGGCGGCACTGGTCATGATGCTGCTTTGGCCCGAAGTTGTCGTGGGTGCCAGTTTCCAGATGAGCTTTGGTTCAGTGCTGGCTATCATCGCGCTGCATAATTCGCAGCCCGCTTGCGATTTTCTGGCTCACCGGCGCGAACCGTGGCCGATGCGTGTCGGACGCGAATTGGCGATGCTTCTGCTCAGCGGTATGGTCATCGATCTGGCGCTGATGCCGATCGCGCTGTTCCATTTCCACCGTTCCGGACTGTATGGCGCGTTGGCGAACCTGGTTGCGATACCGCTTACGACCTTCGTTTCGATGCCGTTGATCTCCGTGTCGCTAACGCTGGACAGTGTCGGACTGGGCGCGCCGGCATGGTGGCTGACCGGCAAGTCGCTGATATTTTTGTTAGCGATTTCCCATGGGGCGGCGGATTTGCCGGGCTCGGTAACTCTGTTACCGATGCTTGGGACAGGACGGTACGTCGTTTTCGTTGCAGCGATGCTATGGCTGGGTTTGTGGCGTGGCAACGCCCGTTTGCTGGCACTGATCCCGATATTGGCGGCTACGGTGTCGATGGCGTGGCTGCGCCCGCCTGATGTCATGATCACTGGCGATGGGCGCAATCTTGGCATCGTCTCGGAAACAGGCGAAAATCTGATGATTCTGCGCGAAGGGCGCAGCAGCTTCAACCGTGATCAGATGCTGGAAGTCGCGGGTATGTCCGGCATCGTCGCCCCGCTGGACAAGTGGCCGGGCGCACGGTGCAATCGCGATTTTTGTCTGGTCGAAGTCATCCGGGGCGGCCGCATCTGGCGCTTGTTGATTGCCCGTACCAAAGCCCGCGTTTCCACTGATGATCTGGCGCGGGCGTGTGCGGGCGTGGACATTGTCATCGCCCAACAAAAGCTGCGGGGGCCATGTCGACCCGCTTTGATCAAGGCGGACCGCAATTTGCTGATGCGGACCGGCGGGTTGGCGCTGGATCTTGTGAATCGGCAGGTCACCACTGTGGTCGCCGGAGAGGGCAAGCATCCATGGTGGCGTGCGCCCCATCGCCGCCAAATCGATTATGACGATGAGCAGACCAATCCGGCGGCGGCAGACCCGGCGGTCGATATCGTCAAGGCGCTGCCTGATTAACCAGGCTCACCGCTGCGTTGAACTCAGTGATAGCGCCGGAGCAAGCCGGCCAGCTTGCCCTGGACCTGCACTTCATTGGCCCGGTAAAATTGCGGGTCGTATGCGGCATTGGCAGGGTCGAGCCGAACCATGCCATTCTCGCGATGCAGATATTTCAGCGTCGCCTCTTCGCCGCGCACCAAGGCTACCACTATTTCCCCATCCCGCGCTGAATCGGTGCGGCGGATCAAGGCAAAATCGCCGTCCAGAATTCCTGCTTCGACCATCGAATCGCCCGATACTTCCAGCGCGTAATGTTCGCCCGGACCCAGCAGCGCCGCCGGCACTGGCAACATTGTTTCCCTCTCGAACGCTTCTATCGGCGCACCGGCAGCGATGCGGCCGTGGAATGGAATCTCGATAACGTCGTTCGCGGGTGTTGGCGTGGATTTTGGAGCCGCTGTGCGATGTGCCGGCGCAGTGACCGCCGGTCGCGGATTAGCAGCGATGCGGGTCACGTCTTCCGGCTGGCGCAGCACTTCCAGCGCACGTGCGCGGTTCGGCAAACGGCGAATAAAGCCCCGTTCTTCCAACGCGGAAATCAGCCGGTGCACCCCTGATTTCGATTTCAGGTCCAGCGCGTCCTTCATTTCCTCGAACGAAGGCGAGACTCCGCTATCTTCCAAACGGGCCTGGATAAAGCTGATCAGTTCGTGCTGCTTGCGGGTCAGCATGATGACGTTGCTCCTCAACTGTTCGCGACGTTTGACGAACGAATGCGGAACAATTAAGCAACCTTATTCCATTCGTCAAGCAATTCCGCCGCTTTCAAGAAGATAGGCTGGAACGATGCCACCAGCGGGCGTCGCCGGGCTGTTTGGTGGACGATCAACCAGCGTATTGCAGACCGCCAGCGATGCCAGCGCACCGCTGTCATGACTTTCTACGACAGTGATCACGCTGCCGTCCCATTGCGCCCGGAGAAATTCACGGCGGTTTCCGGTTGCCGGCAGCGGCGTGGTCGAACTGGCCATGATCGGGCGCGGCAGACATTGGCCGGCGCCAAGCAATGCGCGCAGCACTGGCAGCAGAAAGAGATAAGCGGTCACCAGGCTCGACACCGGATTGCCCGGCAATCCCAGAATGATCTGGGTGCCGCGCCGGGCGACCAGCAGCGGTTTGCCGGGCTTGATCGCGACTTTCCAAAAGTCGATGGTGGCGCCCCATTCGCGCAAGGCTGGACCGATCAGATCATGATCGCCCACCGAAGCCCCGCCGGTGGTGACGATGACGTCGGCGCCATGCGCGGTGTCGAGCGCGGCGAGCAAGGCAGGCAGTTCGTCGGCGATCGGCCCCAGGCGCGTAATCCGGCACGGCACTATCCGAGCGAGCGCTGCCACCATGGCGCCATTGCTGGCGGGGATGCGGTGGGGCGGGCAAGGTTCGCCCGGCGTGGATAACTCGTCGCCGCTGTCGATGATGGCGACGTGCGGCACGCGGCAGACGGGCAACTGACTATGGCCCGCCGTGATGGCCAGCGCGATTTGAGCCGGACCGATGCGAGTGCCGCTGGGCAGTAAATTCCGGTCCTCGGTGAAATCCATGCCTTGACGGCGGATATGCTGGCCCGCCCGATTGGTGCCGCTGATGAGCGTCAATCGCTCGCCGTCGCGCGCGCAGTTCTCCTGTAGCAGCACTGCACCGGCGCCGTCGGGCAACATTGCGCCGGTCGAAATCCGTACCGCTTCGCCGGGTTGTAGTGGCCTGCCAAAGGGGTGGCCAGCGGCGCTTTCGCCGATCACGCGCCACGGCCCAGCGAGGATGTCGTTGATGACGGCCCCACCTGTCAGCGCCCCACTTGCCACTGCATAGCCATCCATAGCGGAAAGGTCTGCGGCCGGCTGCGTCCGGCGGGCGCGCAGCGGCTCGATCAGATAGCGATCCTGCGTCGCATCGATGGCCAGATGTTCGATCGGCAGGGGCCTCGCCAGCGCCAGCAGGCGCGCCTGGCCTTCCTCCAATGGCATGAGCGCTGCCATCAGATGGCTGGCCCAGTGCTTCCCATTGCCGTTGGGGCGCTCCAGTCGCCCGACTTGCCGCCGCGTTTTTCAAGCAGCCGGACCGCGCCGATCACCATCGCCTTATCGATGGCCTTGACCATGTCATATATAGTCAAAAGAGCGATGCAAGTGGCTGTCATCGCTTCCATTTCTACACCGGTTTTAGCGGTCAAAGAGGTCGTGGCGGTGGCGCGGATCGCTCCATCCTCCCAGGCAAATTCGATAGTAACGGAATCCAGACCGAGCGGGTGGCACAGCGGAATCAAGTCTGCGGTCTTTTTTGCAGCCATGATGCCCGCGATTCGGGCGGTGGCCAGCACGTCACCCTTGGGCACGTCGCCATTACGGATGGCATCCAGCGCGGCGGCGTCCATGCAAATGCGCCCGGTGGCAACCGCTATGCGAGCGGTTTGCGCTTTGGCGCCGACATCGACCATGCGGGCGCGGCCGTGCTCGTCGAGGTGGGTCAATTCAGCCATGCAGCAAAGCTCGTGTCGCCGTCGCGACATCGGGCTGCCGCATCAGGCTTTCCCCGACGAGGAAACTGCGCAGGCCGCATCGTTCCAGACGAAGCAGATCGGCATGGCTGTCAATGCCGCTTTCGCTGACCAGCAGGGTGCCCGCCGGGGCGAGCGGGACGAGCTGTTCGGTAATAGCAAGGTCGGTGACGAAGCGCTTGAGATCTCTATTGTTTATGCCGATCAGTCGCGAGTTCAGCCGCGCGGCGCGCGCCATTTCCGCCGCATCATGGACTTCGATCAGCACGTCCATGCCCCGTTCCAGCGCCGCCGCCTCGATCTCGGCCATCAACCCATCGTCAAGCGCGGCGACGATAATCAGGATTGCATCAGCGCCAATGGCGCGGGCCTCGGCGACCTGCCAGGTATCAATCATGAAATCCTTGCGCAGAACCGGCAGGTCGCAGGCAGCGCGGGCAGCGACAAGATAATCCTCGTGGCCTTGAAAATACGGCGCGTCGGTGAGGACCGAGAGACACGCAGCACCGCCTGCGGCATAAGCGCAGGCGTGGTCTGCAGGATGGAAATCGCCTCGGATCAATCCTTTGGATGGCGAAGCTTTCTTGATTTCCGCGATCAGCGCAAAGCCGGCTGCCGCCTTGGTCGCGAGCGCTCGATGAAAGCCGCGGGGTGCCGATTGCGTGGCGGCGCGGGCGTCAAGGTCGCCGAGCGAAGCCTGCAATTTGCGGGCCGCCACTTCAAGCCGCTTGGTCGCGCAAATTTCGCTGAGTTTGTCTGTCATGGCAGCACTTTAACGACGCGAAACGCCGACAGTAAAGGGGGGCAAGGGCAGGTTCCCCTGCGAATCTTCACTTAACCGTCGCAATCCAGCAATCGAGCAACGCCTTCGCCAGTCCCTTGTCGATCGCTTCCGCCGCTTCCTCGACCCCGTCGCGCCAGTCGCGCACCGTACCTGCGACGATGAGTGCAGCAGCGGCATTAAGCAGCACTGCGTCGCGATAGGCGCCCGGTTCACCCATCAGCAGGCGACGCAAGGCGGCGGCGTTGAAGGCGGCATCGCCGCCGCGCAGGGCGGAAAGCGGATGACGCGGCAGGCCAGCGTCCTCGGGGGTGATGGTACAGGGCAGGGCAAAGCCAATGGTGGCGATGGTGCTGGGCCCGCTGATCGACAATTCGTCAAGCCCTTCGTTCCCCGAGACAATCATCGCGCGGGCGGTACCGAGCAGGCGCATCGCTTCGGCGTACAGCGGCACTAACGGCGGCTTTGCCACGCCGACGAGCTGCCGCGAGACTCCCGCAGGATTGGCCAGCGGCCCGGTCATGTTGAAGATGGTACGGCAGCCCAGCGCCTTGCGGATCGGGGCGATACGAGCGAGCGCAGGATGGTGGGTCTGGGCGAAGAGGAAGGCGATGCCGAGATCGGGAAGCGTAGCTTCGGCCATCTGACCAGCGCGGGCGAGGTTCAGGCCGAGCGCTTCCAGCGTATCGGCGGCGCCGGCTTGGGATGAGGCGGCGCGGTTGCCGTGTTTGGCGACGGGAACGCCGCAGGCCGCGACGACCAGCGCAACGGCGGTGGAAACATTCAGGCTGTGCTGGCCGTCGCCGCCCGTTCCGCAGACGTCGATGGCTTCGGCTGGGGCGTTGACCGCGATCATGCGCGCGCGCATCGCCAAGACCGCGCCGGCGATGTCGGCTGCGGTTTCGCCGCGCTCGGCAAGGTCGATCAGCGTCGCAGCGATGGCTTCATCGGCCATCTCGCCGTCCAGCATCCGGCCAAACAGCGTTTCGGCCTTGGCCATCTGCCCGGGCTCAACGCAGGAAGCGCTCATGCCTGGTCGATGGGTTCGATGCCACAAACCCGCAGGAAATTCGCCAGCAGGGCGTGACCATGCTCTGTGGCGATGCTTTCGGGGTGGAATTGCACGCCGTGGATTGGCAAGGTAGCGTGGCGAAAGCCCATGACGTGACCGTCGTCACTGCGCGCGTTCACTGCCAGGCAGTCGGGAATGTCGGTAACGATCAGCGAATGATAGCGCGTCGCAGTAAAGGGCGACGGTATTCCGGCAAACACGCCGCTGTCGTCGTGACTGACGGGCGAAGTCTTGCCGTGCATCAAGCCGCCGCGCACGACCTGGCCGCCGAAATATTGTCCGATCGCCTGGTGGCCCAGGCATACGCCCAGCAGCGGCTTTCCAGCATCGGCCGCGGCACCGACCAGATCGAGGCTGATCCCCGCTTCGGTCGGAGTGCAGGGGCCGGGCGAGATCAGGAAGCCTTGCGCGCCCGATGAGACGGCCTGGCCGGCGGATAAGGCATCGTTGCGCACCACTTCGACCTCGGCGCCCAATTCCATCAAATAATGGACGAGGTTCCAGGTGAAGCTGTCGTAATTGTCGATAACCAGGATCATGGCCGCGCCTATTGCCCGAAACCGGCTTCGCTGGCCACCCGCACCGCTTCGCGGGCGGCGGCGAACAGCGCGCCTGCCTTGGCTTCGCATTCGCGTTGCTCAGAAGCGGGGTCCGAATCGGCGACGATGCCCGCGCCTGCCTGGACGTGCATCACGCCGTCCTTGATGACCGCAGTGCGTAGGACGATGCAGCTGTCGACCGAGCCATCGGGCGCGAAATAGCCAACGCCGCCGGCGTATGCGCCGCGCGTTTCCGGCTCCAGCGCGGCAATGATCTCGCAGGCGTGGACCTTGGGCGCGCCGCTGACCGTGCCTGCGGGAAAACCGGCGAACAGCGCGTCGATGGCGTCATGGCGAGCGGTGTCGAGCTGGCCGATGACATTGCTGACGATGTGCATGACATGGCTGTAGCGCTCGACGGTGTAGCTTTCGGTGACTTGCACGGTGCCTTTGACCGCGACCCGTCCGACATCGTTGCGACCCAGGTCGAGCAGCATCAGATGTTCGGCGCGTTCCTTGGGGTCGGCGAGCAGGCTTGCTTCGTTCGCCCGGTCGATTTCGGGGGTCAGTCCGCGAGGGCGCGTGCCGGCGATGGGCCGGATGGTGACTTCGCCATCGCGCACCCGCACCAGGATTTCGGGCGACGAGCCGATCAACGCGAAGCCGGGCAGGTCGAGAAAATACAGGAACGGCGAGGGGTTGACCCGGCGCAGCGCGCGATACAACGCCAGCGGTGGCAGAGTGAACGGACAGGTGAACCGCTGCGCCAGCACCACCTGAAAGATATCGCCCGCCTCGATGTAGTCTTTGGCCTTCAGCACCATTGCGCGATAGTCTGCGCCCGCCATGACCGGGGTGGGCTGCGGTGTCTGTAGCGCGGTTTGCTGCACAGGTGGCGGTGCGCGCCGGGTCAGGCGGCGCAGCGCTTCGTCGATGCGATCCTGCGCTGCCGCGATTTGGTTGGCGGGTTCAATAGCTGACGGCCATAACGGCGCAACGGCGAACAATTCCTCGCCCAGCCGGTCGAACACCAGGATCAGCGTTGGGCGCACGAACAGCATATCGGGCAGCTCAAGCGGGCTGGGCGCAGCGCGGGGCAGCTTCTCGACCAACCCGATCGTTTCATAACCGAAATAGCCGACCAGGCAGGCCAGCGCCGGCGGCAGGGCGGCAGGCACATCGATGCGGCATTCCGCGACCAACCCGCGCAACTCGGTCAAGGCGTCACCGGGCAGCGCGGTGAAGGCGTCGCGAGTCCGCTGCCACTGGCGATTGATGGTGGCCTCATGCGCGCTTGCACGGAAAACCAGGTCCGGGTCGAGCCCCAACAGGCTGTAACGCCCGCGCACCGCGCCGCCTTCCACCGATTCGAGCAAGAAATCGCCACGGCCCGGTTCGATCAGCTTTACCCCCGCGCCGACCGGGGTTTCGGTGTCCGCAATCAGGCGACGCCAGACCAGCGTCGCTTGCCCACGGGTCAGTTCCGCGTTGGCATTATCGGCATTGATAAGCCGATCCCCGGGCCCAATTGCGACAGCCGCCGTGGTCACCGGACGCGCGGTCAGTTACTGCCGACCGCTTGCGCGGCAACGGCTTTGATCGCTACCGGGTTGCGGGTGACGCCAACCTCTGCGCGCATCGCCAGACCCAGCTCCTCGGTATATTCGTTGCCCGTCAGCTGCCCCAGTTCGGTCGCAGCGGCGGCCAGCAACGGATCGCTCGCAGCCAACGCATCGGACTGGATCTGCTTTAACTGCACCACGATCCAGCCTTGATTGTGCGGTGCGGCCATCATCTTGATCGTGTTCGGCGCCATTGCGAACAGCAGCGACAGCGGTGCCGGGACTTTCTGGCCCATCGCGCCCAATTGCTCGCGGCTGAACGAAACCGGTGAAGGGGGCGC
>JAYUBN010000190.1:0-3256 GCA_043740855.1 Sphingomonadales bacterium | reverse complement strand
TCAGCACGAAAGCCAGTGTCATGACGTGGCGATCGAAGCCGCTGACCAGTTCACCCACCTCCCCCATCGCGGCGACATCCGCAGCAATGTTGAGCGTGTTTGCAATCAGCAACAACAAGACCACTACACGCAACACGATAGGCGGAAATGCCAGCTTGATATTGGCCGCCAACCCCATGCCGGTGACCCTGCCAATCTCAGCGCACATTTGCTGGACGGCAGACATCAGCGGATAGCACAGCGGCATTGTCCACAGCATGTTCAAACCAAACTGGGCGCCGGCCTGCGAATAAGTGGCAATGCCGCTGGGATCGTCGTCGGCGACGCCCGTAATCAGGCCGGGGCCCAGTTTGGCCAAGGGATGCGCCTTGCACCGCGCCCAGCGAGATAGCGGAGTAGAATCTTGCTGATCTGGCACGCTGTTCCTTTGCGCTATAATCCGCCCCGTTGGGGTAAACGGGAGTTACCCGGCCCGCAAACGGGATCATCGGCAAGACGCCAACCGTATCGAAGCGGTAAATTGGAAACGGTACGAGCCGGACAAGGTTGCCCAGCGCATTGGTCAAGGCACGAATTTTTTGGTGATGGTGCCTCCCTTGGAGCAACCAACCGCCTGATTCTGAGCCGCCCTTTTGCGCCCTGCCCATGACGGTGGACCTTGACGATAGTGATATCGACCATGGCATATTCCATGTCCCGTTCCGCCAAAACCGTATGGCGCTACCATTTCAAAACATTATATTTCACCCGGTCCCGGTAACGCTCGAATACGGTATTCCAACCACCGCACGATGCCGGCAAATCACGCTTCGGACTGCCCGTACGCACGACCCACAGGATCGCCTCGACAAATAGCCGATCATCGCCACCACTGCCCCCAAGGTCGCGCGCCTTGCCATGGCAGTGCGGCGCCATCTTCACCCATTGGGGATCCGTCACAATAAGTCTGTCCACCCCGAGCTTGAACCACAAAACTGCGATCAGGGGATCCTGAAACTCAATAACCCCTAGCGCAGCGCCAACCCCGAAGGCCCGGTCACCTTTTTCTGCGCAAGCGTCTGGAAATCGCAAAGCACGCCGCGCCAGAACCCCATGCAGGACAGGGCGAAATACAGCAGCCACAGCCGGGTGCGGGTCAGTCCGGCCTCGGCGATGGCTTCGTCGCGCCGCGCATACAGCCGTTCGCTCCAGGCCTTCAGCGTCAGGTAATAATGCTCGCGCATCGTTTCGACGTGCCGCAGCTCGAAACCCCAGCGTTCCAGATTGGTGGCGGTCATGCCGAGGTAATCGAGTTCGCCGCCCGGGAATATCCAGCGGTTGATGACCGCCATATAAGCGGTGCGACGGCGAAACCGGGCAAGGTCGCGCGTGGCACGGCGGGTCGTAGCCTGGTGCAAATAGAGTCCCCCCGGCGTCAGCAGCGCGGCGATCTTGCGAAAGAAGGCGTCGTGGTTGTCGATGCCGACATGTTCGAACATGCCGATCTGCGAAATGGCATCATAGCTCGCCGTTTCGTCCAGCTCCCGGTAATCGCGTAATTCCAGCGTCACGCGGTCGGCCAGCCCGCAGCGGTGAACGCGCGCGGTGGCGGCGTCGAACTGGGCCTGGCTCAGCGTGACGCCATGCGCCCTCGCCCCGAAATGCTGCGCAGCGTGGCAGACCAGGCCGCCCCAGCCGCAGCCGATATCGAGCAAGTGCTTACCCGGCGCCAGCTCCAGCTTGGCGCAGATCAGGTCGAGCTTGGCATGTTGCGCCGCGTCGAGATCGCCATCCCAGCGCTCGAACACGGCGGCTGAATATTGCATCTCGCGGCCCAGAAACAGCGCATAAAAGGCGTTCGAGACGTCGTAGTGAAATTGGATCATGCCGATGTCGTCGCGACCGCGCCCCGCAAGCCGACGCACCCGCGCAGCAAAGCCCATGCCCGGCTCGACAGGCCTGCGCGCCGTGAGGAAGGGCACCGCCGCCCGCAAAATTCGCATGCGGTTGACCGAGCGCTTGAGCCCCACCGCTTTCAAGTGATCCCAGCGCTGCAGCGCATCAAGCGGGCTGGCGCCGGTGATGTCGAGGTCGCCCGACAGATAGACTTCGACCAGCGTGGTCAGGCGCGGCGAGCGGAGCAGCCGGCCGATCGCGCCGGGCGAGCCGATGCGGATACGGACATCGTCGCGCGCGTTAGGGCCGAGCGGCAGCACCTCGCCATTCCACAGCTCGACCGAGGCATCCGCCTGAAGATGCCGGGCAATTTCGGCGACAATTACCCGCGCTGCTGTCAACCTGTCCACGCTTTGCCTTTCGCCGGATCGCTGTACCGCTTTTGTGTTGATACGCAGAAAAGCAGGCATCTCAAAAGGTTTGATCGCTGACCGGGGATCAGCGCGGCGGCGTCCGCCAAATGGAAGTGGCAGCTGGGGTCACGAAGTTGAACGCCTGTTCGATGTCGAAAACTTGGATCACAGGCAGTGGCGTGTTGGTCGCTTCGACGCGATCTGCCTGTAATCCAACATCGACCGCGCCCATCATCGCGCAGTCATTCGTATCGCCTGCCGGTCTAATCATACCTGCTTTGGACAAACGGCGGCATTTGCTTTGCCTTGATTCGGATCGACGCGATTGCATCGCGCTGACAGGCGCCAGCCAACGCACCGCACGGCCGGCCGTCAGGTCCATGACCCATTGAAAGTTTGGCGCGCCCGACAGGACTCGAACCTGTGACCCCAAGCTTAGAAGGCTCGTGCTCTATCCGGCTGAGCTACGGGCGCCGCGCTGGCTGCCATAACCATCTCTTGCAGCCTGCGCAAAGGCGGTTACTCATGCGCGTCATGGATCAGCCCCTTTCCCGCATCGTCGGCAGCGTCGGCGCACGCCGCCATTTTCGTTTTTTCGACTATATGATGGCTGCTTTCGTCGCGATCCTGTTGCTATCCAATTTGATTGGCGCGGCCAAGCTGGCGACGGTGCATGGTATCACTTTTGGTGCGGGCATCCTGTTTTTCCCTGTTTCCTACGTGCTGGGCGATGTCCTGACCGAGGTTTATGGCTATGCCAACGCCCGGCGCTGCGTTTGGGCGGGGTTTTTTGCGCTGCTGTTCATGGCCTTCATGAGCATGGTGGTCGTGGCGATGCCGTCCTCGGCGGGTTGGGGATGCGCCTCCAGCAGCAATCCGATCTTCGCCGGTCTGCTGAAAACCCATACCTCTGGCGAGTTATGCCAGACCACCTATGAATCGGTATTCGGCAGCACTTGGCGCATTGT
>JAYUBN010000189.1:0-10588 GCA_043740855.1 Sphingomonadales bacterium | reverse complement strand
TGACGCTTCGCCCGGCTGGCGACCGAGGTGCGTCGACCAGTGCCTGGCAGATCCAGTCGCCACCGGGCCAAGATTATCGAAGCGCTGGTCATAGCAGTGACCTAGCCTAATCAGCCGCATTTGGAAACTCGCGCTTTGACCCATTTCGGCGTAACCGCGCGGCGTAATGCCGCGTGCCATCTCAGCGCCTGGGCGAGCATTTCGCGGTCAATGTTTGGAAATTTCGTCCTTGATGCGCAGTTTGCGAAGTTTGAGCGCCTTCAATGCGGACAAGTCGGGAGAGGGTCGAGTCAGTTCATCATGGATTTGCTTTTCAAGTCCGGCATGCTTGGTCTGCAAAGCGCTGATATACGATGCTTCCATAGGTGTCGCTCCTCTGACTCGCGGCCCTGGCCCAGACTTCAAGAGACGTCGCTTCGTGCGGCGCATCGTCAAACTGGACGCAGGGCAAGTTCAAAAAACCCCGCCGTCCGAACGCGCGTTCGCGCGCTGCGCTATCCGACTGTACCATGATTCGCTCCGGACTATCCGTCGCGACTCACCGTTCCAGTCTTCCAGCGCGATTGCCATCAGACCACAATTCGCTTAACCTGATAAGTGTATTTGAGCCCAAATCGGATTGACGCGCGCAGGTTTACGACGGGTTGATTGAAATGTGCGGCGCCGCGCCGTCTCGGCGCTCTGGTATCTGTGGCTGGGGAATAATTTGAGCAATTTGCGGAAAGTGGCAAGCAGGATGACGGCGTGAGCGAAGAGGAAATGCGCAAACGCCTGGAACTGCTTCGCGTCGAACATCGCGATCTTGACGCAGCGATCGACGCGCTGAGCACGGCCACCGTCATCGACCAGCTGCAGATCGCGCGCCTCAAAAAGCGCAAGCTCAAACTCAAGGATCAGATCGCGCTGATCAAGGACTATCTGATCCCCGACATCATCGCTTAGGGTGCCTGCGCATTTGGGTGATGCCGAGACGGACGTAAATCACTCCGCCTGACTTGGACAATGCTGGCCCCGCAGCGCTTCGACTTCGGCTGTCAGGCCGGCCGCAGCCAATTGGCTCACTGCCGGCGCGATGACGACGCAGCCCAGAATGATGCCGCGGTCGCCCAGCATCTTCAACACCGGCATGCGGCGAATAATCATCGTGGCGGCGGGAGCCGGGTCCATGGCGCCGGCATACCCGTCGAGCCAGGGCGGGCGAGTGGCCAGCCGGTCGACCAACGCATTGCGTGCCGCGGCGTTACTTTCAAACGGAGCCACTGTCTCGGGCAGGCTTAGCAGGTCAGGGCGCTGCCGCAGCAGCGCATCAAGATGCTGCGCAGCAATCCTGGCGTCGCCCGAGGCCAGCGCCGCCGCCAGCCAATAGCTTTGCGTCAGCGGTATGCGCCAACCGAGCTGACCGGCGACCCGAAAGGCGCGATCGGCGCCGGCATCCCCGCCGCTGGCAGCGCGGCTGGCACCGAGCAGCGCGGTACTGAAGGGCTCGATCGGGGCGCGGCCGACCAGTCTTTCCGCCAATCGGTTGGCGGCGCGGGGGTCGCTGCGCAGGTCGGCTTCTCCGGCGACCCCAAGAGCGTTGGTGGCGAAAATTTCTGGCACATCGCTGACCGCGCCGGGCCGAGTGAGGGCCAGGCGATCAAGCCCGTTGCCGATCGCCAACGCCGCATAGATCAGCGCGCCCACCGTGGCTCCGGCGCGCAACGGCCAGGTGCCGCTGCGCGTCATGCCAAGGCGCCATAATGCCGCCGCATCAGGATTTGGCAGGCGTTTCGTACTGGTAATAGCCGTAACCGTAATATTCCGAGTAACGATTGCCCGCCTTGAGCGGATCGAACTTGGTAAGCACCGCGCCAAGCACGACCGGGCGCATCGCACGTAGGCGGCGCAATGCGGTCTTGAGCGAGCCGCGCCGGCTGCGATCGGCTTCCACCACGAAGATTACGCCATCGACCAGCGCCGCCATCAGCGGCGAATCGGCCAACCCCAGGACCGGCGGACTATCGATCACCACCACGTCGAAGGCCTTGGCCGCTTCCTGGAGGATTTGTTCCAGGCGCGGACTGGACAGGAGTTCGGTGGGGCTGAGCGGCACCGGGCCCGACGGCACCAGTTGCAGATTGGGCAAGTTGGAGGAATGCGTCACGCTGGCCAGCGCATCGTGGGTAGTCAGCAGCGTCGAAAGGCCACGACCATTGTCGTAGCCGATGCGCCGATGCAGCGAAGGACGGCGAAGATCGGCATCGAACAGCACCACCGACTTGCCCATCCGGGCAAAGCCGACGGCTATGGCATAGCTGGTGGTGGTCTTGCCTTCCGCCTGTTGCGCACTGGTCACCAGCATGATCTGGGGCAAGCCTTCGGTGGTGGCGTAGAGCAGCGAACCGCGCAGGGAGTTATAGGATTCGGCAATGGGCGATTTGGGATCGAGCAGCGCCTCTTCCGGCTCGACACCCTGCGTGCGCGGAACGATGCCAAGCAGCGCCAGCCCCAGCTTGCCTTCGATATCCTCGGGCACGCGGATCGAATCGTCGAACTGGACCTTGAGGAATAGCGTTAAGGCGGCAAGCCCGAGGCCAAGCAACAACGCAAACGCAAGGTTCTTCACCAGATTAGGCGAGGACGGCCCGTCTGGAGGATCGGCAGCATCGATAACGGAGACGTTGCTCAAGCTGATCCCGGAGGATGCGTTGAGGTTCTTGTAGCGTTGCAGCAACCCATCATAGACTTGCCGGTTGGTATCCACTTCACGAGCCAGCAGACCGTATTGGACATTGCTGTCCTGTTCTGACAGCGTCGCGCCCTTCAGCCGATTGACCTCGCCGGTCAGCTGCTGCTCGCTGTCGCGGGCGGCGGCGTAATCGGCCTTCACCGCATTACGGATATTGGCGGCGACGAGTTTCAGTTGCTGGTTGATCCCGGCCAGCTCTACCTGCCGGGCCTTTACTGCGGGATATTGGTCGAGGTGGCGCGCCTGTTCTTCCTGAAGCTGGGTTTCGATCGTGGCCCGCTGCCCCATCAGTGCCGATATGGTCGCGTTGCCGACCACTTCGGTCGAACTGAACGGCGGTCCGCTGTCGATCGCGCGCCACCGGCCCTCGGCACTGATGCGCTTGGCGGTCGCCTCGTTAGCCGCCTGGTTGAGCTGGGCAAGGCTGTCGCTGGTGACTGATCCACGGCCTTGGCTGGTTTTGTCGCCGGAGCCGGCTAGCGTGTGGGTGCTGATCAATCCCGCCTTCCGCGCGTAATCGTTCAACGCCCGCTCGGACTCCTCCAGCTTCTGCTTGGTCTGGGCGAGCTGGTTCGAGACAAAATCGCGCGCATAGGACGAGCTGTCATAGCGGCGCTGGAGATTGGACTGAATGAATTCGGTGCCATAGGCATTGGCAATATCGGCGGACATTACCGGATCGGTGCTGTCATACTGAATGGTGACGATCCGCGATTCGCGCGGCGGATTGACGTGCAGATGGCTCAGCAGCATGTCCACGACCTGAGTGCGGACATTCAGCGGAGTGGTGCCGGCGGGGGGCAGATAGCCTTCCTGAGACGCGAAGAAGCGCGGGCTGGTGGCGAGGTTCAGTTTTTGCGCGACGCGGAGCGCCAATCCGCGACTTTGCAGGACATCGGCCTGGGTTTGTAGAAAACGATCGGTATCGTAGCCGGCGTTGCCGCCATCGTTGCCCTGGTCTGTGGCCTTGTCATCGAGCACCCGCGTGCTGCTGTCGTTTATCTGGATGGTCGACGTCGCGGTATAGCGCGGGGTTTCCAAAAGGGTGAGCGCCACTGCGGCGGCCAATGTCACGCCGATGATCGCGCCGATCAGCGTCAGATTGCTGCGCACCGCAGCCAGAACGTAGCGGAAATCGAGCGCCGAACGATCCGTCGCGAAGAACCCGTCGTTGCCGGCATCGGTCAGCGTCGCCGGGTGACGGACCGTCTCGTCGTGAGGCACAATATTGGGCACGTCTGTGGTCTTTCCGGAATAAGCCCGACGGTCAGTCGGGGTCCGAGCGGCGGCGCCGGCTCTAGTGTGTTGTTTTCACGTAACTTATAGCCAAAAATTGGTACCCGCTTTTTGGCGCGATGCTCTGGTACCGCGGAACTGGCGGAGGCGCGATGGATGCTGGAACGCAGTGACCGCTTACCCATCAAACGAGTTCGGCGTGGCGGCGGTCTATAAGGTGAACTTGGCTCCCACCATATTAATTCTTCAAAACATAAAAGAGGTTGAACAACGGGGCTGCCTGCAGGAAATCATGCAATGCGCCCTTCACCGCCGAATAGCCGACCACGACCTTGTCGCCCGAGATAATCTGGGGATCGGGCACGCGCCCCATCCGGATCGCATCCATGTCGAACCGCGCCGCTAGGTGCTGCCCGTTGGTGTCGCGCATCACGATGGTCTCGTTGATCTTGGCATTGATCCCGGTGCCCTTGGCGGTGGCAATGGCGCCCAACAGCGTCATATCGCTGGCCACCTCGTAGCGGCCGGGTTCGCGCACTTGCCCTTCGACAGTGAATACTTCCTTGTGGTGCTGGGCCAGACTGACCGCGACCTGCGGGTCGCGAATGAAGCGCTGGCCCAGCCGGCGCGCGATCTCGTCGCGCGTCGCCTCGACGGTGCGGCCCGCCGCCTTGAGATCGCCGATCAGCGGCATTTCAATAGTTCCGGCGGCATCGACAAGATATTGATCGGAGGTAAGATCAGGCTCCCCGAGCACCTTGATCGCCAGCCGGTCGCCGGGGGCGATGGTGCCGATGGTCATGTCCGTTACCTTGATCGGAATGGCGGCATAGGCTGCGGGGCCGGCCGGCATATCCGCTGGCGGCTTTACGCTGCAGGCGGCGCAAGCCACGCCCAGCAATGCCACCGCGAGCACTCCGCTGTTATATCTCATTACCGATTTTTCCGATCCCCGACGCGCCCCGCCCCGCTATCGGAAGGAGGAGCCCCGCACTGACAGCTGCCATGCAGGCTATCGAAACCGTACGCAACGGATAATCGCCGAGAGAATGGACCGCGAGGATGATGAGATTCGCCGCGCCGCAGATTAATTGCGCCTCTGAGCCGGCGACGCCGGTGCGCCAGCCACGGCAGGCATCCCTGGCGATCTGGCGGCAGATGAGCCCCAGCGCCGCGACCCCTGGCACTCCCGCTTCGATCAGGAACTCGAGGTAATCGTCGTGCGCGCGGTTGACGAATTTGCTCGTGACCACCCCCAGCCGCTCGGCGGCGGCGAAGACCGGGATGAAGCTGCCCATACCAGCCCCCCATGGCCAATACTGGCGCAACACGTACATCGCATCGTGCCAGATTTGCGGCCGAAATTCGGTTGCAGTATGGAAACGGTCCCAAACTCGGGCCAAAGCGCCATGCGGTCCCGATGCCAGAGCGGCACTACCCAGCACCAACCCGGCAACGCCCGTCGCAATTGCCATGCGCCGCATATCCAGCCGCCACCAGCGCCGTAGAATCAACGCTTGCGCACCAATTGCGATGGGCAGCAGGGCGATCCCGGTGCGCGAGGCGGTTAATACCACGCCCAGCGTCAGCAGCAGCGTCGCGCCGCCGATCATGCCCAGCAGCTGGCCCAGCGGCTGGCGTGGTTCAGTTGCCCGCGGGCGCGGGCGGGCGGCAAAGTCGGAAGCCGCCGCCGCCAACGCCACCATGCCCATTAGCAGCACATCGGCCTCGGCATTGTGATTGGTCTGGAAGCCGTCGAGAAACGCTTCCGCGGGATTGTAGAAACGAAAGGGATTGCCCGCGCCACCTGACAACTGCGCTGCGCCGACCACCACGGAAAGCAAAGCCATTCCCGCCACCGTTGCCAGCAGGATCGTGCGACCCCGACAGTCTTGCGCGGCAACCATGATCAACACCGCCGCCGCCGCCGTCATCGCCAACAACGAGGCGGACGTGCGATTGGCGGTGAGCGTCAAGGGTCGCCAGCTCGAACCCTGGCCAACCAGATCCAGCGCCGCCTTCTCCACCGACCGGCCGGGCAAACTTTGCCACAGCGCCGGTGGCATGGGCAGTAACTGACAAATCGGCAGAGCCAGCAACAGCGCGGCAATGATCCAGGCGCCGCGCGGAACATTTCGCAAACCGTCCGGACGCATCCAGACCCAGGCCGCAGTCAACCCAGCCAGCAGGCATTCCAACGCAATTTCGGGTAAAGGCACCAACGACCCGCTGCCGCCCAGCAGCATCGCTGCGGCCAGTGCCGCGGCCACAAAGCCCGTTGGGCGCGGGCGAAAAGCATCACCCGGCGCGCCAGTATTATCCAGCGCACCCAATTTATTACACCCCATCCGTTGCCAGGCGAAAACGGCGGGGCGCCAGACGAAAAAGGCGCGCGAGGTAAGCCCCGCGCGCCCAATTCGATAATCTCGCCATAAGGCGAAGATTACATTGAGGCAGCCGAAGCGGCAGCCGAAGCGGCACCAGCGGCAGCAGTAGCAGCAGAGTCAGCAGCCGTAGCGGCGCCCGAAGCAGCCGAAGCGGCGCCCGAAGCAGCCGAGTCAGCAACCGAAGCCGAGCTGTCGGCAGCCGAAACGGCCGAATCAACCGAAGACGACGAATCGGCAGCATGGTTGCAAGCCGAGAGGGTCAGTGCAGCGCCAGCAATGGCAGCGGCGAGAACGATCTTGCGCATGTATGGTATTCCTTGAACAGCGAGTGGACCACGCACGACACAAGGTCGCGCGGAAAGGCTACCGCTAGAGTAGACTTCACGCGTCAATTAATCACCTTGGCGCCGCGATGCAAGCACTAGTCGCGCATGTCCCGCGCAGGACGGGCATTTCTCGTGATTTACGGGTGAAAACCGTGCATTTTCGATGAAAAAACGCCATTGTGACCAGTCTGGGCACCGGCCACAGACCGGTCCCCACGATTAACAAGAGCCATTTCACAACGCTCAGGGTGCTTTCCCCGCGCTCCAAGTAACTCTAAGGTGCACCCATGGCAACACGGCAGCATCTCTATCTGGTCGATGGTTCGGCCTACATTTTCCGCGCCTATCATCGGCTTCCGCCGCTCACTAATCCGCGCGGGGTGCCGGTCGGGGCGGTCTATGGTTATACCACCATGTTATGGAAACTGGCAGAAGACCTTCATAAAGCTGACGGTCCGACACATCTTGCCGTCATTCTCGACAAGGCAGGCAAGTCTTTTCGCAATATCCTTTATGACCAGTACAAGGCGCATCGACCGCCTCCGCCCGACGATCTGGTGCCGCAGTTTCCCCTGATTCGCGATGCCACCCGCGCCTTCAGCCTGCCCTGCATCGAAGAACCCGACCTCGAAGCCGATGACGTCATCGCCTCCTATGCGCGCGCCGCGTCGGCGCAAGGCTGGGACGTCACGATCGTTTCGTCCGACAAGGATCTGATGCAATTGGTCGGCACTTCGTTGGGCGGTGGCCATGTCGATATGCTCGACACCATGAAAGGCCGTCGAATCGACACCGCCGAGGTCATCGAGAAATTCGGCGTACCCCCTGAAAAGGTCGGCGATGTGCTGGCGCTGATGGGCGATTCGGTGGATAATATCCCGGGCATTCGCGGCATCGGCCCCAAGACCGCCGGCAAGCTGATCCAGGATCACGGCACTCTGGAAGCGGTGCTGGCGGCGGCGGCGGGGATGAAGCCGGGCAAGCTGCGCGACAGTCTGATCGAACAGGCCGACATGGCCCGCCTGTCGCGCCAACTCGTCCAGCTCAAGGAAGATTGCCCGCTACCGCTGCCGCTGGAGAGCTTTGCGATCACCGCGATCCCGCCCGCGCCGCTGGCTGCCTTCCTCACTGACCATGGCTTTACCAGCTTGCTGCGCCGGCTCGATGCCGGCAACGGCAGCCCGGATCGGGCCAATGCGCTCCATCCTGCCGCAGCGGTGGCTGTTGCCGGGTCGGACGTCGCGGTCGTGGCCGCGCCACTGACGGGCGCTGCGCGACAGATGCTGCCCGAGCTGCCGCCGATCGACCTGAGCCTGTATGAATGCGTGCAAACGCTGGACGCACTCGATGTCTGGATCGCGCGCGGCTTTGCCACCCGGTTGATCGCTTTCGATACCGAAACCAGCGGATTAGATGCCCAGCAGGCCGATCTGGTCGGCATCAGCCTGGCGGTGGGGCCAAATCAGGCCTGCTACATTCCGCTAGGCCACGCTGGCGGCGACATGTTCGCCCAGCGACCGCAGCAAATTCCGCGGGATCAGGCCCTGGCCCGGTTGAAGCCGCTGCTGGAATGCGACGCAGTGCTGAAAGTCGGCCACAACGTCAAATACGACCTCAACATGCTGGCCCGCAACGGCATCCATGTCGCGCCGATCGACGATAGCATGGTGATGAGCTTTGACCTCGACGCGGGGCGCATGGAGGAAGGCATCGGTGGCGGCCACGGCATGAACGAGCTGGCCTTGCGCCACCTCGGCCACAGCTGCATCGCCTTCAAGGATGTCTGCGGCAGCGGCAGGAATGCCATCGGTTTTGGGCAAGTGCCGCTGGACCGCGCGACGTCCTATGCCGCTGAGGATGCCGACGTCACCTGGCGGCTGCATCGGTTGCTCAAACCGCGACTGTCCGACGAAAGCGCAACGCGCATTTACGAGCGCGTCGACCGCCCGTTGATCCCGGTCGTAGCCCAGATGGAACGCCACGGCATCCATGTCGATCGCGCGCGGCTGGCCGGGCTCTCGACCGATTTCGCGCACGCGCTGGCCAAGCTGGAAACCGAAATTCACGGACTGGCGGGCATGCCCTTCACCATCGGCAGCCCCAAGCAGCTCGGTGATATCCTGTTCGTGCAAATGGGCCAAAAGGGCGGAAAAAAGGGCAAAAGCGGGCAGTTTTCCACCGATCAGAGTGTGCTGGAAAAACTCGCAGCCGAAGGCGTGGTCATGGCCGCGCGGGTGCTTGACTGGCGCCAGCTCGCCAAGCTGCGCTCAACCTATACCGAGGCATTGCAGGCTGCGATCAACCCCGCGACCAGCCGCGTCCACACCAGCTATTCGCTGGTCGGGGCACAGACCGGGCGGCTATCCTCGACCGAGCCCAACCTCCAGAACATCCCGATCCGCACCGAAATCGGCCGGCAGATCCGTGAATGTTTCGTCGCCGAGCCGGGCCATCTGCTGCTGGCTGCCGATTACAGCCAGATCGAATTGCGGCTCGCCGCGCATATGGCAGACGTGCCCGCGCTGAAGGAAGCCTTTGCGCAGGGTGCCGACATTCACGCGCGCACCGCACAGGAATTGTTCGGCAGCGTCGACCGCGACACGCGCGGGCGGGCCAAAACGATCAACTTCGCCATCCTTTATGGCATCTCGCGTTGGGGCTTGGCGCAGCGCCTGGCGGTCACGCCGGATGAGGCGCAGGCGATGATCTCGCGTTATTTCGAGCGCTTTCCGGGTATCCAGCGCTATATCCATGAAACGTTGGAGGGGGTGCGCGAGCGGGGCTATTCAGAGACGCTGTTTGGGCGAAAATGCTGGTTCCCGCGCATCAACGCCAAGGCTCAGGCCGAGCGGCAGGGCAGTGAGCGCGCCGCGATCAACGCCCCGATCCAGGGCACCTGCGCCGATATCATAAAGCGCGCGATGGTGCGGATGGGCCCGGCGCTCGCTTCCGCTGGCCTTGGTCAGGTGCGGATGCTGTTGCAGGTGCATGACGAACTGGTGTTTGAATTGCCCGAAGGCGACGTCGCGGCGGCCAGCGCGATCATCCGCGCGGTCATGGCCGATGCGGCACGGCCGGCAGTGGAACTGACTGTACCGCTCGGAGTCGAAATCGGCACCGGCCATAGCTGGGGAAGCGCACATTGAGCGAACCTGCGGCAAAAGAATTCTTCTGGAGCATCCCCGACGCTGCAACGGAAGTCGCCAAACCGGCGCTCCCGACCGAAACTGAGCTGATCCACTGGTCCGATCGCCTGACCCATACCGCGATGGTGGCTGGCGTCGCGGTGGGTGCGGCACTGGCGGTGCACAGCCTGCTGTTCTGGCTGCTGCGGCGCTTCGCCAAGACATCGCCTACTGAAACCGATTCGGTCGTGGTCCGGCGGCTCTATCAACCGTTGCGCTGGGCGCTGGTCGCTGTTTCGCTATCGATCGTGGAAGATTCAGACGCGTTGCTGGCGCGCGTATGGGACCAATTTTCGCGCTTTGTCACCCCCGCTTTGCTCGGCTGGGTGGTGTTCGCACTGGTCAAGACTTTCGCCAAAGTCATGGCGCTGCGCACCGAGCACGTCGATGACGAGATCGTGGCACGCAGCCGCCGCACCCGTATTGCGCTCTTATCGCGCACGCTGGGCTTCATTGTTGTGATCATTACCCTGGCGCTGATGATGCTGGAAATTCCCGGCGTGCGGCAGGTTGGCGCGACGCTGATCGCTTCGGCAGGGATCATCGGACTGGCGGTGGGTGCCGCCGCGCAACCGGCGCTCAAATCGCTGATCGCGGGGATGCAGATCGCCTTGACCGAGCCGGTGCGGATTGGCGATTTCGTCGTCATCGAAGGCGAAAGCGGCCGGGTCGAAGACATTCGTCTGAGTTATGTCGTGATCCGTACCGTCGATGAGCGGCGCTTCA
>JAYUBN010000188.1:0-10590 GCA_043740855.1 Sphingomonadales bacterium | reverse complement strand
GTTGGCCATGTGCTGGCTGGAGATGCGCAACGTCGCGCGGTCTTCCATCAGGCCGATATCGTGGAAGTCGGGCACCTTCGAGCAGCCGACGCCCTGGTCGATCCAGCGCACGACATAACCCAGCAGCCCTTGCGCATTGTTATCAAGTTCCTCGCGCACTTCGTCGGGCGCAAAATTCACGCCATCGGCCAGCGGCACAGCCAGCAGCGCATCCAGGCCCGGGATTGGCTCTGCCGCCAAGGCGCGCTGCACCTCGAACACTTCGACCTGATGGTAATGCATGGCGTGCAGCGTAGCCGCCGTGGGTGACGGCACCCACGCGGTATTGGCACCGCTGCGCGGATGGCCGATCTTTTCAGCCATCATGGCATGCATCCTGTCAGGCGCGGCCCACATCCCCTTGCCGATCTGTGCCCGGCCCGACAGCCCGGCGCGCAGCCCGATCAGCACGTTGCGTTTTTCATAAGCGGCAATCCAGCCGCTGGCCTTCATCGCGCCCTTGCGGATCATCGGACCGGCCCGCATCGAGGTGTGCATCTCGTCGCCGGTGCGATCGAGGAAGCCGGTGTTGATGAACACGATGCGCGATTTCACCGCGTGGATACAGGCGGCAAGATTCGCGGATGTACGACGTTCCTCGTCCATCACGCCCACCTTGACGGTGTGGCGCGGCAGTCCGAGAAGGTCTTCGACCGCATCGAACAGGTCGTTGGTAAAGGCGCACTCCTCGGGCCCGTGCATCTTGGGCTTGACGATGTAGATGCTGCGCTGCCCGTCAGGCAAGCGGCTGTTGCGCAGCTTGCCGAGCCCGGCGACGTCATGCGCCCCGATCGCGCTCGTGATGACCGCATCCATGATGCCCTCGGGGATTTCGGCGCCATCGGCCAGCAGGATCGCCGGATTTGTCATCAGATGCCCGACATTGCGCACGAACAGCAGGCTGCGCCCCGGCACCAGCCGCTTTGCGCCATCCTGTCCGGTCCATTCGCGATCGCCGTTCAGCGCGCGGGTAACGGTCTGGCCGCCCTTGGCAAAGCTCTCGGTCAGATCGCCCCGGATCAGCCCCAGCCAGTTGCGATAAGCGGCAAGCTTGTCGGCGGCATCGACGGTGGCCACCGAATCTTCAAGGTCGACGATCGTGGTCAGCGCCGATTCAAGAATGATGTCGGCGATCCCGGCGGTGTCCCTGGCACCGATAGGATGGGCGCGATCCAGCACCAGTTCGATATGCAGATTGTGATGTGCCAGCAGCAGCCCACCGGGGCGGCGACCGACAATCTGGTCGGGAAATTTCAGCGCGGGTGTGCCCTCGCCGTCCCAGTCGGCCCAGTCGCCATCCGCCATCGGGACCGTCCGGTCCAGAAAATCGCGACCCGCACGGATCACCGCCGCGCCGCGCGCGACATCATAACCGCCGGGTTGGGCCGGCGGCGCATCCAGCGCATCGGTGCCATACCAGGCATCGTAAAGACTGCCCCAGCGCGCGTTGGCCGCATTGAGCACGAAGCGGGCGTTCAGCACCGGCACGACCAGTTGCGGCCCGGCCATCGTCGCGATCTCGGCATCGACATTGCTGGTGGTGATGGCGAACTCGCCCGGATCGGGAACGAGATAGCCGATGTCGGTGAGGAAGGCGCGATAGGCCGCGGCATCCCACGGCCTGCCCGCACGCGCACCATGCCAGGCGTCGATCTGCGCTTGCAGCGTGTCGCGCTTTGCCAGCAGCGCGCGATTGCGCGGCGCGAACTGCGCAGTCAGCGCGGCCAGACCCTGCCAGAAGTCATTGATGTCGCGCGCCAGCGGAGCCAGCACCTCGGTTTCAATGAAGCCGGCCAACGCCGCATCGACTTTCAGACCTGCAATTTCCAACATCTAGACCCCGCCAATCGCACAACGCCAACCCCGCTAGCTGCGGGTACGGCTGCCAAAAAAACCAGAAAACTCCCCGGAAGGAGACCGCCGGGCCTATGGCGCACGCCGCCGTGATTGGCAACGCCATCTCAAATCGGGATATTCCAGGTGGGGTGGTTCTGTTGCCCGGCCCACGCGCCTGATGAAGGGGGGCGGCTCCGGGCCGAACGTCGTCAATAAAGGTGGGGTGGTTCTGTTGCCCGGCCCACCCCGGGCCGCTGGAATCCCTTCTGTTGCCCGGTGGGCCCGACCGCGCTTAAGCTCTATAACTTCAGGGCGTTAGCCCCTAGAATTATGCGGCGAGAGCGAGTGCTTCATTGTCATTGGCACTTGTGAGTTGTGAGCCTTGAGCAGGTTACTCAGCCTGGGCAAAAACAGCGCTTTTCAACACACGTCGATCCTAGTTCGACCCCATCATTATCCCTGCGACAACAGGGCCCCGGCGCCCGGAAATCCGGGTCGGGTGATAATGGTGGAGTCGCCGGGTACTGCCCCCGGGTCCGCTGCGCCTATTGTACGCCGCAATTTATCACCATAGTCAGTCGAAACCGACAATTATCACATAGACGCTTTTGGCTAAATGAAAAGGGCGCACCGTGCAAATGGTGCGCCTCGGCAATATCCAGCCCTTTTTTTCCGCGATCAGCGCGCCTTCAACGAGTCGCGAATTTCGGTCAGCAGTTCTACTTCGCTGGGCCCAGCCGGAGAAACAGCGGGAGGTGGCGCAATTTTGGCTGCCTGGCGCACGATCAGAAATATAACAAAGGCCAGGATCACGAAATTGATCACTGCATTCAGGAACGATCCATAGCCCAATAACGCCACGCCTGCCTTTTTCAGCGCCACATAATCGCTCAAAGAACCTGTGTAATTTGCTGGAACCGCGCCGAGCACGATGAATTTGCTGGTGAAATCCGCGCCGCCGGTCGCCAGTCCGATCACCGGCATGATGATGTCGTCGGTCAGCGACGAGACGATTTTGCCAAAAGCTGCGCCGATGATCACACCGACGGCGAGGTCCAGAACATTGCCGCGCGCGATGAAGGTTCTGAAATCACTGATCATGGCCATCGCAGACTTTTTCCTCAATAATTCGTCCGCATCAAACTTGGCACGACCGTAGATGAGGCGCAATTATTTGTTGATCGGCGGGAGTTAAGTCGATTTGGGGTATTTTGCCCGGCGATGGCTTGCGCCGGAGCCACCCGCCGCTATCTTGCATGGCAACTGCGGTGCCTGATCGGCGTTGCAAAAAGGGAAATTTGCCGATGATGTTGTTTGCTGCCGACCGGCGTCAATCCAGCCGCGCCTGCCGCTTTGTTTTGGTGGCTGCCGCAGCGGCCAGCCTGGCGGGCTGCGGTGTCAACTCGATCCCGACCGCGCAGGAAAATGCCAAGGGTCGATGGGCCGACGTACAGGCCGCATTTCAGGAGCGTGCCAACCTCATCCCCAATCTGGCCGCTGTGGCCAAAGGCGCCGCGACGCAGGAAAAGGGCATTTTGGTCGGCGTGACCGAAGCCCGTGCCAAGGCCACCAGCATCCAGCTCAACGCCAACGACCTGACCGACCCGGCCAAGATGAAGGCGTTTCAGGATGCGCAGAACCAGTTGTCGCAATCGATCGGCGGGTTTGGTCGCCTGCTTGCCAATTCCGAGGCCTATCCCGAGGTCAAGAGCATCGGCAATTATCAGATGCTGCAAAGCCAGCTTGAAGGTCAGGAGAACCGCGTGCGGATTTCCGTTCGCGACTATAATCAGGCGGTGCAGGAATATAACACGACGATCCGCACCTTTCCGGCGGTGGTGGCCGCGCGCATCATTTACAGCGCGCAGCCCATGGTGCCGTATCAAGCGGTAACGCCGGGGGCCGAGGCGGCGCCCAGCCTCGAAGGCAAGATCTGAACCCGGTGATCCACAGCCTCGTCCGTATTCGCATCACCCGTGCCGGTACGGTATTGGCATTCCTGTGGCTGGCGTTAGCCGGAGGCGTCGTCCTTGCGCAGACTTTTCCGCCCTTGACCGGTCGGGTCGTCGATGCCGCGCATGTTCTGCCGGCGGATGTCTCCGCCCAGCTTGACCAGCAGCTTGCCGCGCTGGAAAAGCAGTCGCAGCGGCAGCTGGTCGTGGCGACCATTCCCGACCTGCAGGGCTATGACATTTCCGATTATGGCTATCGGCTGGGCCGGGCCTGGGGTTTAGGTGAGAAGAAGCGCAACGACGGCATCGTGCTGATCGTTGCCCCGAAAGAGCGGAAAGTCAGGATCGAGGTGGGCTACGGGCTGGAGGGCACGGTGACCGATGGCCTGTCCGAGCTTATCATCCAGAATGTCATCCTGCCCAAATTCAAGGCTGGCGACATGCCCGGCGGGATCGCAGCCGGCACCGCCGCGCTGATCCAGCAATTGTCCCTGCCCACCGATCAGGCGCAGCAGATTGCGGCTGCTGCAAAACCTGCTCCTGCCCAATCCGGCCAGATTGGCCCGGCCCTGCTGTGGCTTGGATTTATTTTCTTGTTGTTGATTGTTCCGCTGTTCCGACGGATGCGCGGCGGGCAGGCCTATGGCGGCGGTTTTGGCGGTTTGGGGCCAGTGCTGCTGTGGAGTGCGCTGGAAGGCATGGGCGGACGGTCCGGCGGAGGTTTCAGCGATGGCGACGGCGGATCTGGTGGCGGAGGCGGTGGATTTTCGGGTGGAGGTGGCGGCTTCGGCGGCGGCGGCGCTTCGGGCGGCTGGTAGGAGCACAACATGATCGATACGCCCGGAAACAATCGCTTTGGCCCAAACCATTTTGCGTTAAGTGCATCCGATCGCGATCGGATTGCAGCGGCGGTGACGGCGGCGGAGGCGCATAGCGCCGGCGAAATCGTCACGATTCTGGCAGACCAATCCGATGGCTACGAAGACATTGCGCTGGTCTGGTCAGCGCTGGTCGCCTTGCTGGCGCTGGCACTGTTGAGCGCCGCGCCGCTATTTTTCCTTGCGCGTATCGACAACATCATGGGCTCGTGGGACATTTCTTGGCTGCCCGGCGAGTTGTTCGCGCTGGCCGCCATCGTCGTCACGGTGAAATTTGCCGCGACCTGGCTGATCCTGCGCTGGCGCCGCCTGCGTTTTGCCTTGGTACCAGGCCCGATCAAACATGCGCGGGTGCGCGCTCGCGCGCTCGAATATTATCGGATCGGCGCCGAAAAGCGCACCAGCGGCGGCACCGGGGTGCTGATCTATCTCTCCCATGCCGAGCACCGCGCGGAAATCGTTACCGATCCCGAAATTACTGCCAAAATTCCCGTCGAGGAATGGGGCGCGGCGATGGTGGCTTTGATCGGCCATATTGGCGACAAACGCGTGGCCGATGGCATGGTCGAGGCGATCGGAAAAGTTGGCGCCGTTCTCACTCAGCATTTCCCGCGCGCCGCGCATGACACCAACGAACTTCCAGACCGCGTGATCGAGGTTTGAAATGCCCGACAGTGAAGAAATCGTCTGGGAGGGGCAATTCATCACTGCCAAAAAATGCGGCCGCTGGGAATATGTCAGCCGGTCGCGCAACATCCGTGCGGCGGTCATCCTGGCGATTGACGAGGCTGAACATGTCCTGCTCGTTGAGCAATTTCGCACGCCGCTGGGCCGGGTCTGTATCGAGCTGCCCGCCGGACTGATCGGCGATCACGACGACAGCGCCGATGAAGATGTGCTGGTCGCTGGCGCCCGTGAACTGGAAGAGGAAACCGGCTATCGCGCCGGTCGACTCGAATCGCTGGGGGAATTCTGGTCATCGCCCGGCATGGTCACCGAAAGCTTCACGTTATTACGCGCGCGTGACCTGAAGCAGGTCGGCCAGGGCGGCGGCATTGACGGCGAAAACATCACCGTCCACCGCGTCGCTCTCGCCGGGATAGAAACCTTCCTGGCGGAACGCCGGGCGTTGGGCGATGCCATCGACGTCAAGTTGTTGCTGCTGCTGGCACCTGGGATTTTAGCCGGGAATTAGCGGGTGTACGCTGCCCACCGCCCAGAGGGAGGCGCAAGCAACATACCCCGCTGACCCCTTACAGCGTCCGGATGATCGCCGAGAAATCCAGCCCGCCGTTGCCCGCTGCGGCAAAGGCTTCGTACAGTTCTGCGGCGCGTTGACCCATCGGCACTTCGCTGCCCGCGGTTTTGGCCGCATCCATCGCCAGTTTCAGGTCTTTCAGCATCAGCGCCGTGGCAAAACCGCCCTGATAGCCGTTGTCCGCCGGGCTTTGCGGGCCAACACCGGGAACCGGGCAATACGAGGTCATCGACCAGCACTGGCCTGACGACACCGAGGAAATGTCATAAAAAACTTGCGGGTCCAGACCGAGCCGCTGCGCCATGGCAAAGGCTTCGCAGGTGCCGATCATGTGGATGCCCAGCAGCATGTTGTTGCAGGCTTTGGCCGCCTGCCCGGCGCCGCTGCCGCCTGCATGGATCACCGCTTTGCCCATCGCCGCCAGGATCGGCTGCGCTTTCGCGAAAGCGGAATCGTCACCGCCGACCATGAAAGTCAAGCTACCAGCATTTGCCGCAGCGATGCCGCCGGAAACAGGGGCATCTACCATCCCGTAACCAGCTCCGATCGCTGCCTCGGCCACGCTGCGCGCGGTCGCGACATCGATCGTCGAGCAGTCGAGCAACAGCGCTCCAGCCGGGGCATGGCCGATAACGTCGTCGCGATAGACGCTGTCGACAATCCGTCCATTCGGCAGCATCGACACTACGGCATCGACGCCCACGACCGCTTCCCGCACCGTCGCGAAGGTTTCGCAGCCATGCTCACGCGCGCGTTCCAGAGCGTCGGGCGCAAGATCGAACGAGCGCACCGCATGGCCAGCCTTGACCAAGTTGGCCGCCATGCCGCCGCCCATGTTGCCAAGACCGATAAAGGCGATTTTCATAGTCAACGTCCCTTCCAGACCGGTGCGCGCTTTTCGACGAAGGCGGTCATGCCTTCGGCCTTGTCCTCGGTGGAAACCAGGATCTGAAACAGCCGACGTTCGCTCAGGATGCCTTGCTCCAGCGTGCTCTCGAAGGCGAGGTTGACCATCTCCTTGTTGATCAGCGCGGCGGCGCGGCCCATGCCGGCGATCGCAGTGGCAGCAGCCATTGCCTCTGCAAGAAGTTTGTCCAGCGGCACCACCCGGCTCACCAGTCCTGCACGCTCTGCTTCGGCGGCGTCCATGTTGCGCCCGGTCAGGCACATATCCATCGCCTTGGCCTTGCCAACCGCGCGGGTCAGCCGTTGCGAGCCGCCCATGCCGGGAGCAACGCCGAGCTTGATCTCTGGCTGGCCAAATTTGGCGTTTTCTGATGCGATAATGAAATCGGCCATCATCGCCAACTCGCAGCCACCGCCCAGAGCGAAGCCGTTCACCGCTGCAATCCAGGGCTTTCTGGTGGCGCGCACCAGCTGCGCCTGCCAACCTGAAAAGAAATCGTCGAGGAAGAAGTCGACCCCAGCCTTGTTCACCATCTCCTTGATGTCGGCGCCGGCGGCGAACGCCTTCTCGCCCGCGCCAGTGAGCACGGCACAGCCCTGCGAGGTGTCGGCTTCGAAGGCGGCAAAGGCGTCGACAAGTTCCCCCAGCACCACGGAACTGAGCGCATTGAGCACCTGCGGCCGATTGAGCGTGATCAGCGTGACGGCGCCCTGCTGTTCAACGGTAAGCGTTTCGTAGCTCATAGTGGTTTCCATTCCTCTGCAGGCGGGAGCGGCGCAAAAATCGCCTCGATAAGCTCATCGGTGACATCCTCCGGCGTGGCCGGATTCCATTTGGGGGTGTTGTCCTTGTCGATGATGACCGCGCGCACCCCCTCGGCAAAATCGGGGCGCATCATCAGCCGCGAGGCCATCCGGTATTCCATCGCCATGTTTGCGGCAAAATTCGGCAGATGTGAGCCCAGTTCCAGCTGGTGCAACGCAACCTTTAACGTTTGCGGGCTTTTGGTTCGCAGCGTCGCCAATTCCTTGGCCGCCCATTCGCCATCATCGTTTGCCAGCGACACCAGTATGTCTTCAAGCCGGTTTGCGGCGAAATGCCGGGCAATCGCTTTGGCGTGGGTGGCCAGACCAGGTGCAGGCGGCGTAAACGACAGCGCCGCCAATGCGCCGGCAATATCATCGCCCTGCGCGATCCGCGCCTTGGCGTCCGCCAAATGTTCCTGCGGCAGATAATGCGTGGCCAGCCCCGCCCACAGGCATTCCGAACCGTTGATGCGAGCCCCGGTCAGCCCCAGAAACTTGCCGATTTGTCCCGGCAAACGCGACAGGTGCCAGCCGCCGCCGACATCGGGAAACAGGCCGATACTGGTTTCGGGCATGGCCAGCCGCGTGTTCTCGGTCGCGACGCGGAAACGCGCCGGAAGCGCGATTCCGACCCCGCCGCCCATTGTGATACCGTCCATGAACGACACCACCGGCTTGCCATACGTGAACAGCTGATTGTTGAGCTGGTATTCCTCATAAAAGAACCGCCGCCCGCTTGTCCCGCCGCCGTTGATCGCGGATTCGCGGATCAGGTTTATATCGCCGCCCGAACAAAAACCCCGCCCCTCGGCATGATCGATCATCACCACCTGAACCGTCGGGTCGTCGCGCCAGGCGAGCAGCGCGGCCGTCATGGCCTGCACCATCTTGACGGTCAGCGCATGAATTGCCTTTGGCCGGTTCAGCGAAAGAATGCCGGCCACGCCATCACGGCGGACAATCAATTCGCCGGCAGGTAATTCGCTGGCGGGCAATTGGCTGATCGCGGCCGTCATCCCAGTCACTTCAGCAGATCCCGCCCGATAATCATCCGCATGACTTCGCTGGTACCTTCAAGGATTCGGTGCACGCGCAAGTCGCGCCAAAAGCGTTCGATCGGGTAATCGCGCAGATAGCCATAACCGCCAAACATCTGGAGCGCCTTGTCGACGATTTCCGAACCGCTGTCCGAGGCCAGCTTCTTGGCCATCGCCGCAAAGCGCGACTTGTCATGCGCACCACTGCTCACCTTGACCGCCGCCAGATACAGCAGCGCCCGCGCCGCCTCCAGGTCGGTGGCCATGTCGGCCAGCTGGAACTGGGTGTTCTGAAAGCTGGCGATCGGCTTGCCGAACTGGCTGCGATCCTTCACATAGCCGATGGCTTCGTCAAGGCACCGTTGCGCACCGCCCAGCGAGCAGGCGCCGATATTGACCCGTCCGCCATCGAGCCCGGCCATGGCAAACCTGAAGCCGTCGCCCTCGGCTCCGACGCGATTCTCGACCGGCACATGGACGTTGTCGAAGATCACTTGCGCGGTCGGCGAGGCGTTCCAGCCCAGCTTGCGTTCGGGCGCACCAAAGGACAGCCCCGGCGTATCCTTCTCGACGACCAGGCAGGAAATGCCCTTGGGTCCATCCTCGCCCGTGCGCACCATGACCACGTAAATATCGTTGTAACCGGCACCCGTGATGAATTGCTTGGTCCCGTTGATCACGTAGTTGTTGCCGGTCAGTTTTGCCGTGGTCCGCAATGCTGCCGCATCGGACCCTGAGCCGGGCTCGGTCAGGCAATAGCTGGCGATCTTGTCCATGCCGATCAATTGTGGCAGAAAACGCGCCTTGATCTCTTCGCCGCCAAAGCTGTCGATCATCCAGGCGGCCATGTTGTGGATCGAAATATAGGCGCTGGTGGTGGGGCAGCCGTACGCCATCGCTTCCATGATCAGTGCCGCGTCGAGCCGACCCAGCCCGGTGCCGCCACTCTCGGGCGATACATAGATCGCGCCAAAGCCCAGTTCGCCCGCCGCCTTCCAGACATCGACCGGATAATGATGGTCTTCATCCCACTGCGCGGCGAAGGGCGTGATCCGGTCGGCCGTGAATTTGCGTGCCATGTCCTGAATGGCAAGCTGGTCTTCGGTAAGCTGGAACTGGTCGGTCATGGCTGCTCCTGCGTATTATTGTGATGAATCAGATGCGGACAAAGGCACCGCCTTCAGCCGCCTGTCGCAACACGGTTTCCCGACAGCGGCGATGATATTGCCGATGCATCGTCGCCAGCCAGAACCGGTACCCACTTTTGCGCTTCATAGCGTCGTGCGGTCAACCGACCGCACGACGCTATGAAGCGGTCAGCGGACCGAACGATGCTGCGGCGCGGTCAGCCGACCAGTTCCATGATCTCGTTGCCAAACAACGTCTCGTCGCTGGGGAGCACCTTGGGTACGGCCAATGGCTTCGATATCCAGGTAACGTTGACCAGATCCATCCAGGTAATGTTGTTGTTCGTGCCATTTCCACCCCAACTGCCGCAGCCGAGCGAAAAGGTCTGGCGCATGCCGTTCCACAGATTGCCCGAATTCGATGCCGATTGCGGCTGGTTGACCATGACCCGGCTGGTCTTCGTGCCCAGCGCCAGCTTCAGGATATTGTCGTCGCTGCGCGAATAGATACCGCAGCTGTGACCTTGGCCCTGATAGGCCTGGATGTTGTTGGTCAGCACGATCGCCGCGTCGATGTCGGGCGCGCGGTACAGCGCCATGGTTACGGTCATCTTTTCGCCGGAAAAAGGATAATCGGCACCAAAACCGGTCTCGGGCACGATAAAAAACTGCTTGCCCTCGGGTATCGAAAAACCCGCCATGCCCGCGATCCGGTCGGCCGGTTGGGCAACCGCCTTGGCATTGATCAGG
>JAYUBN010000187.1:0-10600 GCA_043740855.1 Sphingomonadales bacterium | reverse complement strand
CCGGGCGGGGGAGCGGGCTGGTGCCGGCTCGACGTCAGTCGGAAAAACTCTACCGCAAGCCCAGATGTTTGAGCGAGAGATGCAGCATGAAACTGCTGCCCTGAACCGCATCGCCGATGGTGATGTAATCGCGGCGATAGGTGAAATCCAGTTCCAGGCAATCGCTTTTATAGGACACGCCGAAGCGCGTGCGCAACGGCTGGAACGCAGAGGATGACTGGTTTTGCGGCAGGTTGTTTTGGCTGAGGTCGAACACGCCGGAGCCGAACACCGACCAGTAAGGGCCGATGGCGACGCGGCCCGCCGCGCGCAATTCGTTGCTGTCCTGCAAATCTTCCAGACTGAAGGCGGTCTGGCGATTGAGCCGCAGATAGCCCAGTTCGAAATAGGTGCGTTCGCTGCCCACGGTGGCATCGACTTCGTTACGATGGACCGCAAAGCTGGTGTGGTCGACGCGGAAGCGTTCCGTGAACGTCAGAAAATCCCGGTAGCGCAGTTCGAACCGCCCGACATAGTCGGACAAGCGGTTTGCCAAACCCGTCCCGGCGGGCAGATAATTGGCATTATTGGTAAGACGGTAGGACTGGCCGACATTGGCTGTGGCGCGCAGGCCCGGCCGTTCCAGCTGATAATCGAGGCCATAGGTGATGCGCGTACCATCCTCGATCCGATCGTAGCCGGGAAAGCGGTTCAGCGCGAAGAGGTTGTCGTCTTCCAGTTCGACGGCACGCGAATCCTGGTTGGGGATGGACAGGTTGGCAGTTGGCGGGGTGGCGACCAATTGCACATGCGGTGTCACCACCTGGGTGCCGCCAAACGCCGCGCCGACGAAGGGCCAGGTGACATCTACCGCGGCCGTGGCCGAGCCGCGCGTCTGCCAGCCAGGCAGCCCCTGGTAAATTGTCTCGGTGGTCAGGTCATTGTTGCTGGAATGATAGGCATCGCCGCGCACCAGCGCGGTGAAAGTGACGACCTGGCCCAGCGGGGTAACCCGATGCAGATCCCAGCGGGCGCTGGCAAAGGCGCGCTGTGTGTCCTGCCCGGCCGAGCGGGTGATGGCCAGGCTGTTGACCTGCAGCTGCATCACGCCGCCCAGCAGGGGATCGGCGATCCGGTGGCGGTAATCGATCTCGGGCAGGGCGATGGGCACCAACCCCTGCCGCTCGCTGGTGCGCAACGTCTGGAAAGCCCAGCCGGCGATCGAGAAATAGCTGGCGGGATCGATGTGTTCGACTTTGACGGTCGAGCGCAAAACGTCGTCGTTGGCAATTTGATAGCGATAGAGGAAGGTCCGGTCGGTGGCGATGCGGCCCGAAAAGTTAATGTCCCAGTGCGGGGACAGCTGAAATTGGCCATTGGCATTGAAATAGCCGCGGAATTCGGTTTGTGCATTGCCGCCTTCGCCATTGGCCGGGCTGCCATTGACCGGAATGCGCGCGCTGCTCGTGCCAAAGGCGGCGATCTGATAAGCGCCGGAGCTGTTGAGCCCGCGAAACTGTACCTCGCCCATCGGCGCCACCTTGGTGTAGATGTAAGCGGTGGCGGCGATGTCCTTGTTGTTGCCAAACCGCTGGTAGTAGGTGTCGCTGAATTCGATCCCGTTGGCGGACGACGTGCGAATGTTCGGGATCAGCAGTCCGCCCACGGCCCGGCCGTCCGAAGCAATGGTCACGGTAGCCGGCAACGCAGGCAATTTGATCCCGAACAGGATCAGGCGGGCGCCATAAAAGCGCATCAGCTTGCGGTTAGGGTCGTATAACACCCGGCGCGCGTCGATGCGCCAGCTGGGCTTGACGTCGCAGCCCTTGGCATTGACAACCGCGCAACCGGTGTAAGCGGCATGGGACAGGACAACCCGCCCTTCTGCATCGCGCTGGCCGCTATCCGCCGCCAGTCGTCCGCCCTCGCGCAGCGCCAGCAGCATGTTCTGCATCGCGCCGACATCGAACTGGTCGGTCAGCTCGACCTGGTTGGTGAACAGCTGGTTGCCGTCCTTGTCGACCATGCGGACGTTGCCGATGGCCAGGATCTTGCCGGTTTTGCGATTCCAGGTGACGGTGTCGGCGCGCACGCTTTGATCCTGCCGACGCAGAAAGACCGCGCCTTTGGCGGTCAGGATCTCGGTCTGGTCGTCATATTCGGCCTGGTCGGCCTCGAACGCCACCGGCCCGGCATCGGCGGTTGGCGCGGTCGAGGGTGCTATCGACGGCAGCGCCGGGCCAAGGTCGGCGCCGGTCACGATCGGGTCGCCCAGCGTGTGTGGAAACAGGCCATCTGTCGTGCCGGGCGCCGCGCGAGCGCTGGCGGCAGCCGGGTCGGCATGAACCAGCGCCAGACAGATGGTGAGCGCAGCGACCAACGGGGCGACACGGCACAAGGAAAGAACCGGCACGGGCCGCGACACGAGGAGCATGGCTTGCCTATTGCACTGCCCGTGCTTAACTGCAATCCGCGTCAGCTGTGGGTGATGCGAGGCGCCCGTAACCCCGACGTAAAGCACCAGCTTCCGGAGACTCCATGCAAATCCGATTTACCAATGGCCCAGCCGATTCCACAGCTTCTCCCGAAGCGTCAGCCTCTGCCCCGATCGTTGCCCGTATTGTCGATCAGGATGCGGTGCCGGCCGATCTGGAGCCAGTGCTGGCCGAGGCGGTGAAAGCGGCGCGTTTCACCGGCAAGAGCGGCCAATTGCTGGAGGCTTTCGTGACGCGCGGTGCGGGCATCGAGCGCGCCGTGTTAGTCGGTGCGGGCGAGGGGTCGGCCAAAGACCGAACCCTCACGCTGGAAAAAGCGGGCGCTGCGTTGACCGCGAAATATCTCACCTCGGGCGCCACTAGCCTGACCATTGATCTGCAAAGTGCCCAATTGTCCGCCACGGATACAGCGGCAGTGCTGCTGGGCGCGCGGCTGCGCGGCTGGCGGATGGATGGCTATCGCACCACGCTTAAGCCTGAGCAGAAAGTATCGCTGGCCCAGATCGTCGTGCGCGGCGCGGCGGAAGGTGCCGAGGCGGCGTGGGCGGTCGAAGCGGCGCTGGCCGAGGGTATCGAATTCACCCGCGAACTGGTCACCGAGCCAGCCAACGTGTTGTACCCGGAAAGCTTTGTCGACCGCTGCCGCGCGCGCTTTGAAGGCACCGGAGTTGAGATCACCGTGCTCGACGAACCGGCGATGCGCGCATTGGGCATGGGCGCGCTGCTGGGCGTGTCGCAAGGCTCGGTGCGCGAGGCACGCATGCTGGCGATGGAGTGGAAGGGCCACCTACAGTCGAAGGGCGATGGGGACGCGGATCCCGTAACGACGGACAAGCCTACGGTATTCGTCGGCAAGGGCGTAACCTTCGATTCGGGTGGTATCAGCCTTAAGCAACCCAGCGGCATGGAAGACATGAAGTGGGATATGGGCGGCGCGGGCGCGGTCGCGGGCGCCATGCTGGCGCTGGCGCGGCGCGGCGCCAAGGCGCATGTCGTCGGCATCTGCGGGCTGGTCGAGAACATGCCGGATGCCAACGCCCAGCGGCCGGGTGACGTGGTCACATCGATGTCGGGTCAGACCGTCGAGGTGATCAACACCGATGCCGAGGGCCGGCTGGTACTGTGCGATGCGCTGACCTGGGCCCAAAAGACCTATGCGCCTGCGCGGATCATCGACCTGGCCACGCTGACCGGGGCGATTATCGCCGCGTTGGCCGATGAATATGCCGGGTTGTTCAGCAATGACGATACGCTGTCCGAGCAACTGACCGCCGCGGGGCAAAGCACCGGCGACCGCTTGTGGCGCTTTCCGATGGGGCCAGCTTACGACAAGATGGTAGACAGCCAGATCGCCGATATGAAGAACGTCGGCGGCCGCTACGGCGGCTCGATCACCGCTGCACAATTCATCCTGCGCTTCATCGACAAGGGCACGCCCTGGGCGCACCTCGATATTGCCGGAACGGTCTGGGCGGACAAGGCGGGGGCGACCTGGGAGAAAGGCGCGACCGGCTATGGCGTGCGGCTGCTCGATCGCTTTGTGCGCGATACGCTGGAAACCTGAATTCAGCCCGTGCGGGTCGATTTCTATCAACTGTCGCGCGACTCCGCTGAAACAGCGCTGCCGCTGATCGCGCGCGCCAGCTTGAACGCGGGCGAACGGCTGCTGATCGTATCGGCGGACGACGGCCAGCGCGGGCGCATCGGCGAGGCGCTGTGGACCCGTCAGCCCGACAGCTTTCTGGCGCATGGCCAGGTCGGCGGCGCGCACGATGCCCGCCAGCCGATCCTGATCGCGGGCCCCGGTCTTATCGCAGATAACGTGAAACCAGCCAACGGCGCCCGCTATCTGGCGCTGGCCGATGGGCTGTGGCGTGAGTCGGAGGGCTTTGTGCGGGTCTTTCTGATGTTCGATGAAGCGACTGTGGACGGAGCAAGGGCCTGTTGGCGCTTGCTCGGCGAACGCGAGGCGGTCGAGCGCCGGTTCTGGAAGCAGGACCGTGCCAAATGGGTGGAAGGGCCATAATACCTCTCGTCCGCCCTGAGTTTGCGGAGAATAAGGACCGCGCTTCAACACGCTCAGCATAAGCGGGGAAGGGTTTGAAAACCAGCCTTGGCATAATGCCAACCGTAATCTTGCCGCGCCGACCTTTCCCGGCTAGGGGCGCCCCGCGTTATTCCCGAAATTATAAGGACAACCATCATGGCGGTTACCCGCACCTTTTCGATCATCAAGCCCGACGCCACGCGCCGCAACCTGACTGGCGCCGTGACCAGAATGCTGGAAGAAGCCGGTCTGCGCGTGATTGCCTCAAGGCGCATCCACCTGAGCCAGGCTCAAGCCGAAGACTTTTACGGCGTCCACCGCGAGCGGCCGTTCTTTGCCGACCTGGTCAGCTTCATGACCAGCGGCCCGGTGGTGGTGCAAGTGCTCGAAGGCGAAGACGCCGTAAAGCGCAACCGCGACATCATGGGCGCAACCAACCCCGCCAATGCCGACGCCGGCACAATCCGCAAGGAACTGGCCGAATCGATCGAAGCCAATTCCGTCCACGGCTCCGACAGCGAAGAAAATGCCGCGACCGAGATCGCGTTTTTCTTCAAGCCGGAAGAAATCGTGGGGTAATGTAGCGAACTTTACTGCCCCCCCTCCCGCTTGCGGGAGGGGAATTTTCATGCCCCCGGCGACGTGCTACCCTCTTGGCGGGCGCAAGGAGACCAGCGATGCAGGGCATGGGCGACACGGGCGAGGCTTGTCCGTTTGAATTCAACTTCGATTGCGCCAGTTTCAAGGTAGGTGATACCGTCAGCTACCGCGTGAGCGGCAGCCTGGAGGGCTTTCCCTTCATGGGCACGCTGGTCGAGGTGCATGACGGGTACGTCATCATTGCCGCCGATCCGACGAAGCCCGAGATGCTGTACCGCGGCACGCGCGAAAGCCGACCGCTGGTTGATTATTCGCAGGTCTAACCCCTTCCTCCCCAAACGGGGAGGGCGACCAGCACAGGTGGTGGAGGGGAACCAGCGGCGCGGCGCAAACATCGACCGAAACGCAACAACACTGGTTTCTCCGGCACGCTCCGGTCGGTGGTCCCCGCCCTAGGGACGAATCAGGCCAGCAATTTACGCGGTGCCACGCTGCGACACCAGCGCGGCGAGGCAGCGACCATAGAGTTGGTGCTCGGCGATCAGCACGCGCGCGGCGAGCGTATCGGCAGTGTCGCCGGGCAGGATGGCGACGGCGATTTTCCCGAGCACCGGGCCGTCGTCGAGTTCCGTCGTCACCAGATGCACCGAGCAGCCGCCATGCGAATCGCCAGCAGTAATGGCGCGGTCGTGGGTGTGCAGACCCTTGTACCGGGGCAATAGCGAGGGGTGGATATTGACCATGCGGCCCTCCCAACCGGCAACGAATCGCGGTGTCAGGATGCGCATATAACCCGCCAGCGCAACGAAGCTGGCGCCGCTCTGGCGGATCGCGGTGTCCATGGCGTAGTCGTGATCGGCGCGCGCCATGCCCGTGTGCGGCAGCGCGAAGGTGGCGACGCCTTCGGCTGCGGCCAGGGTCAGCCCGGCAGCGTCGGGATTGTTGCTGGCCACCAGCACCACCTCGTACGGGCAATCCGGCGTGCGACTGGCGTACAGCAGCGCGGCCATGTTCGTGCCGCTGCCCGAGATCAGCACGGCGACCTTGGCGCGCGCTCCGGACGAACCCTCAGCCAAGGTGGACCGCTTGCCACGGCGCGCGCGCGGCCCAGCTGTCATCGCTGCCATGCACGGTACAGCCCTTGTCGCCGCGCTCGACCGCGCCGATCACCCACGCGGTTTCCCCGGCGTCTGCCAGTTCGCGCAGCACCTCGGTCGCTTGATCCGCGCCGACCGCCAGCACCATGCCGATCCCGCAATTGAATGTTCGCGCCATTTCCTCCGGCTCGATCCGGCCCTGCGCCTGGAGAAAGGCCATCAGGCGCGGCTGCGGCCAGAGATCGGCGTCGATGCGGGCATGAAGGCCGTGGGGCAGCACGCGGGGTATGTTTTCGAGCAAACCGCCGCCGGTAATATGCGCCAGCGCGTGAATCCGCCCTGGCGTGCCGCCTTGCGGTCGAATCAGGGGCAGCAGGCTTTTGACATAGATCCGGGTCGGCTCGATCAAATGGTCGATCAACAGCCGGTCGGCGTCGAACAGCGCGGGGCGGTCCAGCTTCCAGCCCTTGTCGGCCGCAAGCCGCCGCACCAGCGAATACCCGTTGGAATGTACGCCCGAGCTGGCCAGCCCGAGCAGCACATCGCCCGCCGCTACTCGCGCGCCGGTCAATTGTTCGCCGCGCTCGACCGCGCCGACGCAAAATCCCGCCAGATCGTAGTCGCCGGGGGCATACATCCCCGGCATTTCGGCGGTTTCGCCGCCGATCAGCGCACATCCCGCCATGCGGCAGCCTTCGGCAATGCCAGCGACGACGCGAGTCGCGACGCCGTTATCAAGCTTGCCCGTGGCAAAATAGTCCAAGAAAAACAGTGGTTCAGCGCCCTGAACGATCAAATCGTTGACGCACATCGCCACCAGATCGATGCCGATCGCGTCGTGCCGATCGTGATCGATGGCCAGCTTGACCTTGGTGCCGACGCCGTCGTTCGCAGCAACCAGTAGCGGATCCTTGTAGCCCGCTGCCCGCGGGTCGAAAAACCCGCCGAATCCGCCCAGTTCGGCATCGGCACCGGGGCGGGCGGTGGCACGGGCGAGCGGCGCAATCGCCTTGACCAGCGCATTGCCGGCGGCGATCGAAACGCCGGCCTTGGCGTAGCTGTACGAGGTGTTCTGGGGATCGTTTTGCATGATGGTCCACCGCCTAGTGCTTTCGCGCTTGGATTTCCATGCGTGTTTGGGCAAAAGGCCCCGGTTTCCGTTATGACCCTCACAAAGATCCCCCATCGCTTGCTGCGAAACCCGCCTGGCGCGAAATTGCGCGTGCTTTTCGTGCTGACGCTGGCCGTGGCCGGCGGCATCGCCTTTGTCGGGCCGGCGCGGCTGCTGGCGCAGATCGAAGGCGATCGCGGCATCGCGCCGGTGATCGATACCGGCGACCTGGAAGTCGATGACATTGACGTGACGACCACTGGCAAAACCGCGCAAGAGGCGCGTCTGGCGGGCTGGCAGGATGCCTATCGCCAGGCCTGGGCGCGGCTGCACGGGCCGACCGTGGGCGACGGCGATCTTGAGAGCATGGTGTCGGCGGTTGTCGTGGGGCATGAACAGATTGGGCCGCATCGCTATTTTGCGCGGCTGGGCGTCGTGTTTGATCGGGCGCGGGCCGGGGCGCTGCTGGCGGCTCAGAATGGCGGGCCAGTGACGCGGTCGCCGCCGACGCTGGTGATTCCGCTGCTATATGCCGGCGGCGTCGGCCAGGTCTATGAAGTGCAGGGCAGATGGCAAAAGACCTGGGCCGAATTCAGCACCGGCGCCAGTGCCATCGATTATGTCCGGCCATCGGGTGCAGGAGGCGAATCGCTGCTGATTACCGCTGGCCAGCCGGGGCGGCGCAGCCGGGTGTGGTGGCGCAATCTGCTGGACCAGTTCGGCGCCAGCAATGTCGTAATGCCGATTGCGCGGCTTGAACGGCAGTGGCCGGACGGACCGGTCAAGGGCGTTTTTACCGCGCGCTATGGCCCTGACAACATCTGGCTCGACAGTTTTACGCTGACCGCGCCGGACGAGGAAGCCGTGCCAGCGATGTTGAGCCAGGCCCTCCGGCGCTTCGATACCATCTATATCAGCGCCTATCGCCAGGGCCTGCTGGAGCCTGACCCGACCCTGTCGGTCGATCACCCTGCCGTCGATCCCGCGCTGGCCGCGCTGATCGCGGAAGGTGAGCAGCAGCGGCAATTGGAGGAACAGCAAATCGAGGCGCAGGCCCGGGCTGGTACAGATTTTCCGTTCGATGCGGGCGCTTTGCTTGCCGTACCCCCGCAAACGCCATCGTCCACGGAAGCGCCCACGGAAAAAGCGTCAAAAGCGGCGATCAGCGGATTGACGGTGCAATTCGCCTCGCCCGATGCCCAGGCCGTGGATGCAGCCGTGTCAGGCCTGCGTGCAACGCCAAGGGTGTCCAGCGCCGCCACCACCAGCATTGCCATCGGCGGTACCAGCGTGATGCGCGTCAATTATGCCGGCAGTGTGCAGGAACTGTCGGCGGCGCTGCGCGAGCGCGGCTGGCTGGTGTCGGTCGTGGGCAACGTCCTGCGCATTCGCCATTAAAATTCGATGAGCCAGATCGCGCTTCCGCTAAGCACCGCTGCCGGAGTGCAGCCACGCCGGATCGTCGTCGGTCCCGCCAACGCCGGGGTCATCACAGCCTTTGGCCATGCGACAAGCTGGCCGTTCGGCACCGCGATCCTGTTCGGTCCGCCGCGCTCGGGCAAATCGCTGCTGGCCCGCTGGTTTGTCGAGAGCGGGCGCGGCGACGCGCTCGACGATGCCGACCACAGGCTGGAAACCGAGCTGTTCCATCGCTGGAATCGTGCGCAACAAGAATCCCGTCCGCTGTTGCTGACCGCAACGACTGGCGGTCCGGGCGGCTGGCAGATCACCTTGCCCGATCTCGCCTCGCGGCTGGCGGCGGCGTTGCGGCTTGACATTGGTGCGCCCGACGACGCCATGATGACCGAATTGATCGCCGCGCATGGCGAGGCTCGTGGTCTTGCCATCGGTGATGATGGTGCGCGCTATCTTGCAACTCGTGGCGAGCGTTCCCACTTTGCAGCCGAGAGTCTCGTCGCTACGGTTGACCGGTTGAGCATGGAGCGCAAGCAGGCTCCCGGTTTGGCGATCTGGCGCGAGGCATTGGACGAATTGTCGGGCCCGAGCCAGCCACGCTTGCTTTGATCGACTAAATTCAGGCAGATAGTACTATGGTGCAGCGGCTGATCGCCTATCTTGATTCGATTGTCGCGCGCGATCCGGCGCCCCGTTCGCGCTGGGAAGTGCTGTTGTATCCGGGGGTCTGGGCGGTGGCCTTTCACCGGGTGGCACATTGGCTGTTCGAGGCGCGGCTGTATTTTCTGGCACGGCTGGTCAATCACCTGTCGCGCCTGGTCACCGCGATCGATATCCATCCGGGTGCGCAAATTGGCCGGCATCTGTTCATCGACCATGGCTTTACGGTCATCGGCGAGACGTCTGATATAGGAAATAATGTCACAATTTATCAATGCGTTACTCTAGGAGGGACCAACCCCACCAATGGCGTTGGCGGCAAGCGGCATCCTACGCTGGCCGATGATGTCATTGTCGGCTCCGGCGCGCAAATTCTGGGCCCGATCACGGTGGGGCGGCGCGGACGAGTGGGGGCCAATGCCGTGGTCACCGAGGATGTGCCCGAGGGGGCGACGATGGTGGGGGTCAAGGCGCACTCGACTCTGGTGAAGGCCGAGGTCTGCCAGAAGGGGTTCCTGCCTTATGGCACGCCTTGCCAGGAACCGTGCGACCCGGCCAACCAGCGGATCGACGCACTGGAAGGCGAAGTGGCAGATTTGAAAAGGCGGCTTGCCGAATTGATCGAAATGGCAGAGCCCAAAAACGAACTGGTCGAAGCAAGTTTGCGCCAGTCCGGTCGGAGCTGAGCCGCATGACCGCGGGCGAAGGGGCGCCGTTGCTGCAAACCGGTGCCGGATCCGCCTATGCGGCCACAATTATCGCTTTTCCGACCCGGCATGAGGTCCAGATCGGCTTTGACCGGCTGGAACTGGCTCGCATTCTTGACCTCTATGGCCGGATGGTCGCAGCCGGCGAATGGCGCGATTATGCCATGAATTTTGGACGCGATGCCGCCAGTTTCTGCGCCTTTCGCCGCGCCGCCGAGCGTCCACAGGCCCGCATCGAGAAGCGTCCCGCGTTGCGCGGCAAGCAAGGCATGTGGACGTTGTTCGGCGAGGCCGGGCACGTGCTGAAGCGCGGTCACGAGCTGGCCGGGGTGCTGTTTCCACTGGAGCGAAAGCTGGTCAAGCTAGTGAAGTGATACGTACCACTTCTCCCTTCCCGCTTGCGACAGGGGGGCGGGTACGCCCGACGCGGCAAGATCATCATCTCTGCAATCGTTCCAGCACCGGGACCAGTTCATCGTAGTGATCGA
>JAYUBN010000186.1:0-10659 GCA_043740855.1 Sphingomonadales bacterium | reverse complement strand
ATGGATATGGGCATTCTTATCTGGCTGCTGGTGGGCGGCATCATCGGTTGGTTGGCGGGCCTGATCATGGGCGATAATCTGGGTATCATCGGCAATATCGTTGTCGGCATCGTTGGTTCATTCATCGGCGGGCTGCTGTTTTCGCACGGCGACATCAACACCGTCGGATTAACCGTTTCGAGTTTTGCCGTCTCGATCCTGGGTGCGGTAATCTTGTTGGCCGTGGTCAATCTGTTCCGCCGTGGCGGGCTGCGATAATCCGCTGACGCTGCTTGCCATCGGCATCGCTGCAACCTATCCGCGGGATTCTATCCCGGCGGTTAGGATTTCAGATCGATGCAGCGTTTCCAAGGCACCCGCGATTACGTCGCCACCGACGACCTGAAAGTCGCGGTCAACGCGGCAGTATTGTTGAGGCGCCCGTTGCTGGTCAAAGGCGAGCCGGGAACGGGAAAGACCGTGTTGGCCCATGAAATTGCCAAGACCGTGGGTGCGCCACTGGTCGAATGGAATGTGAAATCGACGACCAAGGCGCAACAGGGCCTGTACGAATACGACGCGGTGGCCCGGCTGCGCGACGGCCAACTTGGCGATGCCCGTGTCCACGACATCGGCAATTATATCCGCAAGGGCAAGCTGTGGGAGGCGTTCACCAGCCCGGAATTGCCGGTGCTGCTGATCGACGAGATCGACAAGGCCGATATCGAGTTCCCCAACGACCTGTTGCAGGAACTCGATCGCATGAGTTTCGACGTTTATGAAACGGGCGAGCGTATCACCGCTGCGGAACGGCCGATCGTGGTGATTACTTCCAACAACGAAAAAGACCTGCCAGACGCCTTCCTGCGCCGCTGCTTTTTCCACTACATCAAGTTTCCCGAGCGCGAGACAATGCAGGCGATCATCGACGTCCATTTCCCCGGCATCCAGAAGGTGCTGGTGGCCAAGGCGATGGAAGTTTTCTACGAAGTGCGCGATGTGCCGGGGCTGAAAAAGAAGCCTTCGACCAGCGAATTGCTCGATTGGCTCAAGCTGCTGCTCAACGAGGACATGCCGCTCGACGTGTTGCAAAACCGCGACCCGACCAAGGCGATCCCGCCGCTGCACGGTGCGCTGCTCAAGAACGAACAGGATATCATGCTGTTCGAGCGATTGGCATTCATGTCGCGGCGGCAGGGAAATTAGGGCGAGCCTGGTTCACCGAGCCGCCACGGCTTAAATCGGAAAGATTTGGTGCCCAATCCGCGTCTCTCCTGAGCTTGTCACAGGATTGCCGTTTTCGGTGCAGTCACCAGGTCCGGTGCGAGGGACAGTCCTTCGGCGAATTCAGCACCAGCGAAGGAAAAGCAGTTCATGACCTACACCGGACGATGCGCTTGTGGCGCGGCGACGGCGCAAATCGCCGGCGAGCCAGTGGCAACGCGCGAGTGCTGGTGCCGCCAATGCCAACAGGCCTCTGCCGGGAGCGCGGCGCGCAATGCCACGTTCCTCATCGATGATTTCCATCTGGTCGGCCCTACCGCGACGCACCGCTATACTGCCGCTTCCGGCAACACGGTGGCGCAGCATTTCTGTTCAATTTGTGGAACACCGCTTTATGCGGAAAGCTCGGCCAGGCCACAATTTCGTACCGTGCGTTTCGGATTTCTCGATCCCGGTCATGGGTTGCGTCCGACAATGTCGATCTGGACGAGCGAAGCCCCGGATTGGGCGATGATCGATCCGGCGCTAGAGCGTTTCGACCATCAGCCACCTCTGCCAGTGAAGCAGGACTAGGCCCGATGTTCTTCAACTTCCTCGACGAACTGCGCGCCGCTGGGATCAACGCGTCGCTGACGGAGCACCTCGTTCTGCTGGAAGCGCTTGATCGCAATGTGATCGAAAGCACGCCAGAGGCATTCTATTATCTCAGCCGCGCCACCTTCGTGAAGGACGAAGGGATGCTCGACCGCTTTGACCAGGTGTTCGGCAAAGTCTTCAAGGGGATAATGACCGATTATGGCCAGCAGGCGGTGGCGATCCCCGAAGACTGGCTGAAAGCCATTGCCGAACGCTTTTTTTCCGAAGCGGAGATGGCCGAGATCAAGGCGCTGGGCAGCTGGGACGAGATCATGGAGACGCTGAAACAGCGTCTGGCAGAGCAAGCAGGCCGCCACAACGGCGGCAATAAGTGGATCGGCGCGAACGGCACCAGTCCATTCGGCAATTCCGGCTACAATCCCGAGGGTGTCCGCATCGGCGGGCAAAGTCGGCAGGGCCGCGCGATCAAGGTCTGGGACAAGCGCGAATTCGCCAATCTGGACAACACCAGGGACTTGGGCACGCGCAACATCAAGATTGCGCTGCGGCGCCTGCGCCGCTTTGCGCGCGAAGGCGCCGCCGAAGAACTCGATCTGGAGGCCACCATCAACGGCACCGCCAGGCAAGGCTGGCTCGACATCCGCATGCGGCCGGAACGGCATAACGCGGTAAAAGTGTTGCTGTTCCTCGACGTTGGCGGCTCGATGGACCCACATATCAAGCTCGTCGAAGAATTGTTCAGCGCCGCCACCGCCGAATTCAAGAACCTGGAATTCTTCTATTTCCACAATTGCCTCTACGAAGGCGTGTGGCGAGATAACCGCCGCCGCTATGCAGAGCGCACCCCAACCTGGGATATCCTGCATAAGTACGGCCACGATTACAAAGTGGTGTTCGTCGGCGATGCGTCGATGAGCCCCTATGAAGTCAGCCATCCCGGCGGCTCGGTCGAGCATTTCAACGAGGAAGCAGGCGCGGTGTGGCTGCACCGCGTGATCACGACTTATCCCGCGACGGTCTGGCTCAACCCGACGCAAGAGCGGCAATGGAATTACTCCGCTTCGACCAGGCTGATCCGTGAAGCGGTGGCGGGATCGATGTATCCGCTGACGCTGGGCGGGTTGGAAGATGCCATGCGCGAGTTGACCCGCAAAAAGCATTGATGAAAATTCACCGATAGAGCAGCAAGCCGCTCATGCCTTCGCGCCAAGCCGCCTCATCCGGCACGGCCAACGCGTCCAGATCGGCAGGGCAAGCGCCCGCATCATCGACCCATTCGCGCAAGCCCGCGCCGCCGTTGATCACGTCGATGGCAAGGCGGTCGGCTTCGTACTCATAGGCAAAATCGCGCCAAAGCGGGTAATCGGGATAAATCCGGCGGATCGCCTTGAACGCCAATGCCTGCAACCGCCACGGGCGAAAGGCGTGGTGATGGTAGGCCTGACCTTCGGCATGGATCATCAGCGCGTGGCATAGCTGGTGCGCGTGTTTGTGAAAGGTCGGCTCGAACCAGCATTCGCGGATCGCACAGCCGTCCAGCCAATGCGGTGCCAGCGCCGCCATCTCTGCCAGGACCCGGTGGGCGTCCACATCGGGCGCGCCGAACAGCACCTCCAGCGGGCGAGTGGTGCCGCGACCCTCGGACAGTGTCGTGCCCTCCAGCATCACCGTACCGGCATAGCACCGCGCCATGTTGAGATTGGCGGCATTGGGGCTGGGATTGATCCAGATGCGGTCGGCGGGCCAGCCCCAACCTCCTGTCGAAGCGCCGGGGCCTTCGGGTACCCAACCCGTCATCGGGATCACCCGGTAATCGACGTCCAGCCCGAACTGGCTGATGAACCAGTGCCCCATTTCGCCCAGCGTCAGCCCGTGGCGCATTGGCATCGGCCCGGCACCGACGAAGCTTTCGTGACCGGGCAGCAGCAGGGTTCCTTCCACCGGGCGCCCCGCAGGATTGGGCCGGTCGAGCACCCAGACGCTCTTCCCCGCCTCGGCGGCGGCTTCCAGCAGATACAGCAGCGTGGTCACAAAGGTATAAATTCGGCAGCCGAGATCCTGAAGGTCGAACAGGAAGACATCGGCGGCATCCATCATCGCCGGTGTGGGCCGCCGCACTTCGCCATAGAGGCTGAACACCGGGATGCCGTACTGCGGATCAATTGCATTGGCCGTCTCGACCATGTTGTCCTGCCGGTCGCCCTTCAACCCGTGCTGCGGACCGAAGGCTGCGGTGAGTGAAATCCCCGGGCAAGTCGCCAGCGCATCGAGCGAATGCACCAGCGTATTCGTCACCGAGGCGGGGTGTGCCACCAGGGCAACGCGTCGACCATGCAGCGGTTGGCGCATAGCGGGTTCTTCGAGCAGGCGATCGATACCGAATTTCATGTTGCCCGTGGTGCCGGAACTGTCAGGGCGCGGCAAGACGCTTGGTGAAAATCGGGCGCTGTCGATGAATTGGGCCCGGGTGAATGTGGCAGCGACCAATAAGACATTACCCCGCCCTCCTCCTCGATCACCGCCATCAGGCCTGCGCGCCACGGTCTGGCCGGTAGCGCCGCGATCGGCACTGCCGCATCGAATATCAACGTGTTGCCGCCGATCCACGCCGTGCAGTCGGGCTGGCGCGGCATCGCCCGCCGGGCCATTGCCTGACGATAACCCGCAAAGTCATACGCGGCCCAGCCTTCGCAGGGGGAAAGGTTCATCTCGACATAGCTGTCGCTATCCGGTGACTGCATGAACATCTCGAAACAGGTGTGGTGCCACAAGCCACCGACGCGGCGCTTTCCGGCCAGCGCGGGCAGCACCACCCGCCCCGAGCCAGCGACACTCCAGCGCAGGGTCAGCCAGTGTTCGGTGATACCGGTAATACGGGCGTGGATCGCGGTGACCGCCAGCGGTGGTTTGTCGGGGTGCGGGATCAGCCTGTCCGTTTGCAAGCCTTCGTCTCCATGCTTTTTTGCTGTCGCAGCGCTTTTAGCCAAAAACCGGTTCCCTCTTTTCAACGCGATGCTCTATGCGCGGCGTTTTCCATTCCAGAAGACCGCCATGATATATCAATCCCAGCTGCTCAAAACACTCGATGAACGCGGCTATATTCATCAGTTGACCAACGCTGCCGCCCTCGATGCCTTGGCACACCGGCAAATCATCCCTGTTTATATCGGCTTCGACGCCACCGCGCCATCGCTGCATGTCGGCAGCCTGGTACAGATCATGATGCTGAAGTGGCTGCAAGATGCCGGGCACAAACCGATCGTGGTGATGGGCGGTGGCACCACCAAGGTGGGCGATCCATCGGGCAAGGACGCCAGCCGCCGGATGCTGTCGGATGCCGACATCAAGGCCAATATCGCCTCGATCCGCCGCGTTTTCGAACGGCTGCTGAAATTCGGCGATGGGCCGACCGATGCCATCATGGTCGATAACGACGACTGGCTGAGCCAGTTGGGCTATCTCGAATTGCTGCGCGAGGTCGGGCCGCATTTTACCATCAACCGGATGATGACGTTTGAATCGGTCAAGCTGCGGCTTGATCGCGAGCAACCGCTGACCTTTCTCGAATTCAATTACATGATCCTGCAAGCCTATGATTTCCGCGAGCTGTCGCGGCGCCACGGCTGCCGCCTGCAGATGGGCGGGTCGGACCAGTGGGGCAATATCATCAACGGCATCGAGCTGGGCCGCCGCATGGATGGCACCGAATTGTTCGGCCTGACCACGCCGCTGTTGACCACCGCCGATGGCGCCAAGATGGGCAAGACGGCAGCGGGTGCGGTGTGGCTGAACGAGGATGCCCTGCCGGGTTATGATTTCTGGCAATACTGGCGCAATTGCGATGATCGCGATGTCGGTCGCTTTCTGCGGCTGTTTACGGATTTGCCGCTGGGCGAGATCGCGGAATTGGAAGGGCTGCCGGGACAGCAGATCAATGAGGCGAAGCACAAGCTTGCGATGGAGGTCACGACGCTGTGTCGCGGCGCGGAAGCCGCACACGCAGCAGCGGCCGCTGCAGCCGAGGCGTTCGTCTCATCGTCTGGACATGCGAAGGGCACCGCCTCGGCAACGGGCGCACTCGACGTGCAATCAGCGGCTGGCGGGCTGCCAACATTCGATCTGCCTGCTGACGGCCTGACGCTGGTCGATGCGCTGGTCGGTATCGGTTTCGCGGCCAGCCGGGGCGATGCCAAGCGGCTGATTGCGGGCGGCGGCGCGCGTGTGAATGGCGATGCCATCACCGACGAGGCGTTTCACATTTCCGCCCACAGCGGAGATGTACGCATTTCAGCAGGGAAAAAGCGTCACGGGGTGCTTCGTCCAGCGTGATGCGCCGGTGTTCTTAAAGGTGATCGGCATGAACTTGCCGCATTTACCAAATATTCGTCAATAAGGCGCATTGTCGTGGCTTGGAGGGAAGAAACCCAAGGACGCAAATATGGCCGGTGGATCGCAACTTTCGGTAACCGAACACAGGCAATCGAACCGCTATCCGGTGAACCGCCGCTTCATCGGCGAGCATCGTCGGCGCGGCGACATCGAGCTTCACCTCGCCAACGTGTCCAACTATGGTTTCATGACAATTTCCGCGACCGGACTGTCACGCGGCGAACGCGTTTTGATCCGCTTGCCGCATATCGGCCGGATCGAAGCCCATCTGATCTGGACCCTGCACGAGCGTGCCGGTTTCCAGTTCGAGAGAATCATTCGCAGAGATGACTTCGCGCTGATGGTTGAAGCGTTGCAGCCTGATCAGCGGCAGCGCCCGGATGGTCAGGGTGTGATGGAATACCGCTGATAGCCGACGTATCAGGCGGAAAAGCTGGCGCATACTTGGCAAGCGCTGGTCAGCCTGCCATTCGCAAGTCATGACTGAGCCCCGTTCTCCGTTACAAATTGCCGATTACCGCCGCTTCTGGTTCGCGCGTTTTGCTGGAATGCTGGCCACGTCAGGCATGGTCGTAGTGCTGGGCTACCAGCTTTACGACCTAGCGCGGGCGGCTTACGGAATGACCGTAGCGCAGGCCTCATTCCAGCTCGGACTGATGGGACTGGCGCAATTTGCGCCGTTCCTGCTGCTGACGCCGGTGGCCGGAATGGTGGCCGACCGGTTCGACCGCCGACGGATCGCGGCAACGTCGATGTGGATCGATGGGATGATCGCGGTGGCGCTGGCGCTTGCCACCACGGTCCATGCGCTCAGCCTGCCCCTGTTGTTCGCGCTGGGAGCGGCACATGGCATGGCGCGCGTGTTCATGGGCCCGGCGATGAGTTCCATCGCGCCCAATATCGTTCCGGCTGCGATCCTGCCCCAGGCGATCGCGCTCAATTCGATGGCGATGCAGGCTGGCTTGATTGTCGGGCCGGCGCTGGCCGGGCTGCTTTTTGCGGTTGCTGCGCCGCTGGCCTATTGGGCGTCGGCAGGCTTGCTGGGGATCGCGCTGATCGCCATCCTGGCGGTTCGTCCGGTGCCGCCACCGGCCATTAATCGTAACATCCACCCCTTGCGGCAAATGACTGAAGGGTTGCGTTACGTCATCCAGCAGCGGTTTTTGCTGGGCTGCGTCACGCTGGATCTGTTCGCGGTGTTGCTGGGTGGGGCTACTGCACTGCTGCCGGTCTTTGCCCGCGACATCCTGTATGTGAATGGCACGCCGGTCGGGCCGCATGGCCTGGGGCTGATGCGCGCGGCGCCCGCGCTGGGCTCGGCGCTGATCGCCTTGTCGCTGGCCCGCTGGCCGCTGACGCGCGATGTCGGCGCAAAAATGCTGTGGGCAGTGGCGATTTATGGGGCGGCAACGCTGGGCTTTGGCTTGTCGCGCAATTTCGCGCTGTCGCTGCTGCTGCTTGTCGTGCTGGGCGCGGCCGACATGATTTCGGTCTATGTGCGCTCCAGCCTGGTTCAGTTGAGCACGCCTGATGACAAGCGCGGCCGCGTGTCCGCCATATCGGGCCTGGCGATTTCGGCTTCCAACGAATTGGGCGAAATGGAATCGGGCACGGCAGCAGCTTTTCTGGGCGCAACCGGGGCGGTTGTGTTGGGCGGCGCAGGTGCCATAATCATCACGGTCTTGTGGGCGGTGCTATTTCCCGAGATTCGGCGCGCCCGAACGTTCAAACCACAAATGGAGACAGTGACATGAAGGCAGACAATATTCTCGCCACCATCGGCAATACGCCGCACATCCGCTTGTCTCGCCTGTTTCCCGACCATGAAGTGTGGGTGAAGTCCGAGCGCGCCCTGCCCGGCGGGTCGATCAAGGATCGCATCGCCCTGGCCATGATCGAGGCTGCCGAGGCCGATGGCAGCCTGAAACCAGGAAGCACCATCATCGAGCCGACGTCGGGCAACACCGGCATCGGCTTGGCCATGGTCGCGGCGGTCAAAGGTTATCCGCTGGTTCTGGTGATGCCCGAATCGATGTCGATAGAGCGCCGCCGGCTGATGCTGGCCTATGGCGCGAGGTTTGATCTGACCCCGCGCGAAAAAGGCATGAAAGGCGCGATCGAGCGGGCGCGCCAGTTGGTGGAGGAAACGCCGGGCGCGTGGATGCCGCAGCAATTTGACAATCCAGCCAATATCGAAGTGCATAAGCGCATCACGGCACAGGAAATTCTAGCCGATTTTGCCGATACGCCGATCGATGTGCTGATCACCGGCGTCGGTACAGGCGGCCATCTGACTGGCTGCGCAGAGGTCCTTAAAGGGCACTGGCCAAACCTCAAGGCCTATGCGGTGGAGCCGTCGCTCTCGCCGGTGATCTCGGGCGGGCAACCGGGACCGCACCCGATCCAGGGCATCGGCGCGGGCTTCATCCCCACAAATCTCCACACCCAGTCAATCGACGGCGCGATCCAGGTCGATCCCGCCGACGCCAAGGAATGGGCGCGCCGCAGCGCCAGCGTGGAAGGCATATTGGTCGGCATCAGTTCCGGCGCGACGCTGGCAGCCATCGCCCAAAAGCTGCCGTCGTTGCCGGCGGACGTCCGCGTGCTTGGCTTCAACTACGACACGGGCGAGCGCTATCTGTCGGTTCCCGATTTCCTGCCCGAATGATGAATATGTCCAGCTTGGAGCAAGTGGATTATCACGACGGCGCGGCGGCGCTGACGGGCTGGCTGGTGCGGCCTGCGGGCACACCCCGCGCGGCGGTGTTGGTGTTTCCGACCATTGCCAACGTCACCGCGCATATCCAAAGGCGCGCAGCGATGCTGGCCGACGCCGGTTATCTGGCGCTGATCGCCGATTTCTATGGTGATCCGGTGCCGGATTTCTCGGCGGCTCGACTCCTGGCCGGGCAGTTGCGCGCGGATGTCGGGCGCTATCGTGCGCGCCTGGCGGCAGCGCTGGCGGCGCTGCACGGGAAGGCCGATTCGCAGCGGCCGGTTTTGGCGATCGGCTATTGCATGGGTGGCCAGGCGGCATTGGAACTGGCGCGCAGTGGCGCTGCGATCGCCGCCGCCGTCAGCTTTCATGGCCTGCTCGATACGCAAGCCCCGGCGCAGCCCGGCGTCATGCAGGCCCGGCTGCTGGTCTGCCACGGAGATGCCGATCCCATGGTGCCGCGTGACCAGGTGCGCGCCTTTCAGGAGGAAATGGACAACGCGGGCGGCAATTGGCATCTGCACAGCTATAGCGGCGTCCGCCATGGTTTTACCGACCCCGGCAGCGACGCACGCGGCATGGCCGCCATCGCCTACGATCCCAGCGCAGATCGCCAGAGCTGGGCGGCGATGCACCAGTTTTTCGATGAAGTGCTGACCTGATCAGGACGGCAGACGTTCCAGCCGGTCGCCCGCCAACCGCCGATAAAAACAGGAGGTTTCGCCGGTGTGGCACGCCGGACCGGCCGGTGTGACCAGCAGCACCAACGCATCCTGATCGCAATCGACCCGGATTTCTTGGATCCGCAGGACATGCCCCGAGGTTTCGCCCTTCATCCACAAGCGACCGCGCGAGCGCGAGTGGAAATGGGCAAGCCCGGTAGCGCGGCTGTGGGCCAGCGCTTCGGCATCCATGAACGCCACCATCAGCACCTCGCGAGTCTGCGAGTCGAGCGCAATGGCCGTCAGCAGCCCGTTGCCGTCGAAACGCGGAAGGAACTGGTTCCCCTGCTCACGGTCCCCATCTTCCCGCTGATTTGTTGCGTCTTTCGTCATACCGGACCCTCATCGACGCTTACCGACGTGTAAACTGCTGTGGCAGGATAACCACAGATGCAGGCCAAAATCCACCGATCGCGGCAAACCTGCTTTATCTTTTACATGATCCGGGACAATGCAGGGCGTGGCCTTGAGGGAGGCCGCACAATAGCAGGCCCGGCAAGATATTGCTGATATGCAAAGATGCCTTGGTTCAGGGGTTTTCGATCTACAGCCCATCGGGCGGGATCGCAATTGAGGGTTGGGTAAGCCAGCCGGTCAGGGAGTGGCTGTCAGACCGCGAATAGCGGCGCCCCAAAATTTTCGTCGCGAGCCAAGGGTTTCGTTACGAGCCAAAAGTTTCGTCACGGAAATGCCCGGGATCATCCCCGGGCATTTTTGTTGCGGCCAGGCACTTGGCATTCAAATATACGGCAAGGCTTCATCCATCACCCTGGCTACGCAGGCGATGACAACCCTTGCCGCGCCTGCCCGCCTTAAAACCGCGATGCAGGCGTTAGTGGTCGCGCCGCTGGTCAAAACGTCATCCACCAATACTACATTTGCGCCCTGCCATGCTCGTTTGCGGCGCGGATGCAATCGCATCGCCCCGGACAGCACGCGCGCGCGCGCATCGCGACCTAACCCGCCTAGCGTCGGGGTACGCTTGCGGCGCTCCAGCGCATCGACGGCCAGTTGCGCGCCGGTAGTTCGCGC
>JAYUBN010000185.1:0-10661 GCA_043740855.1 Sphingomonadales bacterium | reverse complement strand
GTAGCGAAGATTATCCACAAGTCGCGCGACAGCGACCAGCCATCACAATATTCGAGGTCGGCGTTCAGCCGGACGGCCAGATCCGATTCACACTCGGTAGCGCCGCGCAAGCCCCGGATCTGCGCGAGGCCGGTCAGGCCCGGTCGTAGCGCGTGCCGTTCCCAATAACGGGGGTTTACTTCCCAAAACAGCTTGTCCCCCGCCTGGGACCCGATGGCATGCGGCCGCGGGCCGACCAAACTCATATCCCCCCGCAAGACATTGATAAGTTGCGGCAGTTCATCGATGCTGCATCGCCGGATAGTGCGGCCGATGCGTGTAATTCGCTGGTCGTCGCGCGCGGTCGATTCGTCGCCATCCCGCCCTGCTGAATTGACCGACATGCTGCGGAATTTTAGAATCGAAAAGAAACGATTGCCGCTGCCGACGCGCCGCTGAACGAAGAATACCGGCCCGCCATCCTCTAGCTTGATCGCCAGCGCTACCACCAGCAGCAGCGGTGACAGCGCCAGCAATCCCGCGGAGGCCACCGCCAGATCGAACGCGCGCTTGGTCCATTGGTCACGCATGTCCAGCGGCCCCACTGACACCTGCAGCAGGCCCTGCCCGCCAGCATTTCTTGCGCCGGTGGCCGACAGCTGCGCCACGGTTTCATCAAGAACTTCGCCCGCGACATTGGCCCCCTTCAGGATGATCGACCAGACCGCCCGGCGCTCCAGGGGGGTACTGACGATCACACGGTCGGCATTGCGCATCACTAGCCCGATGCGATCAAGAGCATGCGGATCGCCCAGCGCGGGCTCCAGCCCGAATGCCTTGGCCGAGACATGAAAGCCCCCCTTTAGCGCCACGGACGGTCCGCCGTCGTCGATCACCAATTCGTTCAACACCGCCGCGCCGCACCGCCAGCGCACGAAACTGCGCATGTTTGCCCGGCCCCACGCCATGATCGCGAGGGCAAGCAAAGCGCCGAAAGTAAAACTGATCCGCGAAAATTCCGGCGTGGATTTGGCGTAGAAGGCAATAAAAATCACCGACGTCGACGAAATCAGCAACGCCTGCGCTACCCGCGAGATACTATAGGACATCCGGGCCAGCGATGCCATCGAGTAAGCGCCATTGTACAACCCCACGGTCAGGAAAACCGGAAGTAACATTTGGGCAAGCACTAGCGAACTGCCCAGCCCATAACTGTCAAGATAGACATACCCGGTGAGGGCGAAACTTGCAAAGATCGAGACGATATCGCTGATCATCAGGGCAAGATAACATTGCAGTCGCCGCCGAATCAGCGAAGGCATCAGCGGCATGTCATTGGCCCGGGCTCGCTGGGCGCGCGCTTGGGCTTCGTGGCGCAACGTGCGGCCCATCAGTGAATCGACGTGGTTCATTACAGTGGCCCGCGCAGGCGAGAAGCAGGATTGGCCCGCGTTATGGGTTGGCTGTCTAGAATAAGATAATGCATTTTTCGTCAACGACTTTCCCAGAGGTCAGGATAGCATGATAATCAATAGACCGATTTGTTATGACGACCTTGTCGATTGGCGCCATTTTGTACTCCCCCGATGTCGCGGCGTTTACCGCCAAAAATCACTACCTCCTATTTGCAAGATGCTTCAGCCCCGCCGCACGGCTGCGCGAGTAATCTCCGCGAGGCCCTGCGCCAGCAATAATTCAGCGCTCTGATTGTTCCCGAGCAAAGCGCGGTGAAGCGCCATCAGGCGCGCCACCAATCGCTCCAGCCGCCGGCCCCGCCACAGTTTCAATTGCCCCGCCAAATCGCGCTCATCTTTCCAGAATACCCGGCGCGCGGCCTTTTCAGCTTCAAGCAGACCGCGAATATCGCCGCCCATTCCCTGTTTACCCACTCCCAGCTTTCCCGAGAGATCCGATAAATGTGCCACGCGCCGCTCGAATGCCAGTAGTAAACCTACGGGGTTTAGCCCCAATTCGCGCATCCGCCGCAATTCGCCCGGCAATCGCCCGGACTCGCCACCCAGCACAACATTGACCAGCGGGGCAAAGCCATCCTCCTCGGTCCGGGCGCCGATTGCGTCGAGCGCCTGGGCGTCAGCACTGCGCGGTCGCTCGGGGCTGGCATCGAGAAACAGCGCCAGCTTGTTCACTTCGGATTGCGCCAATCGCGAATCGAGGCTGGTCGCCCGGGCGATGCGTTCGGCCAGATCGCCGCCGATGCGCAGGCCGGCGGCCCCGGCCATCTGGCGCACTGCTTCACTGGCGGTGCCGATGTCGGGCGGATAAAACATCGCCACCAGCGCATCGCTGCGCGGGGCGAGCAGCTTTGCGGTGCGGGATTTGTCCGTGGCATTGGTGGCGATAATCAGCACCGGGCAAGGCGCAACGTCGCCGGCGAGGAGGTTTTCCACGGCATCGCAAACCTCGTCGCCCTGCGCCCGCACCAGAATATGCCGCGCATCGCCGAACAATGACAGCGATCGCGATTCGTCGGCCAGCCGGACCGGGTCGCGCTTGATATCGGCACCGGACAGTTCGATGCGTTCACCGGGGTTGGTCAGCAGCCCAGTCAGCCGCTGCGCTGCGTCATGGGCACCGGCCTCGTCTGGCCCGCAGAACAGAAAAACGCGTGCCTGTGCGGCCGCACGGGGCGCAACACTGGCAAAATCCTTTTGCGTAGCCTTCAATGCCGGCCCCCTGTGACCTAGCCGCTGTGAACCGCACCAGAGCGCAGTTGTAGTGACAACTTGATGACGATGCGATCAGCAACAATACGAATCAGGCTTTCCATCGCCGTATCCTCGCCTGCGACGGTCGCGTATTCCGATGATACCACGTCAATGCCTGCATCGGAGCCGGCAGTTGCATCCAGCATGACGCGGCCAGTGGCGATATCGATGAGTTGATAGCGGGCACGCAACGTGCGCCTTTCGCGCCCGACGGTATTGTTGGATAACAGGCCAAGACCCTCCAGCCGGTCATCCAGCCGCACGTCGAGGCGATAGCGGGCCGCCGTCGCCGGTGACCCTGCGGCATGGAGCCGGTCAACCAAGGCATTATGCATCAGCCATCCCGATTTGCCCGCGATCGGCGGGACCTCGATGGCCGCCATGCCTTGCGCCACCGCGCCTTGCCCGCCACCAGCATACATGGGCTGCAACCCGCAACCCGCAACCGGCAATGCCGCCGCCAGCAGCGGTACTAGAAATCGCCGCGCGCTCATACCACCAGATTAACCAGCCGGTCGGGCACGACAATCACCTTTTTCACCGCTGCCCCATCCAACGCACGCTGCACCTTGTCACTGGCCAGGGCAAGTGCTTCCAGCGCTTGCGCCGATGTGCCCTTGGCGACTGTCAGCGTGTCGCGCAGCTTACCCCGGACTTGCACCGCAACGGTCACCTCGTCGTCGATCAGCAATGCCGGATCAACCGCCGGCCAGGCCGCTTGCACAATCAGCCCCGAACCGCCGATCCGCGCCCAGGCTTCTTCGGCCAGATGGGGCATCATCGGTGCGATCATCAATACCAGCGCCCTGATGTCATCGTCATGAACATGAGGAGTTTTCTCCATTGCGCCCAAAAACGCATAGAGCTTGGCCACTGCCTTGTTGAATTGCAACGCCTCTATATCTGCGCCGACGCCTGCAATCGTTTTATGCCGCAAGCGCTCCAGATCGCGGCTGTGCCCCTGATCCGCAGCCGAAGGAACGAACAACGCAATTTGCCGCCAGACCCGCTGCACAAACCGCGCGCAGCCCTCGATCCCGGCCTCCGACCACGGTAAATCGCGCTCGGGCGGGCTGTCCGACAGCATGAACCAGCGCACCGCGTCGGCGCCGTATTTGGCAACGATCTCGTCCGGGTCGACCACGTTCTTCTTCGATTTGGACATCTTGATGACGCGGCCGATTTCGACCGGCGCGCCGTCTGCAACGAGCACCGCGCCCGCGCCAGAACGAATGACCTCGGGCGGGCTGAAATAGACTGGCTGGCCGTTCCCGGGATCGGGGCGCGAATAGGTCTCATGCGTCACCATGCCTTGCGTGAACAGGCTGGCAAAGGGCTCGGCAATGTCGATCTTGCCGATGCGTTTCAGCGCCCGCGTCCAGAACCGGGCGTAAAGCAGATGCAGGATGGCATGCTCGACGCCGCCAATATATTGCGCGACCGGCAGCCAGCGCGCGATCTCGGCTGGGTCGAACGGGGCATCGACAGGCTGGCTGGCAAAGCGCAGAAAATACCACGAGCTGTTGACGAAGGTATCGAGCGTATCGGTTTCACGCCGGGCCGGGCCGCCACACCCGGGACACTCGACATGCTGCCACGTCGGGTGGCGCAGCAGCGGATTGCCGGGGCTGGTGAAATCGACATCCTCGGGCAGCACCACCGGCAACTGCTGTTTCGGCACCGGCACCACGCCGCAGGCATCGCAATGGATGAAGGGGATCGGCGTGCCCCAATAGCGCTGGCGCGAAACGCCCCAATCGCGCAGGCGCCACACCGTCCGGCCCAGGCCCCATCCTTCCGCTTCGGCACGGGCGATGATTGCGGCCTTGGCCTCGGCAACGCGCAGCCCGGTGATGAAGCCCGAATTGACCAGCACCCCGTCGCCGGCCTCTGCCTCGTCGCCGAATGGCAGCGCGGCGTCGTGGGCGTTGGCGGCCACGACGCGGATGATCGGCAGGTGATATTTGCGGGCAAATTCGAAATCGCGCTGATCATGCCCCGGCACCGCCATGATCGCCCCGGTGCCATAGTCCATCAGCACGAAATTAGCGATAAAGACCGGCAGCTCGGTGCCGGGAAGCAGCGGGTGCGCCACCTTCAGCCCGGTGTCGTAGCCAAGCTTTTCGGCCGTCTCGAGCGCGGCGGCGGTGGTCCCGCCGCTCCGGCATTTTTCGATGAAAGCGCGCACATCGTCGCCGGGCAACCCCTGGGCGATTGCGTGATCTGCGGCAACCGCAACGAAGCTGGCGCCAAAAATTGTATCGGGCCGGGTGGTATAGACCGCGATGGCACCGTCAAAATTGCTGCCAGCAAAGCGGAATTCCAGCCCGGTGCTTTTGCCGATCCAGTTTTCCTGCATCAGCCGCACTTTTTCGGGCCAGTTTTCGAGCGTCTCCAGCCCTTCGAGCAATTCCTCGGCGAAATCGGTGATCTTGAGGAACCACTGTGACAGCTTGCGCTTTTCGACCACGGCGCCGCTGCGCCAGCCGCGCCCGTCGATCACCTGCTCATTGGCGAGCACGGTCTGGTCGACCGGGTCCCAATTGACCGCGCTGTCCTTGCGATAGACCAGCCCGGCGGCGTAGAGGTCGAGAAACAGAGCTTGTTCGTGGCCGTAATATTCGGGATCGCAGGTGGCGAACTCGCGGGTCCAGTCCAGCGCGAAACCCAGCCGTTGCAACTGCGCCTTCATTGCCCCGATATTGGCCCGCGTCCAGCCGCCAGGGTGCACGCCCTTTTCCATCGCCGCGTTTTCGGCGGGCATGCCAAAGGCGTCCCAGCCCATCGGATGGAGCACTTCATAGCCCTGCATCCGGCGAAACCGCGCCAGCACGTCGCCCATCGTGTAATTGCGGACATGGCCAATATGGATGCGCCCCGAGGGATAGGGGAACATCTCCAGCACGTAACTGCGCGGTTTTGCCGAGGCATCATCAGCAGCAAAGCACTGGCGCTCGTCCCACACGCGTTGCCAGCGACCGTCAGCAAGCGACGGATCGAATCTCTCGATCATGGTGCGAGCGTCAGCCGGCGACGGCGCTGCGACGCAGATCGCGCGCCTTGGTCAGAATAACGTCCTCCAGCCGTTGTACCGTGGCCGCCTGTACCGGCACATCGATCCACTGCCCGCCCTGCGACACTTGCCGGCTGGCAGCGACGCGCAAGGCGTCGCTGCGCAGATCGCGATCGAGGATCGTGACCGTGACCTTCATCCGCTCAGCCGGATTGGCGGGATTGGCATACCAGTCAGTGACGATCACGCCGCCCGCGCTATCCGCCTGAACCAGCGGCATGAACGACAGCGCATCGAGACTGGCGTGCCACAAATAAGAATTGACGCCGATGCTGGTAACGTTGGACGGGGCCAGTGCTGCCGCGGCATGCTGTTTGCGGTGGTGGATGCAACCGGACAGGGCCAACGACGCCAGGCCAATGATCGCCAGGCGCGCCGCCAGACGGCGAGGTTGGGGAATCGGCTGTCCGACAGAGGCGAGACCGGAGGCGGGGCTGGGTGTCATGGTCGTTTTTCCGAATCCTGTTATCATGCGCACACCCGCCCCAGGCTAAAACCGGATTTTGGGCGCCGGACGCAAGGCTGGTCATAATCTGTGTACCCGGCCTCTATAGCTGGCCTCGCCGCTGCGGCAAGTAGGCGTCTGACGGGGTATTCCAAGGTTAAAGGCAGGCTCAAACCGCAGCCTCGGACGCCTTGAACCGAGGCTGAATAGCAGGACTGCTATGACCCGACCGCCTCCTGCGCAGTTTTCACGGGTTCCGATCCGTGCCGACATGGTATAATAAGTGGTTAAACAAGTTCGACTCATCGACCCGCAGGTTCCGGCCGCACGGCGCCTGAGCATCTCCAACGCGTGATGCTTCGCCCCGCCATATCGGCGGTTTGGTATAACAGTCGGATCAAACACCGCCCCCGGACATTATCCGATGGATCAGGTGGACAAGGGAACTCGGATTTCAAATGGCGGGCGAACACACTGGCATGGCGCGCAGCAACGGCGGAGATGGCGGGCAGCGTAACGGTACGGCACCTGCCCTGCTGATAGCCGGCGCCGTGTTTGTCCTGGCTCTGCCCAGCGCCGTGCTGGCATTTTCGACTCGCATCGACCTGCCAGCGGCGGGACTGGCCGCAAATCAGGATCTCAACGGCTTTGCCCCAGGGTCAGTCGATCCCCGACTGGCCCGCGTGCTTGCGGCCAGTCCGACCGGTAGCAAAGAGCCGATGTTCCGATTTACCCCGGCGGGACTCGCCACCCGGCCCGACCGCTCCGTGACCGTGGCCGTGCGGGTCGATCCGGTCACTGCCAGCTCAATTATCGTGCGCGGGGTGATCAACCGCTCGACCCCGGCGCTGGTACCGGGCGTGGCATCAATGGCCATTGCCCCTGCCGCGTATAATCTGGGCGTGGCGCGCGGCTATCAAGGCTTTGCCCAAAAAATGCAGACTTTTGCGCTGGCGCAGGACATCCACAAAATCGACATGCCCGATCTGTCGACGTTCAAACCGCCGACCGAGCCACGCGGTGCGCCGTCGCGGCTGGCACCGCATATTGCGCTCGACGAACATGAGCGCCCCGGTCGCGCCCCGCGCACATTGGAAAGCGTCGGCACCCAAACCGTCGATCTGGGGGGCAGCTACCGCTTGTCACGCAATCTCGATGTCACCGCCGGACTGCGCTACGAACGCGACCGCGATCGGCTGGACGCGCAAATCGATGGCAAGACCGACACTCAGGCGGTGTTTGTGGGAACACAATTCAAATTCTGAGCGGGCGGACAAAATTTCATTGATTTTTTTGCATTACCCGCTTGCGGCAATACTGACTCATGCCTAGCATAACTACGTAGAATAATGGGAAAGATAAACATATGGTGCGCGTCGCGATCGTGACTGGCGGGACCCGGGGCATTGGCGAGGCGATAAGCCGGACTTTGCAAAGTCAGGGATTTACTGTTGCCGCCAATTACGGCGGCAACACGCAACGAGCCTTGGCATTTACCGCTGAAACTGGAATTCCTTCCTATTGCTGGGACGTGGGTGATCACCAGGCAGCCATCGATGGCTGCGCAAAGGTCGTCGCTGATTTGGGTCCGATCGATGTCGTGGTCAACAATGCCGGCATCACTCGCGACGCCGTCCTGCACAGGATGACCTTCGATGACTGGAACGAGGTGATGCGCATCAACCTGGGTGGCTGCTTCAATATGGTCCAGGCGACGTTCCCGGGCATGCGCGAAAGGGGCTGGGGCCGGGTGGTCAATATCGGCTCGGTCAATGGCCAGTCCGGACAATACGGCCAGGTCAATTATGCCGCCGCCAAATCAGGCATCCACGGCTTTACCAAGGCGCTGGCGCTGGAAGGAGCCAAGTTCGGCGTGACGGTCAATGCCATAGCTCCCGGCTACATCGATACCGAGATGGTCTCTGCCGTGCCGCAGCCGGTGTTGGACAAGATCATCGCCAAAATTCCGATCGGCCGTCTTGGCCACGCCGACGAAATTGCGCGCGGCGTCGCATTCCTGTGCTCAGAAGAAGCCGGTTTCGTCACTGGTTCCACCTTGTCCATAAACGGCGGGCAACACATGTATTAGGCGGTATGCCAAAGCCGTACCATCCCCCGGTCAAGCGCTCGATCGAGATCGCCGGGCACAAGACCTCGATCAGCCTGGAACCGCTGTTCTGGGAACTGCTCCGCGGCGCTGCCGAAACCGAGGGCACTCCGATCAATGCGCTGGTCGCGCGGATCGATGCCGAAAGGATCCTGGCCACCTCGGTGCCCGGACTGGCGGGCGCCATCCGCCTCTGGTTGGCGGCGCGGCTGGTCGATTTATCGAGCGAGTACAGCGTGGCCATGAAACAAACCCACGTTTCAAGCGTTACGTGTTTGGATTGAGTTTACCCAAAAATCTGGAGACAACTATGCTGAAGCGCGCCATCCTCATCGCCTCGATCGTCCTTGCCATGCCGATTTCGGCTTATGCCGACGACCGCTCCGACCACGGCCATTACCGCACCTATCACGGTCGCAGCCATTACGAGCATTGCCGCCATTCCTCTGGCACCACTGGTTTGGTCGCAGGCGGCGTCGGTGGCGCAATCCTTGGCGGCAGCGTCATCGGCGGCGGCATTGCCGGACCGTTGATCGGCGGCGTCGCAGGCGCATTGGGTGGGCGTGCCATCGACCGCTCGATGACCGCGCACAAGCGCTGCCACTGATCGGCAGGTGCCGGCGGAGCGCGCGCTGAAACCACCCGCACTCCGTCCGGCGCTTCGTTGAGCCCATGTACGCCCAAGATGCCCGAACGGCGCGCCGGTCCCGCATAGTCGGCGGGACATTGGCTGCCTTTTTACAGTTGGCGATCGCAGTTCTCGTGCTGACCGGTTTCTCTCCCCAAATCATGCGCAACGGCGTGCAAAGCGCGTTGACGTCGCTAGATTTGCGCCCCCCATTGCCGCCACCACCTGCACCCCGGCGCCCGGCCCATGCCTCCGGTCGCGCCGCACCGGCACACATCCGTTCATACGCGGCGGCTGTCATCGCGCCGCCAGTAGCCGCGATCAAGCCTCCTCCCCTCCCCGCTGCCACGATACCGGGCGCAGGAGACCAAATAGCAGCCGGGGCGGCATCAGTGCCCGGTCCCGGCTCCGGCGCAGGCGGCGCGGGACAAGGCACGGGGTCGGGAAACAGCGGCGCGGGCGAGGGCAACGGCGGTCGCGATGTCGAATTGATCGGCGGGCGCATCAAGGATTCCGACATTCCCGAGCCGCTACGCGGCGCCGCATTTTCGGGTACAACCCGCGCCGAAGTTGCCGTGAACGCGCACGGGCAGGTCACGGCGTGCCGAACCTTGCGGGCCAGCGGCAAAAGCCTGCTCGACGACCTGACCTGCCGCCTGATTTTCCAACGCTTCCGGTTCCGCCCCGCGCTGGATGCGCAGGGCCAGCCGCGAAGCGACACTATTATCTACGACCATGACTGGTCGGTAGCCGGGCAATTTGAGGAGGATAGCCCGGAACGCTAAACGGTTCCGGGACGTGATTACAACCACTGCGGCATCTGCTGGCTGGCGCAGTGGAACCCCCCGCCGCCGGCCAGCACGGCATCGCCGGGCAAACCGATGCAATCGCGGTCGGGGAACAACGCCGCCACCGCCGCCACGCCGTCGGCATCATGCGGCGACCCGAACAGCGGTACGACCACGAGCTGCGTGGTGATAGTGAAATTCATGTAGCTGGCGGGTTCGACCCGGCCCGACCATTCAATACGGCCCGGCGATGGCACCTCGCGCACGGTCACCCCCATCGCGTCGGCACACGCTCTGGCGTCGGCGTAAACCGCAGCGTTGGGATCGTTGCTGCCGGTCGCGCGCGGCAGGGCCAGGACGCCCGGCGCGACGAAGCGCGCCAGATTATCGACGTGGCCATCGGTGTGATCGTTAAGCAGACCATTGCCCAGCCACAGCACCCGCGAAAAACCTAGGTCGCGTTCGAGTCGGGCGGCGATGTCGGCCCGGGACAAATGCGGATTACGATTGGGGTTTAGCAGGCATTGTGCGGTGGTCACGGCCAGCCCGGAGCCGTCACCATCGACCGCGCCGCCTTCGAGAATCCAGTCGGCACACGTCATCGGCAGTCCGGCATCCGCCGCCAGATTGCCGCCGATCGTCCGGTCACCAGCCATGACATATTTGCCGCCCCAGCCGTTAAAGCCAAACCGCCTCGCGATGCGGTTACCGGCGGCGTCGCCGACCACCAGCGGTCCGGTATCGCGTAACCAGATGTCGCCGTAAGTGCGCTGCTCCAGCTTGACCCGCGACGATACCAGCTGGCGCGCACAGACCTCGTTAGCGTCATCGCGGACGATCAGGCGTACTTCCTGACCAGTATCAGCCACGGCGTTGGCAAAGGCGGCAATCTGCTCTTGGGCCTTCGCCAGGGTA
>JAYUBN010000184.1:0-10720 GCA_043740855.1 Sphingomonadales bacterium | reverse complement strand
AATCTTCGCTACCTTTGGCGTGCTCGTCCACGACCGTGCGTTTTAAGTTTGGTTGCTACGCATTCTTCGGTGGTTTAATTGTAAAAGAAAGAATATTTTAGGTAAAAAGACCTAGATTTGGACAGTCCGGAATGCTATTGATTACGCTCGTATTATTGGAGCGTATCGAGCATGGTCTTTCAACTTCTCAGCGTGCTATCCGCCGCTGTGCTCGCGGCCGCCGGGTCAGGTGCTGCCGATGAGACCCGCTCCGCTCAATCCTTCCCCGTTCAAAACCTGATCGTAGCGCAAGCTCCGGCTGGTTCCGACGGCAAGCTTCGCAGCGTCAGGCACTTGACTGCTGCTGCGTCGGATCAGTCGGATGAAAGCGGGTGCGAGCGCAACCACGGTTATTGGGACAACAAACAGTTGCGTTGTTTGGCCAGAAAAGGTGGCTGGTGGTCCGATACAGGCGCCAGACTTCTTATCGGTGCCGGGGCGGTTGCTGGCATTGCCGTGGCAGTGAGCGGGTCCGGTCACCAGTCGGTATCTAACTAGATAGTTATCATTTCGCGTGATTTTTTGACAATCTATCGTTCGTTTCTTGTCATCGCGCGGTAAAATAAACGAGAGTCGACAAATCGCCCCATGCGCGCCTTGCGGAAAGCCGATGCGGCAGCTAGGGGCCTTTTTCTGTCCAGTGCATGCGGAGCGGTGGCCGAGTGGTCGAAGGCGCTCGCCTGGAAAGTGAGTATGCGCCAAAAGCGTATCGAGGGTTCGAATCCCTCCCGCTCCACCAGCAACCCCCAGCACCCGTCTCCGAGGGCCTGTCAGACTAAAATTGCCGGCGGGACGAGGCGCTGGTAAAACGGAAAAATGAGCAAGTTTGCCAATCCTTTTCGCTGTTTCAACTCGTCGACCGAGGTGATCCGCATGGCGGTGATGCTGTATGTCCGGTACCCACTGTCGCTGCGGAATGCCGAAGATCTGTTATCTGAACGCGGCGTCGACATTTGCCATGAGACGGTGCGCTTCTAGTGGAACCGTTTTGGGCCGATGTTTGCGGTTGAGATCCGCCGGCATCGTGTGAAGCGCATGCGGGGCTTTCGCCATTGGCGCGTGGCACCTTGACGAGGTGTTTGTAAAGATTAGCGGCGAGCGACATTATCTGTGGCGCGCGGTGGATCATGAGGGTGAAATTCTGGAGTCCTACGTCACCAAAAAGCGTGATAAATCGGCAGCTTTGCGGTTTTTGAAGAAGGCTTTGAAACGGCATGATCGGGCCGAAACCATCGTCACAGATGGGCTGCGATCTTACCCGGCAGCGATGCGGAACCTCAGTAATTTGCACCGCCGCGAAATGGGCCGATGGCAGAACAACCGGGCCGAAAATTCCCACCTGCCATTTCGACGGCGAGAGCGGGCGATGCTGCGATTTCGCCGTACATCGACGTTACGAAAATTCGTTTCAGTCCACGCCTCGTTTCACAACCATTTCAACTCGGAACGCCATCTCATCGATCGTGAAACTTACAAGACCCGACGCTCGGCCGCTCTGACCGAGTGGCAATCGCTTGCCGCCTGAGGTTGTCCACTTTTGGCCCTCGTGCGCCAAACGGAGACGAGTTGCGATTAGACTGACAGCTCCTGGCCCATCGCTCAAATCGCGCCGCAGCGTCAAATCCCCGAACCGGACTTTCGGCCCTCGCCAGCGAGCTATTTTTCGCGGAAGCATTTATTGCTTCTCTCACTCGGATATAATTCGTCAGACGGGCGTTAAAAACACTGTGACCGTTGCGACGGTGAATTCACCCCGAGGATAATCAAACATGATAAAAGCGATTGGTTATGCCGCCAGACATTCGTTTAGCCGGCTAAAGCCATTCGAATTCGAACGCGACGAGGCGGGTGCCGACGAGATCGAGATCGAGATTTTATATTGCGGCGTTTGCCATTCAGACATCCACCAAGCCGAGAACGACTGGGGCAACACGGTGTATCCGTGCATGCCGGGCCATGAGGTCGTCGGTCGTGTCACGAAGGCTGGTGCGAACGTCACCCTGCACCGGGAAGGCGATCTGGTCGGCGTTGGCTGCATGATCGATAGCTGCCGTGCCTGCGAACCGTGTCGCGATCATGAGGAGCAATATTGCGAGGGGCCGAACAGTTGGCTGGCCACCTACAACGGTCCGATGAAGCCAGTCGCGCAGGCGAAAACCGGCGGGAATATGTACGGCCGCGACAATACCTATGGCGGTTATTCCAATGTCCTCGTCGTGAAGGCGGATTTTGCTCTCAAGATCCCGGCGTCGATCCCGGCCGAGGCGGCTGCGCCAATCCTGTGCGCCGGCGTCACCACCTATTCGGCAATGAAGCACTGGCATGTGAAAGCCGGACAGAGCGTCGGCGTCGTCGGGTTCGGTGGACTGGGCGACATGGCGGCCAAGATCGCCAAGGCGTTGGGCGCCCGGGTAACCGTGTTCACGACCACCAGGGAAAAGATTGCCGAGGCGCAGAAGCTGGGCATCCAAGCTGTGGTTGAAGGCGATCAGGATGCGTTCGAAGCGCTCTTGGGCACTTTCGATTTCATTCTTTCAACCATTCCGCAGAGGCATCAGGTCGATCCGTTCCTGCCGCTGCTCAAGCGGAACGGTGCCTACGTTGCCGTCGGCGCGATAGCGCCGATGCCGGGTTACGACAATCAACCGTTGATCATGGGTCGCAAGACGCTTGGAGGATCGCTGATCGGGTCGATTACCGAGACGCAGGAGATACTCGATTTCTGCGCCAAACACGGCATCGCGCCAGAGGTGCAGGTGATCCCCATTCAAGAGATCAACGAAGCCTTCAGGCGCGTGAAGGAAGGCGACGTCCGCTTTCGCTACATCATCGATATCGCCAGCTTGCGCCAAGAACTGGCTGACGCCTGAGAGGCTGGCGACCTTCAATTGCAACCGGCCCGTGCGTTTGCTGACAGCGGATCGCGTGTCGTCAAAAAGGATGAAACATGGCTGAGAAAATCTGGTTCGTAACGGGTGCTTCGAAAGGTTTCGGACGCATCTGGACCGAGGCTGCCTTGAAGCGCGGCGACAAAGTGGCCGCGACTGCGCGCAATATCGGCGATGTGCAGGACCTGGCCGAAACCTACGGCGACCTAGCCCTGCCAATCGCGCTCGATGTGACAAACCGTGACGCGGTATTTGCCGCGATCAAGCAGGCCCATGCACATTTTGGACGAATCGACGTCGTCATCAACAATGCCGGATACGGCCTGTTCGGCACGGTCGAGGAGGTCAGCGAGCAGGAAGCCCGCGCGCAGATCGAGACCAATCTGTTTGGTGCGCTCTGGGTGCTTCAGGCGGCGCTGCCGATCATGCGGGCGCAGCGCAGCGGCCATCTTTTGAGTGTATCGAGCATCGGTGGTGTTTCCGCATTTCCAACCGTCGGCCTCTATCACGCGTCGAAATGGGGTCTGGAGGGACTGAACCAGGCTTTGGCACAGGAAGTCGCCGATTTCGGCATCAAGGTGACGCTGATCGAGCCGGCCGGCTATTCGACTGACTGGGGCGGCAAATCCGCTGCGCATGCCGTGGAAATTGCGGCGTACGAACCGATCCGCGAAAAGCGCAAGGACATGAACAAGGATCGCAAGCAGGGCGACCCGCACGCGACGCCCGACGCCATCCTCCAAGTGGTCGATGCCGAGGTCCCGCCACTGCGGTTCCTGCTGGGCGCGGTCGGCCTGCCGCTCATCAAAAAGGATTATGAGAGCCGGCTTGCCGAATGGGACGCCTGGAACGCGGTTTCGTCGAAAGCCGAATAACCGCGATTTTCCCCAGCCCCAGATCACAAGGACAAATCCGATGGCGTACCGCAGTATCAATCCGTTCACAGAACAACTCGTGAAGGACTATCCCTCCCATACCGCCGAGCAGGTCGAGCAGGCGTTGACGGCAGCCGACGCGGCGTTTCGCGATCCAAGCTGGCGCGGCAATCTGGACCGCCGTCTTGGCGTGCTGACCAGGTTAGCCGGGCTGCTGATCGAGCATGCCGACGAGATTGCCACCACCATGGCAATCGAGATGGGCAAGCTGATCGCGCAGGGGCAAGGCGAGGTGAAGCTGTGCGCCGGTATTGCCACATATTACGCCGAACATGCCAGCGACATGCTGAAACCGGTTCCTTACCCGTCCAAGGCAGGCAACGCCTGGGTGGAACATCACCCGATCGGCGTGCTGATGGCGGTCGAGCCATGGAACTTTCCCTTCTACCAGCTTATCCGCGTCGCCGCCCCTGCGATCGCGGTCGGCAATTCGGTGCTGATCAAGCACGCCAGTATCGTACCCGGCTGCGCGGCGCTGTTCGAAAAACTGGTGCGCGAGGCGGGTGCCCCACACGGCGCTGTCACCAACCTGTTCATCTCGAGCGCTCAAGTCGCTGAATTGATCGGCGACGATCGCGTGCAGGGCGTGGCGCTGACCGGTTCGGAGCAGGCTGGCGCAATAGTCGCAGCGCGGGCGTCGGAGGAACTGAAAAAGTCGACTCTTGAATTGGGCGGCAGCGATGTCTTTGTCGTCCTCAACGACGCCGATATTTCCACGGCGGCAAAGGTCGGCGCCGCAGCCAGGCTCGCCAATTGTGGGCAGGCCTGCACTGCGGCGAAGCGATTCATCGTCCAGGATAGTGTGGCGGACGCGTTCATGGCCGCGTTCTCGGCGAACATGAAGGGCGTGACGATGGGCGATCCGCTGAACAAGGGCACGACGCTTGGCCCCCTGTCATCGCAGGGCGCGATGGAAATACTGGCCGGGCAGGTTCGCGCCGCGGTTGAACATGGTGCAAAGCTGTTGTTTGGCGGCAAGCGCGCTGACCGGACCGGCTTTTTCTTTGAACCTGCCATCCTGACCGACATCTCGCGCGACAATCCGGCCTATTTTGAGGAGTTTTTCGGTCCTGTCGCACAGGTCTATGTGGTCAAGTCGGACGACGAGGTTGTGACGCTCGCCAACGATTCCCGTTTCGGGCTTGGGGGCGCGATCTTCTCCGGCGATATCGAGCGTGCCAAGTCTCTGGCATCGCGGATCGAGACTGGCATGGTCTATATCAACATGGCGTCCCGCTCGATGCCCGAACTGCCCTTTGGCGGCGTCAAGCGCTCGGGTTTCGGTCGTGAGCTGGGCGATCTGGGCATCATGGAATTCGTAAACAAGAAGCTGGTCGTGGTTGCTGGTTAATCGTCATCCTCCCTGCCGAGTGTCGACGCGGCCACCATCGACGCTCGGCAGGCAGACCAGTTGGCGCGCGTCATGCCCAATTATCTCGCGGTCGGTTGGCATCAATGCCTGTCGCGGCGATTGGCGTATTAAAAGATGCTGTCAAAGGAAACTGGCGCGACGGGGACGGGGCTGATATCGGGCGAAAAACACCGGTGCGGTACTGTCAAGGCAAGCTATTGGTCATTTCTCGATTGGGCTATTGCCGTTGCGATCCTGTTACGGGCACTGAAAAACCAGGAGCTTCGGGTGGGATGGACCGCTTGCACACCCGATTTCGGTTAGTTTGAGAGTGCCTCCGCGCACGTTCCTGTTGTCGCTGGTCGCCATCGCGACGCTGGCCTTTTTGTGGCTGATCGCGCCATTCTCGGGCGCAATACTGTGGGCGGTGATTGCCGCCGTGCTCTTCGAGCCGCTCAACATGCGCCTGCGTCGCGCAATGCCGTTACGTCGGGGTGTTGCCGCGGCTGCCACACTGCTGACCATCGTCGTGGTCGTGGTGGTGCCGGCGATGCTGCTGGCATCTGCCCTCCTGCGCGAAGCGACGGCATTCTATATGCGCATCGGCAGTGGGGAAATCGATCTCGGTCGGCTGTTTGTCGAGACCCAGCAACACCTGCCGGGCTGGGCCAGACGCTGGTTTGCGGATATCGGCCTGAGCGATATTGATGGTCTGCGCGCCAAGCTCGGTCAGGGTTTTGCAAACAGCTTCCAGATTGTCGCCGGGCAAGTGTTCAGCGTCGGCCAAGGTACGTTCGGTTTCTTCCTTGCGCTCGGCGTGATGCTTTATCTCACCTTCTTCCTGCTGCGCGATGGGCACGCACTGGCGGCACGGATCGAGCGCGCCATTCCGCTCACCCATGATCAACGCATTGTCTTTGTTACGAAGTTTGTCGCAGTGATCCGCGCGACGATCAAGGGCAGCCTGATCGTTGCGATCCTCCAGGGAGCCACCGGCGGCCTGGTTTTTTGGGCGATCGGAATCCCCAGCGCGTTGCTCTGGGGTGTTGCGATGGGCGTATTTTCGCTGTTCCCAGCGATCGGAACCGGGCTGATCTGGGTGCCTGTAACGATCTATCTGCTGGCCACCGGGGCGTTCTGGCAAGCGGTTGTATTGGCGGGGTGCGGCTTTTTCATCATCAGCAGTGTCGACAATATCGTTCGCCCAATCCTGGTCGGGCGCGATGCCCGCATACCTGACTATGTTGTGTTGATCGCCACGCTCGGCGGGTTCGAACTGATGGGTTTCAACGGGTTCGTCGTGGGGCCAGTGATCGCCGCGATGTTCATCGCTGTATGGGAAATCCTCGGCGACACCCAACCGTAACGTCCTGTCGGGCTAAAATTGCCGACGTGGCCTGGTCGCGGTAAATGGGACAACCAAACATGCCAGCCAACCCGTTCCGCCGACGAGCGCGCGCGGCTGCGATTGCCAAGCCTGACAGCAATACCTACGCAGTGTCGCCAGGATATGTGGCTGGCCGGTTATTCAGCGCGGGTTTTGCGGGCATTGCTCAGGTATCAGTCAGGGACGTAACGGGGACGATGACAGCCGCAAAAATTGACCGTCGCGCGTTGCCGCCGGGCGCGCAGGAAAGCATCTGGATAGCAGCCGATGGCCAAGCCATACGCCGGATCGACTTGGGCATCAATGTCGGAGGGGATGACAACTGTCACCCGCGCGGTGCGCTGCTGTTCGTGCCGGGGCGCGGCGATTGCTACGAGAAATATATCGAAAGTCTGACCGAGTGGCAGGCGCGCGGATGGCAGGTCACGGGGCTGGATTGGCGCGGGCAGGCGGGATCGGGGCGCACCGGGCGCGATGACCGCACGGGCCATATCGACGACTTCGCCACTTGGGTGGCCGATCTGGCGGCATTCTGGGCCATGTGGCAAGCGCAGACCCCGGCGCCGCATGTGCTGGTGGCGCATTCGATGGGCGGGCATCTCGGCTTGCGCGCAGTGGCTGAAGGCCAGGTGCTGCCCGATGCGCTGGTGCTGTCGGTGCCGATGCTGGGGATGGCAGTGCTGGGAATACCGGTGCAAGGCTTGGCCCATGCAGCGTTGCACGAACTTGCCCGGCTGATTGCGGGGCTGAGCGATCGCCGCCGCCCGGCTTGGGCCGAAAATGAAAAGCCCGGCTACCAGCATGAGCGCATGCTGTTGCTGACGCATGATGCGACACGCTATGCCGATGAGGCGTGGTGGCGGGTGCGGCGCCCGGAACTGGTCATGGGGCCGCCGAGTTGGGGGTGGATGGAACGCGCACTGGCTTCGATTCGCCTGATCGAACAACCGGGGCGGCTGGAAGCGGTGACGGTGCCGGTGCTGCTGATCGGTGCGCGTGCCGATGAACTGGTCAGTTACCGCGCGGTTGCGCGTGCCGCCGACCGCTTGCCCCACGGCGAATTGCTCAGTTTCGGGAGCGAATCAGCGCACGAAGTGCTGCGCGAGGTCGATGCGGTGCGCGATGTGGCAATGGCCGGGATCGATGAGTTTCTTGACCGCGTGGCCCCGCAACGACAGCCCTCAGTCTGAACATGGCGCCGATCCTGACTTGCGATTTTGCCGTCATCGGTGCGGGCATGGCGGGTGCCTCGCTGGCAGCGGAGCTGGCCGCGGGCGGCGCGGGCGTAGTGCTGGTGGAAGGTGAGGCAGCGCCGGGTTATCACGCCACCGGGCGCTCTGCGGCGTTCTGGACCGAAAGCTATGGCGGGCCCGGCGTTCAGCCGCTGACCACTGCCTCGGGGCCGTATTTGCGGGAGCATGGATTTCTGACGCAGCGCGGCGCGCTGACCATTGCGCGCGCCGGGCAGCAAGCGGGACTGGAGCGCTTTGCCGCGCGCTTTGCCGCGCTTGGCGTGCAGGTCGAACCACTTGGCCGGGACGGCGTCGCGGCGCGCATCCCTGGCCTGCGCCCCGACTGGACCGCCGGGGTGCTGGAGCCGAGCTGCTGCGATATCGACGTGGCGGCGCTGCATCAGCATTATCTGGCGATGGCGCGGCGCGGCGGGGTGCAATTGCTGTGTGGGGCGCGATTGGTGGCGGCCGAGCTGCGCAGCGATAACTGGCGCTTGACACTGGGCGATGGCCGGGTTCTGGCTGCCGACCGGCTGGTAAACGCCGCCGGGGCGTGGGCGGACGATATTGCGCGGCTGGCCGGCGTGCGCCCGACCGGCATCACCCCGCTGCGCCGCACCGTCGCACAACTGCGCTGCACTCCGCAGCCGCTCGCGCGCCTGCCGCTCGTGCTGGACCTGGCCGAGCAATTCTATTTCAAACCGGACAATGCCCGCTTGTGGTTGAGCCCGCATGACGAAACCCCCAGCGCACCCTGCGACGCCGCCCCCGATGAACTGGATATCGCCACCGCCATCGCCCGGCTGGAAACCGTGGTGGACTGGCAGGTCGAGCGCGTCGAACACCGCTGGGCCGGCCTGCGCAGCTTCGCCCCCGACCGCCTGCCGGTCTACGGCCCTGACCCGCGCCAGCCTCGGTTTATCTGGTTCGCCGGCCAAGGCGGCTTCGGCATCCAGACTGCGCCTGCGGCGGCGGCGCTGACCGCAGGGTTGCTGTTGGGGCGGAGGGATGACGGCGCGATTGATCCGATGCCGTACAGCGCGGGGCGGTTCAATTAAATCCCTGATCCGGGTACTTTTCCCTGCCCGCTGGTAACAGGGCGGTTCAAGAAAGGAACCTAACGCCGCCCCGCCGCGACCGCCGCATCGCTCGCCAGTCGGTCCGCGCGTTCGTTTTCCGGGTGGCCGGCGTGGCCCTTTACCCATTGCCAGGTGATCGTATGCGGGTGGCTGGCGGCGATCAGTTCGTGCCACAAATCTTCGTTCAGCACCGGCTTTTTCGCCGCATTGCGCCAGCCGTTGCGCTGCCAGCCGAAAATCCATTTGGTGATGCCGTCGATGACGTAGCGGCTGTCGGTGTGCAGGGTGACGTCGCAGGGCGCGGTCAGCGCCGTCAAAGCGCGGATCGCGCCCGTCATTTCCATGCGGTTGTTGGTGGTCGCGGGCGCGCCCCCCGACAGTTCCTTTTCATGGTCGCCCAGACGCAGGATCGCGCCCCAGCCGCCGGGGCCGGGGTTGCCCTTGCAGGCGCCGTCGGTGAAAATTGCAACATGCTTGCGGGTCACGCGGAGAAAATGCCTGCGTTGGCAGGATCGGCGTAGAATTGCAGCCGCCGGGCAAAGGCCATCGGGTCCTTGCGGGTGACCAGCGCGTCTGCCGGCGTGTGCAGCCAGTCATAGGCGCGGGTGGCAAGAAAACGCATCGCCGCGCCGCGCGCCAGCAGCGGCAAGGCAGCGCGCTCGGCCGGAGCAAGCGGGCGAACGCTGTCGTATTCCGCCAGCAGTGCGGCGGAGGCCGCCGCATCGAAATGGCACCCGGTGGCATCGAAGCACCAGGCGGCATGAGTGACGGCAACATCGTATGCGATGATGTCGGTGCAGGCGAAGTAGAAATCGATCAGCCCGGTGACCTGCTCACCCAGCATCAGGACATTGTCCGGAAACAGATCGGCATGGATGATGCCGCGCGGCAGGGCGTTGGGCCAGGTTTCCTCCAGCACCGCCAGTTCGCGTGCCACCAGCGCGCCGAGCGCGGGTGCGATGGTGGCCAGACCGTCCACGCCGCACTCGTCGAGCAATTGGCGCCATTGTCCCGGTCCCAGGCCATTGGCTCTGCTGCCGGCAAAGTCGCGCGCGCCCAGATGGGCTCGTGCCAGCGCCGCCCCAACCGCGCCCGCCTGGCCCGGAGTGGGCGCATTGACGCTGACGCCGGGCAGGAATTCGATCAGCGCCACCGCCTTGCCGCCCGCCATGCGGTAGGCGCTACCGGAGCGATCGTGGATCGTGCGCGGCACTGGGCAGCCGCGGTCGGCAAGATGGTCGAGCAGCCCCAGGAAAAACGGCAGCTCTGCGACTTCGGTACGCTGTTCGTACATGGTCAGGATAAAGCGGGTGCCGCTGCCCTGGGCGCCCGTGGTTTCGATGATCCAGTTGCTGTTGGATACGCCTTCGGCGATGCCCTTGGCCGAGACCAGCGCGCCGACGTCGAATTCAGCGACCAGTGCCGCCAGGGCTTCGCCGCCCAGCTGAGTGTAGACGGCCATGACTTTGCGCTTAGCGGGCCAGCTGGCGCGGCAGCTTGAAGATCATGTGCTCTTCGGCGGTGATCAGCGTTTCTTCCGAAACGTCGCGGAAGGTGGCGATGAAATCGACCACTTCGCGCACCAGCGACTCCGGCGCAGAGGCGCCCGCCGTCAGCCCCAGCGTGTTGACCCCGTCCAACCACGCCGGATCGATTTCGTTGGCGCGCTGGACCAGCTTGGCCGGGGTACCGCAACGGTCGGATACTTCGACCAGCCGCATCGAATTGGAGCTGTTCGGGGCGCCAATCACGAACAGCAGGTCGCAATCGAGGGCAATCGCCTTGACCGCCGCCTGCCGATTGGAAGTG
>JAYUBN010000183.1:0-10917 GCA_043740855.1 Sphingomonadales bacterium | reverse complement strand
TGACACCGACCATGCTGCAAATGCTGCTGGATCACCCCGATGCCGGGCAGACCGATTTCTCGTCGTTGCGATTGACGCTTTATGCCGGATCGCCGATCTCGCTGGGCCTGATCAAACGTGCCATCGCGGTGATGCCATGCAAATTCATGCAGTTCTACGGATCGACCGAAGCGGGTGGTGCAACCTCGATCCTGCGCCCGGAGGAACACCATCTCGATGACGAGGCCAAGCTGCAAAGCTGTGGCCGCCCGCTTCCGCTCATCGCGTTCCGCATCGTCGATGGCGAGGGCAACGACGTACCCGACGGCCAGCCCGGCGAATTGTTGATCCGCCAGCCCAGCATCACCAAAGGATACTGGAAACAGCCTGGGGCGACTGCCGATGTCATTTCAAACGGCTGGTATCGCAGCGGCGACATCGCCCGGCGCGATCAGGAAGGGCTTTATTACATCGTCGATCGGGCCAAGGACATGATCGTTTCCGGCGGCGAAAACATCTATTCCGCAGAGGTTGAAAGTGCGCTTTCAACCCACCCCGATGTCAACGCCGTTGCCGTCATTGGCGTGCCCGACCCGCGCTGGGGCGAGGCGGTCATGGCCTGTGTCATTCTCAAGGCCAATGCGGCGCCGGACGCGGGAAAGCTGATTGCCCATGCCCGGCAGCAACTCGCCGGATACAAGGTGCCCAAGCACATCACCTTCATGGACAGCTTTCCGCTCGTGCCGAGCGGGAAAATTTCCAAAAAAGATCTGCGCGCCCGGTTCTGGGCCAGCGAAGGTCGCAATGTCGCCTGATCAGGACAACCGCTTGCGAACATCGCCTCCGTCAGGGCAATTCGCCAGCTGCGGATTTGTCCGGTTTGGGCTGGTGCCCTGATTTCAAAGCCTTGCGAATAGCAACGCGCACGCAATCGGGACGCTGATGGCTTGTTTCGAGTGACTAGCCTCCTGCTTTCGCTGCGCAGGGCGACGAAAGCAGGGCGCAGGTCACTCGCGCATTTCCGTAATTACCCGGCGGTTCACGCAGGGATGCCCATGACACGGCGCGCAGCAGCATAATCCTGGGCCAGCCAGTCGATATAGGCGCCTGCCGGTTCGGCCCGTTTCACCGCCCCGATACCCTGCCCGGCGCTCCAGATTTCCTTCCACGCCTTGGAGTTATCGCCGCCGCCATCAATATTGATGGCCTTGCCGGCGACGCGCACGAGTTGGGCAGGGTCAATCCCGTTCTCCACCAGCGACGGGCGCAGAAAATTGGCATCGACCCCGGTGAAGCAATTGGTGGTGACGATGTCGGCAGCGCTGCCGGCGACGATCATCTGCTTGAAGCCTGCCTGGGTATTGGCTTCGCTGGAAGCGAGGAAGGGCGAACCGATATAGGCGAGGTCAGCCCCCATTACCTCCGCCGCCAATATTGAGCGCCCGTTGGCGATGCATCCCGAGAGAATCAGCAGCCCATCCCACCATTCGCGAATTTCCTGGCACAGGACAAACGGCGACAGGTCTCCGGTATGACCGCCCGCCCCGGCCCCGACGGCAATGATACCATCAACGCCCAGTTCGGCGCATTTGCGGGCATGGCGGTTCTTGATCACGTCCTGAAACACCAGGCTGCCGTTCGCCTGCAACCTGCGGACCAGATCGCCATTGGCGGCCAGCGCCAGCACAACGATCGGCACCTTGTGCTGCAGAACGACTTCGAGGTCTGCCTCGAGCCGCGAATTGCTGGCATGGGCGACAAGATTGATGGCATAGGGCGCATCGCCGACACTGGCGGCAATCCGGGCAACGTCGGCATCCAGCATGGCAGTCGTACGCGGATTGAGCGCCGGCATCGAGCCGATGATCCCGGCCTTGCACTGGGCGATGACCAGATCGGCGGTCGAGGCGATGAACATCGGCCCGGCCATGACCGGGATGCGCAGGCGCGAGCGTAGCCGGCCTGCCAAATCTGCCCCGCTCAACACGTCCCCGGTCACACTGGATCCCAAGTAAAGACATCGCCCGACTTGTGCAGCGGGTAAAAGTCGTTGGCGAACTGGTCGAAAACCCGTTCCACAATTGCCTCGGGCGTCCAGCCCTCGGCGGTATGCGCAGTGCGGATCGGGCGAGACTGCGAAAACAGGTAGATCTCGTTATTGCGCACCCCGAACACCTGGCCCGACACGCGGGCCCCGGCATCGGCGCAAAGCGCCACGACGAAGGGCGCGATCTTTTCGGCGACCAGTTTCTTCAGGCCTTCCACCCGCTTTTGCTGCTCGGGCGTTTCGGTCGGGATGGAACTGACCATGCGCGTCCAGGCAAATGGGGCGATCGCGTTGGACCGGACGCCAAAGCGCTGCATGTCGATCGCGATCGACTTGGACAAGCCGACGATCCCCAGCTTTGCCGCCGCATAATTGGCCTGCGCCAGATTGCCGACCAGCCCGCTGCTCGAGGTCATGTGGACGTAAGCGCCCGAGCCTTGATCCTTGAAGAAGGGCGCGGCGGCCCGGCTGGTGTGAAAGCTGCCCATCAGGTGAACGTCGATGACCGCGCGGAAATCCTCCGGCGTCATTTTGTGGAACAATACGTCGCGCAGATTGCCGGCATTGTTGACCACCGCGTCGATCCGGCCAAAGTTTTCGACGGCGGCCAGCACCATCGCGCCCGCGCCATCCCAATCGGCAACGCTGTCATGATTGGCGACGGCTTTGCCGCCCATCGCACGAATTTCCTCGACCACCTGTTCGGCGGGCGAGGGCTCATCGCTGCTGCCACCGGCCAGGCTGACGCCCAGGTCATTGACCACCACCGCCGCACCGGCACGTGCCATTTCCAGCGCGATTCCACGCCCGACGCCGCGCCCGGCGCCGGTAACCAGTACAACTTTGCTATCCATCAATCCCATTGCGGATTCCTTATCTGAGTATCAATCCAGCCGCCCGAAAATTGCCACGGCGGCAACGCTGTTGAATGGTGCCCCGCCCAGATTATGCGTCAGGCCGAAATCGACCTTGTCGCGCTGGCGTTCACCGCCCCGGCCTTGCAACTGGTTGTAGATTTCATACGCCATGCGCAGCCCGGACGCACCGACCGGGTGGCCGAAACATTTGAGCCCGCCATCGATCTGGCACGGGATCGCGCCGTCACGATCATAACGACCGTCAAGGATATCTGCGGGAGCGCGGCCTGTTTCTGACAGACCCAGGTCTTCCATGATCACCAGTTCGGTGATCGAGAAGCAGTCATGGACCTCGGTGATGTCGATTTCGGCGCGCGGATCGCGGATGCCCGCCTCGGCATAGGCCCGCGCCGCTGCGGCCTGCGTGTTGGGAACCGATGCACCATCCCAGTCGCCGAATTGCATTTCCCGCCCGTTGCTGGCGGATAGCTGCACCGACTTGATCGTTACCGGATTGGCACGCCCCAGGCTGCGCGCGATTTCGGGGGTGGTCACGATGGCGCAGGCGGCACCGTCGGAGACCCCGCAACAGTCAAATATGCCCAGCGGATCAGCGATCATCGGCGCGGCCAGGATTTTTTCCATATCAACCGCGTTGCGCAGATGCGCCTTGGGCGAGAACACGCCGTTCTGATGGCTTTTCCACGACACATGCGCCATCGCCCGTTTTAGGTCAGCCTGATTGATGCCGTGTTTGGCCGCATAGGCCCCGGCCAATTGCGCAAAAGTGCCCGGCGCCGAGCCATAAGGCATCCACAGATCGTTCTGCACGCCCTTGGTGCGCAATGGCAGGCCACCATAGCCGGTGTCCTTCAGCTTCTCGACACCGATCGCCAGCGCCACATCCACTGCCCCCGACGCCACTGCATAGGCCGCGCCGCGCAAGGCTTCAGTGCCGGTGGCGCACATGTTCTCGACGCGCGTTACCGGGATGCGCTGCAACCGCAGTGCGTGTGCGGCGGGCAACGCGCTATTGCCGACGTTGATATCGTCCAGTGCGTTGCCGACCCACGCCGCCTCGATCCGGCTGCGCTCGATACCGGCGTCGGCAAGCGCCTCTGCAAATGCTTCGACCATCAAGCCATCGGCGCCGACATCCCAGCGTTCGCCAAAGCGGGTGCAGCCCATCCCGATGATGGCGACCTTATCCCTGATTCCGCTGGCCATCAGGCGTCTCCCACCTGCTGCCGGACGGCAGCGTCTGCTAACAGTTGGCGGACGACGGGGGCAGCCTTCCAGAAATAGGTGCGGAACCCCAGCCGCGCATTTTGCGACTTGATTCGCAGGCGCATCCGCACGGTGTCGCCGACCTTGAAGCCGGCAGCGGGGCGGTTGACCATCTCCATCAGTACCCGGGCACCATTTTCGAACTGGACCAGGCCGAAATCGAATGGTGGATCGGGTGAGAAGTTGAGCCGGTCCGCAGTGACCGTCACGATTGTCGCGCGCTCGTCGGCCAGGCGGACGTCGGTCAGTGCCTCGGGTTCGTCCAGCGCCGGGTTCACCGGGTACGCGCTCTTGGGAAACTGGACATTGCCGGTGCTGTCGCGCCCGCCAATAAAGGCGATGGTGTCCCGGCCAACGCGGTTGAGTACGGTAGCCTGCGCCTTCTGCTCGAATTCCGCGCGCATGCCCCAATCCAGGTTGACCGCGCCGGTCAGGCTGAGAAAGCGCGTGAAACTGCCGATTCGCTCGCCCTCGGTCAGCGCGGCGGCCATGGCGGCAGCGCCGGGGACGGCTGCGGTAACTTCGAAGATCAGAGCATCGACGCCGCTGCCAAACCCAACCAGCAGGACAAGCTCGCCGGGCTGCGCTGCCGCCAATGCCAGCCCAAGCCCGAACAGCGGATGTGCAGCGCCCAGGTCGCCGACCTGTGCGGTCACCGTTTCGCAATGGTTTGGCGCGGTCATCTTCAGCGCCTTCGCCACGGCTTTCCAGCAGTTGCCGACCGGTTCGGCACAAGCGACATGAGCAATACGGGCGGGCTCGATGTCAGCCGCGACGCAGGCCGCGCGAATTGTCGGGACCAGCAATTCGGCCACTGCAATGTCGCGAACAAACCGCTCTTCGTAGACATAGGGCGTGGGGTGTTCGCGCGAGGTATAGCGATCGACCAGATCACGCGTCAGGCAGGCTTGGCCAAGCAGGCGCGCGGCGGCGTCGCTGCCGGTCAGGACGGCGGCGGCCCCGTCACCTTGTCCAAAATGTGCCGCACTGCCGATTTGCGCATCGCGCTTTTCAGCGGCGGCAACCAGTTCGGTGCGACCGCCCAGCAGCGCATCAAGCAACGCGCTTGTCCCGGCGCGGCGGCTGTTGGCGTGATCGACGGCGCGCGTGGCAGGCGTTAACGCCAGGGCATCGACCATGATCGCCGCCTGCGACCGGTCGGTGAAATAGGCCGAGGTCGAGGCAAAGCGCAGCACCTGGGGGGGCGCCGAAACCAGACCCCGCGCCGCCTCTACCGCCATGGTAAGCGCATCCTCATCCCAGTCTGCGACCGTGCGCAACCCGCTGCGCACCATGCCCAATCCTGTCCACGCCAGCTCCTTTGCCGCCACTTTGCGGTCAAGCCGAAGCAACGGAAGGTAACCACCGATGGCGACAATTCCGGATTGCACCTGATTTTCTCCCACTAAACCACTGCGCGGTTGCCGCGCTTTCCCAAACAATGCAAACGGCGGCTTGACACCAGCTTAATCTTTCGTAAACATGTTAACTATAGCTGGCAAGTGTGTTTTCCAGTTTTAGCGGCTTTGGAACTTCCATGCACGAATTTGGCGATGTTTTCCGCGATGACGCGCTGGCGGGGAAAGTAATTCTTGTCACGGGCGGTGGGGGCGGACTGGGGCGCGAAATTGCCCATGCCCTTTCGGCACGCCAGGCGACGGTTCACATCTGCGGACGGCGGCAGGCTCTTCTCAATGACGCCGCCACGACGATTTCAGCAGCGACCGGCTGGCCGGTCCATGCCCATGCCTGCGACATCCGCGACGCCGACGCCGTCGATGCCATGATCGAGACGATCTGGCAGGATGCGCCACTGACCGGGCTGATCAACAATGCCGCCGCCAATTTCATTGCGCCGACCAAAGATCTGTCGGCGCGCGGGTTTCGCGCCGTCACCTCGACCGTGATGGACGGCAGTTTCCACGCTACCCTGTCCTGCGGCAAGCGCTGGATTCGCGATGGCATCGCCGGTGCGGTCGTCTCGAACCTGACGACCTGGGTGTGGACCGGTTCGGCCTTTGTCGTTCCGTCCGCCATGGCCAAAACCGCGATCGATGCGATGACCAAATCGCTGGCGGTCGAATGGGGGCCTTATGGCATCCGGCTCAACGCGGTCGCCCCGGGCCCGTTCCCAACGGCAAGCGCCTGGGAAAAGCTGAACCCGATCCCAGACGCCACCTCGTCCGCCACCAGCGCGGATACCGTGCCGTTGCGCCGGTTCGGAAAAATGCCAGAATTGACCAATTTGATAATTTTCCTGTTGTCAGACGGCTGCAATTACCTGACCGGGCAGACTATTGCCATCGACGGCGCCCAGCATCTTGCCGGGCCCGGTACTTTTGCCGACCTTACCAATTTGACCCCCGAGCAATGGCAGGCGGCGCGTGTGGCAATTGCGGCATCCACCGCCAAGGAAAAATCGCAGCGGGTAGAAGGCTGAATCATGATCGAACGCAGACTGTTTAATGCCGAACACGACATGTGGCGCGACACCGTCCGTCGTTTCGTCGAAAAGGAGATCGTCCCCTTCCACGCCCAGTGGGAAAAAGACGGAATCGTCCCGCGCGAATTATGGCTGAAGGCCGGCGCGGCCGGCATGCTGTGCTGCACAGTTCCTGAGGAATACGGCGGGCTGGGGCTGGATTATCTGTTCGACGTGGTGGTCTTCGAGGAATTGTGGCGGGTGGGCGCCAGTGGCCCCGGCTTTCTGATCCACACCGATCTGGTCTCGACTTATATCTGCTCGTTCGGAACCGACGAGCAAAAGCAGCATTGGCTGCCAAAAATGGTCCGCGGCGAGGCGATCGGGTCGTTGGGGATGACCGAACCGCACGCCGGAAGCGACCTCAAGGCGATTCGCACTCGCGCCGAGCGTGACGGCAATGAGCATTTCATCATCAACGGCCAGAAGGTCTTTATCTCCAACGGCCAGATGTGCGACGTGCTGGTACTGGCGACCAAGACTGACAGCGATGCGGGTGCAAAAGGCGTCACGCTGTTTCTGGTCGATACCAGCCTGCCCGGCTTTGTACGCGGGCAGAATCTGGACAAGCTTGGCATGAAGGCGCAGGATACATCGGAGTTGTTTTTCGACAATCTGCGCGTTCCGGCGACAGCGATGCTGGGCAGTGAGGGCGACGGCTTCAAGCTGATGATGACCAAGCTATCGCAGGAGCGGCTGGCGCAGGCGGTTCGCTCGGCAACGGTCATCGAAACTGTCATCCAGTGGACGGTCGACTACACCAGCGAACGCAAGGCTTTCGGCCAGACCATCGCCGATTTTCAAAACACGCAGTTCGTGCTGGCCGATCTCAAGGCCCGCAGCGTGATGGCGCGCGTTTTCACGGATCGCTGCATCGAACTGTTCATGGCCGGCAAACTTGACCCGGTGGACGCCGCGATGCTCAAGATGACCACGGCCGAACTGCATTGCGAGGCGGCCGACAAATGCCTGCAACTGTTCGGCGGCTGGGGTTATATGTGGGAATATCCCATCGCCCGTGCCTATGCCGACGCCCGCATCATCAAAATCGCGGGGGGCTCGATCGAGGTGATGAAACTGATTATCGCTCGTGATATGTTCAAAGGCCGGCTGGCGCGCAACAAGTGACTGAGCGGAGGTCCGCGCTAGTAGCCGTGGACGATACTCCAGAACTATCGGATTCCGGAGTTTGTACGATGCAAAAGAATCTCGACGCCAACCTGAGATTTGGCTTTCTGGTTCACGACATTTCGCGCTTGCGCCGCATAGTCGTCGACCGGGCGCTCAAGCCGCTGGGCATTACGCGGGCGCAGTGGTGGGTGCTTGCCTTTCTGTCGCGGCGCGACGGCATGACCCAGACCGCGCTGGCAGGGGACCTCGACCTGACCAAGGTCGCTATTGGTGGGTTGATCGATCGCCTGGAAACAGGCGGCTTTGTGGAACGCCGGACCGACGAGCGCGATGCCCGGGCGCGGCGCGTTTACCTGACACGGGCCGGTCAAAAGCTGGTTTTGACGATACGCGAAAACGTGGACAATGTGGAGACCGAGATTCTGGCATTGGTTACCGAAATCGAACTCGATCAGGCAGGGAGCGTACTGGTGCGGATCAAGGAGCAATTGATCAACATGCTTGGCGGCGATCCCGAGAGGCAGGACATTTAGTTTACTAAAACATCGGCTCAAAGATGGGCACCGGTTTTTTGCATCGCACGATGCAAAGCTACACGGTTGCTCCACGCAACAAAATGGAGAATTACGTGAAGGGTTTGGCAGGAAAAGTCGCCATCGTGACCGGCGGTGGACAGGGTATTGGCAGGGCGCTGGTCCTGCGGTTGGCCGAAGAAGGCTGCAAGGTGGCAATTTTCGACCTGAGCACCGAAGCTGGTGCCGAGACGGCAAAGCTGGCGGCCCCCAGTCTTGCAGGGGAGGCCACGGTACGCACCTGGCAAGTGGACGTCACCGACTTTGACGCCGTGCAGGCTGCCGTTGCCGCGGTCGAAACCGAGCTTGGCCCGGTCTGGGCGCTGGTCAACAACGCCGGCTGGGATAAGCCGCAGCCATTCCTGGCAACTGACCCGGCTTTTTGGGAAAAAGTCATTTCGATCAACCTCATGGGCAGTCTCAACACCCACTTTGCGGTGGCCGGACGCATGGCGCAGCGCGGCGGCGGGCGGATCATCAACATTGCCTCCGACGCGGCCCGCGTGGGCACCGCCAACGAGGCCGTCTATTCAGCCTGCAAGGGCGGATTGATCAGCTTCACCAAGTCGATCGCCCGCGAACTGGCGCGCAAGGGGGTTTTGGCCAACTGCGTCTGTCCCGGGCCAACCAATACCCCGATGATGGCCTCTGTGGTGGGCGAGGGTCCCGATGCGGAAAAGTGGAAAGACGCGATGGTCCGCGGCATTCCGCTGAAGCGCATCGGCGAGCCGGAAGACTATGCCGGGATGGTCGCGCTGCTCGCTTCGGACGACGGCGCCTACATCACTGGCCAGGCTATTTCGATCTCCGGTGGATTGACGATGCTCTAACCAAGGCCGGGCTGTAACCAAGAGCGGGCTTTAGCAAAGATTGGGCTTTGAAAATGATTGGGCTCTGACGATGACCGGCGAAGGCCCTTTTCATCTCAGTGGTGACTGGCAACCCGCCGAAGTCACCAACGGCGGAATGTGGACGGTCGGGCCGCTGTGGCTCGACCGTGACACGCGGCGCTATGCCCTGCGTGTCACGACGCAACATTGCAACGCGCTGGGGACCATGCACGGCGGCGCCATGGCGACGTTTCTGGACGGCCAGGCGTTCGCTGTCGTCGACCTTGCCGCCGACGGCAGCGATCATACGCCGACGATTTCCCTGCATGTCGATTACCTGGCACCGCCCGCCACCGGAGACTGGCTGATTGCCGAGGTTATCCTGGTCAAAACCACCAAAACAATGATTTTTACGCAAGCAATAGCGTGGGTGGGCGAACGTCCTGTCGCCAGATCCCACGCAATTTACAAAAACTCTCGAGGAAAGGTTCCAAAATGAGCACCGCACCCCAGTTTGAAGATATCCTGTATGAAGTTCGCGGCCGCGCCGCATGGGTCATCATCAACCGGCCCAAGCTTTACAATGCCTTCCGCGCCAAGACGATCGAGGAGTTGATTGCCGCGTTCAAGCTGGCTGCCGACGATCGCGGTGTTTCCAGCGTCGTCCTCACCGGTGCAGGTGAAAAGGCTTTCTGCACTGGCGGCGACCAAAGCGCGCATGAAGGGCAATATGACGGGCGCGGCATCGTCGGCCTGCCCATCGACGAGTTTCAGTCGATCATCCGCGACATTCCCAAGCCGGTAATCGCCCGCGTCAACGGTTTCGCCATCGGCGGCGGCAATGTCTTTGCGACGCTGTGCGATCTCACCATCGCTGCCGATACCGCAAAATTCGCCCAGGTCGGCCCCAAGGTCGGCTCGGTCGACGCAGGCTGGGGTACGGCGTTGCTGGCCCGCCACATCGGCGACAAGCGCGCCCGCGAAATGTGGTTCCTCAACGAGCAGTATACCGCCCAGCAAGCTTACGAGATGGGCCTGGTCAACAAGGTGGTGCCCGCCGCCGAACTCGACGATGCAGTAAACGCCTGGACCGACATCATCGGCCAGCGGTCACCCACCGCGCTGGCGCTCGCCAAGCGTTCGTTCAACGCCGACAGCGAGAATATCCGGGGCATTTCGCTGATGGCACTGAACGCGGTCAAGCTGTTCTACGACACCGAAGAATCCAAGGAAGGTGTGCGCGCCTTCACCGAGAAGCGTGCGCCCGATTTCCATGCCTACGTGAAGTAAGGGGCCGGGCGCAGATCATGGCGAATGTCCTTCCCGAACTGACCGAATTCCGCATCGAGCACCATGCGAATGGCCTTGTCCATTTCGTCTTCGATTGCCCGGGCCGGAGCATAAACGTTTTTTCGAACAAGGCCATCCACCAGCTCGGCGCCTTTGCCGAGTGGCTGCTGCACAGCGACGCACGCGGGGTGGTGATGCGTTCGGGCAAATCGAGCGGATTCTGCGCGGGCGCCGACCTGACCGAACTGGGGGTCGCCTACGACATGATCGTCGCCGCGCGCCCTGCCGACCGTTTCGACATGGCTTACGCTCACTTTTTCCCGCTCGGCCATGCCATTCGCCGGCTGGAGACAGCGGGAAAGCCGATCGCCGCTGCGATCGCGGGGGTGGCGCTGGGCGGTGGCTGCGAGCTGGCCCTGGGCGCCCATTACCGGGTCAGTAC
>JAYUBN010000182.1:0-10954 GCA_043740855.1 Sphingomonadales bacterium | reverse complement strand
GAACGATCGGGCAAATGGCTGGCGGCGCAGATCCGCTTCCGCAACGTCATCGCGACCTACCAGACCACTGGCCACATCGAAGAGGCATTGTTCCGTCTGGTTGAGACCAATCTAGCGCTTGGCATCCCCGAAGAGGCCGAAAAGAACGCGGCCGTGCTTGGGGCCAATTATCCCGGCAGCTTATGGTACAAGAAGGCACACCGGCTCATGACCAAATTTGCGCCGGGTGTACGGGCGGGATAAGGCGCTGTTGCGTCTGGCCAAGAAATCGCCCCGTCATTTCTCAGACTCGAAACATTGACTTTGCAGGCCTCGGCAGGCGACAGATGCGTGGCTCGATCCTGAGCGTGCAACTTTAGTCTGCGGTGGTTTCCAGATAGCCAGATGATATCATCTGGTACATAATCACTCTAGCACCTGGTGCCGCCGTGCTCTCGCAGAAAACCCGCTATACCATCCGCGCGTTTCAACACCTTGCTAATTACTGGCGGCAGGGACCGATACGGCTCGATGCGATTGCCGAGGCGCAGAATATCCCGCGCAAATTTCTCACCGTGATCCTGTCCGAGATGGTACGCGAAGGGCTGATTATTTCGCATCGCGGGCGCGAAGGCGGCTATGAACTGGCATTGCCGCCGGTCGACATCCGGTATGGCGACATTATCCGGTTGACGCGCGGCAGCTTGGCGCTCGTCCCGTGCGCCAGCCGCAACGCCCATGAGCATTGCGCCAATTGCCTGCCCGAAGCCGATTGCCGCCTGCGCGGATTGATGCTGAAACTGCGCGACGAAATGGCTGCGATGCTCGATAAAATGTCACTGGCGGACCCGATCGAGATAGAGCCACCTTTTTGATGCTGGGCTGCGCGTGACGCGGCGGCTGGCACTCCCTTGGTCGGCAAGAACATAACGCGATCATTCTTTGACCGTTGAGCGCCCCTGCGGGTACCTTTCCCGCAAAACTACGCTATATTATTGGGATAGCTGCTAGGCAGCCGGTCAATCTTTGCGGGCGATAAGCCGACGTGAAGGAGAAATGGCATGGGCCATTCCGAAAGACTGTTCGCCGATACAGGCGGCTTGGCCAGCGACGATGTCGCGCAATTGACAACGGATGGGCTGGCGTCATCGCCGAGCTCGGAGTTGCGGCCAATTTGTGGTTTTGTTTTGCGCCACGGGCAGGCCACGCCCTTTACGCTGGATATATCGCAGCATGTACCAGAACCCCGAGGCATAATGCCCGAGCAGATCGCCATCGCCGCGCTGCTGATGGCCAGCTTTGTCGGCGCGATCTATCATATTTTGGGTTGAAATGGTTATCCAGCCAGCTGCGTTGCCAATTGCGGACGCCGATTTACCGGTATAGTAGTCGAGCATGGCCAAAGCAGATCGTCTTGCCCGCCTCGATATCCGGCGTGAGGAATTTGAAGCAGAATATACAGCCGCGCTGATCGACGCACTAAAGGTCGCAGCCTCCGGGAAAGTGGGCCTGTTCGCCCATGGTGGCGATCGCTGGTCACGAGCAGCGGTGGCTCAGGTCATAGACAATCTGGCGGAAATTGGGGAAGCGATAGATCGGGCGAGGGACCAGCTCGCGATGCCGCCGTTCGAACTTCAGAAGCAGTTTCTTGCCTCACGCGGTCCGGTCGACTCGCAGGCTGTGGGGGAAACCAGGCAGGCGCAGGCTTGGCTCGACCGTCTGGCAACTTTAGTTCCGTCGCAGCCCAAGTCGGATGCCGGGTAGCAAGCCAAACCGTTCCGCTCGACCAAATTTGCCAAAGATATTTTCGCGTCAGAGATCAGCGCCTGCCAAAAGACAAATCACACATTATGCAGCGAACCTCAGATTTGCGTCACTTGCGCGGTCAGTAAACCACGACGCTGCGGATGCTTTCTCCGGCATGCATGAGCTCGAAGCCGCGGTTGATCTCCTCGAGGCTCAGCACATGAGTGATCATCGGGTCGATCTCGATTTTGCCGTTCATATACCAGTCGACGATTTTGGGGACATCGGTACGGCCCTTGGCGCCGCCAAAGGCGCTCCCCTGCCATACCCGCCCGGTCACCAGCTGGAACGGGCGGGTGGAAATCTCCCGGCCCGCTTCCGCTACGCCGATTACCGTAGATACCCCCCAGCCGCGATGGCAGCATTCCAGCGCCTGCCGCATGACTTCGGTGTTACCGGTGCAGTCAAAACTATAATCGGCGCCGCCATCGGTCATGACGACGAGGTCCGCGACGACTTCCGCACTCGATTTGCCCCGGGGGTTGTAGAAGGCAGTCATACCGAAACGGCGGCCCCACTCCTCCTTGCCATCATTGACATCGACACCGATGATCCGGTCCGCGCCAACCAGCCGCGCGCCCTGGATGACGTTGAGGCCGATGCCGCCGAGGCCAAAGACGATGACGTTGGCGCCGACCGTTACCTTGGCCGAGTTAATCACTGCGCCGACGCCCGTGGTGACGCCGCAGCCGATATAACAGCTCTTGTCGAAGGGCGCATCGTTGCGGATTTTTGCGACTGCAATCTCGGGCAGAACGGTAAAGTTCGAAAACGTCGAACAGCCCATATAGTGATAGACCGTCGCACCCTTGTAGCTGAAGCGCGAGGTGCCGTCGGGCATCAGCCCCTGGCCCTGCGTGGCGCGGATCGCGGTGCACAAGTTGGTCTTGCCCGAGAGGCAGCTTTTGCACTGGCGGCATTCGGGAGTGTAGAGCGGTATGACGTGGTCGCCCGGTTGCACCGAGGTGACCCCGGCGCCTACCTCGCGCACGATGCCTGCGCCTTCATGGCCCAGAATGCTGGGAAAGATCCCTTCTGAATCCAGCCCATCCAGCGTGTAGGCATCGGTGTGGCATAGCCCCGTGGCCATGATTTCCACCAGCACCTCGCCCGCGCGCGGACCTTCCAGGTCAACTTCGACAATTTCCAAAGGCTGTTTTGCAGCAAAGGCAACGGCAGCACGGGTCTTCATCGCAGGCACCTCATGGACGCAGGGCTTTCAGTGCCTCTACCCCGGTTTGCCAGCGGATGCCAGTCACGCGCTATTGTGCCAGTGCCACCGCCCAATCGCGCACCGCTTGCAGCCGCGCGATGTTGTCGGCGCAAGTCAGGGCATCGTTCTGGCTGATGACAAGGGGCTCGATGAGGGCTGCTCCTGCTTCGGATTTAGCAGAAACTCCGGCACTTTCACCGGGTCGGTCGCTGCTCGCGGGGGCGTCGGCATGGCCGGGCAAATCGGTGCGCGGGACACGATCCCGAGCGGCACGGAGCTGCATGACGGCAATGCGATAACGATCACGCAGATCGGCAGCAGTCCGGTCACCGTCCGCCGCCAGTTTGGTATTGAATACATCTTTTGCTTCCTTTGCGATGGTGGCTTGCTGGATGGCGTTGGCATTTGCGTTTTGGATTGCGGCTATGGCCGCGCCACGCTCGCGGGCTACGCCAGCCCATTTATGCGCCTGATGATGCTCGATCGCGCCGAATGCCGCCGCCATCAGTGCAATCGTCGGCATCGGATGTGCGCAAAGCCAACTCGCCGCTCTCCGCGCCGATGTGAGCAGGCGCAGCGGTATAAATGTTTGGGGAACGGCAAGGCCGGCGATGGTTTCGATCAGGCTCACCACTGGAACTCCCTGGTTGTCGCATTGCTATTGCACAAAATCCTACCCTCTCGTTGGCGGTCAGCTTAAAACCTGAACACGCCGGCCAGCTTGGCATTCGCCACTGCGCCATCGGCCACGTTCTGATTGAGGAACGGCGCCGGGTGAGTTCCATCGATGGTATTTGACAGCTTGACCACGGCTCCGACCGCATGGCCGAACAGCAGCCCGGAGTTCAGGGTGACGAAGCAATTGCCGCCGGTGGTATAGACGCTGGCATAAGTGCCCATCGTTTCAAAGCCGCCCGTGCCGTCTAGAAAGGCCAACACCGCGCCCGGTGGCGCCCCGGTGGCAAGGAACACGCCAGTTGCGCCCGCCACCACTGCGGTTGACACCGTGGAGGTCCAGCTATCCTGTGCCGCAACGTTCCACGTCCCCGCCACACCGCCAGAACTTATCCCGGCATAGGCATCGGTGATATCGAAAGAGCGGTCGATATACGCGCCCGTCGCCGAGGCCAGATTACCGTTCGGGATGCTGCGTATCCAGCTATTGACCTGCCACATCGATGCCGACGGATAGGTATAGCTGGAGTTGAACGCAGCTTGTGCGCCCGTGGTCTGGAAACCATCGGTTGAGGTCATTCGCTGCAACACCGACACCTGGATCAAGGGAACGGCCCACGCAACTTTCAGCGCGGCCCAGGTCGCGGTGAACAGCCCTTGCCATGTAGCGATTGCCGTGGTGGCGTCATTGGTGCCCAGCCCACAAACGGTGCAAGTAAACGGCAGCCGCTGGCCTGTGATAAGCGCGAGCGCCGCTTGCCGATAAAATATTCCGGCCCCGGCAGCTGCTCCAGTAATCCCCGCCAACTTGCCGCCGGGGACTGACCAATTGAGATTGGGCAACCGCTTTGCGCCACCCGCACCGCTGGCCATGCCCCGACCGAACCATCCCGCCTCGCCGCAATGATTGGAAATCCCGCGTGGCTGCGACCAATAGCGGCCTTCGCCCTGGCCGTATTCGATGCTGGTGCCGATCATCAGCGGCACTTCGCGCCCGTCCCAGCCCTGCGCTACGCCAGCAATTGGACCGAACGGATAGACGTTATTACCAGCAGGCGTTGAGGTGCTAATTCCTCCAGCAGTTGCCAGCGATGCCAATGAGCTGGCGCCAACCTGCACCCGTTCGCCCAGCGCCTGGTTATAGGCGAGCGTGGTCGCGCCCGGCTGCACATCGGTGGTAGGTGTAATCAGCGTACGGTGGCTGCGCACCATGACCCGGCTGTTGGGTGGTACCAGATAAGTCTGTTTTCCCGCGTCCGTCCAGGCATGAGGCGTCGCCCCGGCCGCCGTCAGGGTGATCGAGTTCGACCCGCCAAAGGTCAGCGGCACCGTACGCTGGATCCCGGTAATATCGGTGAACACCATCGTCACGATGTCAATTTGCACGGCGTTAGTGTTCGCTGTCTCCTGATTGCTGGCAGAGTTGGTCAGCCACCAGTTTGCGAACAGAAATCGCTGGTTGGTGGTCCAGTAATCGTCGCTGATATAGACCTTTTCATAAATGGCATATTGCGCTGACGCGCCCGGCTGATAGCTCGCCGTAAACGCGCGCCAGCCCTGGCCGGTGATCATTTCCGGGCCATACGACAGCCCGGCTTTGGCGGCATCGTTCAGCGCAATGATTTGCGCCGGTGCGGGGATGGGAGGCATGCTCATGGCTTTGTTCCCGACGGACAGGATTTGACGGTGGTGACGGCGTTCATGACGGCTGCAAAAATCATGTCAGAATCGCCGCAGGGCAGCGATCAAACCACTGTTGGCTGAATAGGAAAAGTCGAGCTTGCCCAAGTTGCCGGCGGCGCCGTTGACGGCAACTCCACCGATGCCGAAGCCGAGAATGAGCTGTGAAATGTACCCCGAAACCGGGCCAAAGCGTGCAATCATGGCTCAATTTCCGGAGTAAGCGACCTTATCGGTCGCGTTGGTGCCGATGATGGAAATACCGTTGGTGTTGGCGACGGCGAACGACATCGATTGCCCCGGGCTCAGCGGATAGCCAGTGCTGGCGACGACGCCTGCTGCACCGACATAGACGGTGCCGGTATTGGCCGGTAGCGCCGTAACGATGAGACCGTTTTGCAGTATGTTGGCAGGCAAGGCGGCGGCGCTCGTGGTCATCGTCTGCTGGCCGGTAATTGGCGTTGCGGGCAGTGGCCCCAGGACTGTGCCTATGGTATTTGTACCTGCCGGCAAGGGCTGCGCAGGATCGAGACCCACAGTGACAATCGAGGTGTCCGGTGCCGAACTGGCAATTGTGGTGATCGTGAGCAAACCGGCGGTAATCACGCTGCCCAGTCGCACGCGGAACTGTGGAAAGCCCGCGACGGCCACTTGATAGCCCTTGTTCATGCTTGCGGTAAGATTGGCGTTTGCCGTCGTCGTATAATCCGAAACGCTGGCCGCCTTGATCGCAGTCCAGGCCGCGCCGTCAAAGACTTCAAAGGCAGCTGTGCCGCCCGAAAGCGCGCCATTGCCGACCAGTGTGACGATCACCGTGTCATAGCCTGCCGTCGTGACGGTCGCGGCGGCGTTCACTGCCGTGGCAGACGTCCATGCGGTTGCGGAGGGTGCGGTGAAGGCGTCGATCATTGGCAGCGGATTCGTGGCAGATATGGGGCTGCCACCCAGATCGAGGTTGACTGCGCCGATGAGGTTGACGCCAGCAGGAAGCGACGGCAACGCGGTCAGGGAAACCGGTTGGGTGGCTTGATAAAATGCCCCGGTCACGGCGATGCTGGGTGCCGTGCCGATGTTCACTATTGGCGGGGCGGCAAAGGCGGGCAGTGGGCCGGTAATGGCGAACGCGCTATTGGTGATCGCGCCAATGCTATTCGTACCGGCAGGCAATGTCGGCAACGATGCCAGGCTTACCGGTTGGGATGTTTGCCAGAATATGCCGGTGACCGGCAGCGGGTTGCTTAGCTTGCTATATATGCCCGAAAGCCAGCCACGAATTCCCGTGCCGCCGGTGGGAGGCGTCACGCTCGTAGCATCGATACCATCAGCCGCCGCGCCGGCAGGCAGCGGCAGCGCCATGACCGAGACAGGCACGATTTGGTCGCTGGCGATGACGACTGGGGCGCTGGCTGCGCTCAGCGCCGGGCCGTTACTATTGGGAAACGGGATGTTTTGGGTGGCGCCAGTGGCGTCCTTGACGGCTAGGGTCATGTCAGAAACTCCGAATGGCGGCGATCAGGCCGCTGTTGACTGATTGGGAGAAATCGAGCGTCGTGTCCGGCGGTGCCATGGTCACGATGATGCTGGTGATGCGCGGCGAATTGGCGTTGTCACTCGGCGTTTCGGTCAGCAGCAGCGTATAGCTGCCCGCTGCGCCGCTACCATCATAGTCCCATCCGTGTGCCGCATCGATCGTGAGCCCGGCGGGGAGGCCGGCAGCAGTGATGGCAGAGCCCGATGATGCTCCGAAGATTACGCCGCTCGCAGGCATGGTGAGCGTGAATTGGGCGGACGACAGCGACAGCGCCCCCAAAACGGGCGGTGCGGTAAATTCGCCAATCGTGGTGAGACCGACAAGCAGCCCGGAATCGGCTATCCATTGGATGCGGCGCACAGTCATAGCGTGGCTGGCTCCGCAAGCATGACGATCGCTGGGTCGCTGATAGTCACCGCCCCGCTGTCATCAGTGATCCGCAGGTCGATCAGATAATTGCCCGAGGGCACCGCCGCACAATCAGCGGCATTCAGCGTCAGCAACCACCCCACCGGAAAGCTGTCATTGGCGTTGCGGTAAGTAATCGTCATGCTGGCGGCATCGGGTGCAGTAGGAATGGGCACCGCCCGGCCCGCCGGGATCGGACGGAGGCTGGAGGCAATCAGAACCTCACCGCCCGGCTGTGCGCCAGTGTCGGCCACGCCAATAATGATCGTTTCGCCGCGATAGCGGGTGTAAAGTGTGATGGCCATGGCGGCTCCTGTGGAGTGATACCAAGCTGCGGTGATCCTGACCCATGAGGGTTGCGATTCCCGTTCGCTGGCAAGGAGGAGCGGCGACGGCAATGTGGTTCATCGTCTAGCCGGTCCTACGAAGTCCAGCTGGCGGGAATGGCAACCCTGCTGAAGATTTAGCCTCCGGGCGGCTTCTGGCGGGTCTCGGCCCAGAGTTTTGGGGCAGCCTCGCGGCTTCGGAACGATGAACCACATCGCCCCTTCAGCCGCTCCTCGCCGAGAACCGCCAGAAACCGTCGTCATGGGTCAGGATCACCGCAGCATGGTATAAGACAGGCGGACCGGGCCTGAGCGCCCAGCTCCGCAGACATCAAGGGGAGGGCGGTGCGATGTTGTCCGGGCCAGCTTCTGCGGTGATACCACTCGGCCCCAACTGTAAGCGAAAGGCCCGTGTGACATTCTCCATGCCGTAAAAGAGCGTGCCCAGCCCCACGATCAGCAAGGCGCCCCGCGCTATCTCGCGCAGGCCCCCGGCATCGTCGCGTAGTACTTCGGCGATCCACCACACCATCGCCAGCAGGCCCAAGGCAATGGCCGCCTCCACCGCCGCGCGCAACGCGCGGCGGGTATCGGGATTGCGCAAGCCTGTCATGTCAGCGCGCCCGGCGCTGGGTCTGGAGTGAGATAAAGCGCTGCCTCGGCGCTACGGCGTCGGACCAGGCCGGTTAGCACTCGACCGCTGCCCTTGTTCCAGGCCGCGAAAGCGGCCGCCGCCTCGTGATGCTCGCCAACGTGATGAAAGCGCAAAACGCTTGAGCCGAGGAAGTTACGGAAGCCGATGTTGTACGCCAGCGAACACATTGCCCCGAACTGATTGGCACTTGAAGGGGCCGCGCCACAGGCCTGGGTCATTTGCGCTGCAACATGGCCCAGATCCTGCATTAAACGCGTATCAGCCTGGGCCTGCGTCCACACCTGCCCTGCGCTTATGTCAGGCCCGGTCGCGCCCCAGCCTATCGTCCAGGGCGCGTTCCCGCTCCCTGGATCGGGATAGGCGCGCAACCGGCAGCTCTCGGCGCCGCGCAAGATTGCCAGCGCGGCGGGGTTGATGGTGAGGGGCATCGCAGCCTCCTTTCAAGGTTAGAGTGGTTTCCCCGTCGCCATGCGGGCGTCGGGCGGGAAATGTTTTCGGGCTTCATGGCGCCTCCCCGCGACGAAGCGTCGCTCCCGGTGAGAGCCTGACCCTCACCGGCAAAAGCGCAAAGCGCGCCTATCTCGCCAAATGATCGATCAACCACTGTCCGCTTGCCACAACGATCCCCCCGAGCAGGCTGGACAGGCCCAGCAAGGCCCCGCGTTCGCCCTTACGTTCGCCATTTTTCAGTTCGAGCGCGGAAATCCGGTCATCCAGGGGCGCAGTCGTTGCGGTAATCGCTGCGCTGACGCCACGGACCTCGTTCTTGATCTCGACCAGCCCTTTGTCGAGTGAACGTTCCATCCGGCCCATGCGCTCATTCATGGCTTTGAGACCCCCCTTCACCTCGCCGACCTCAAGGATGATGCCCTCCGCAGCGATGGACATGCCCGAATCAGGCCGCATGGATTTGCCGCCCAGTCTCGTGCCAAAGCCTAGTCGTGCCATTGAACTCCACCTCGATCCAATCGTTGGCCACAGCCAGCACGCAATCCGAGTTGAGCCGCAGCCCGGTCCCGTTGCGGGCAAAGGTAAAATTCGTCGTAGCAGTCGAATTGAACCAATAGATGCGGGTTTTCTGTCCGAAGGGGTAAGCGTAGGTCGCCGCCATTGTGCAAACGATCGTCGCCGCCGTGCCCGTATTCACCAGTGCATGACGCGGGCTGCTGACTGCGATGGCATACGGCCCAGCAGTCATGGTGAGCGTCGACATGGCCAGCGGCGTGCCCGCGCCGGTTAGCTGGCTGGCACTTGCCCCGTCGCAAGTCACAAGGGGGATAGAGAACGACGTCCCGCCAAAGTTCGGGATGAGTATGCTGGTTATCCCGTCTGCGTCGCCAATTGCGAGTGAACAGGTGTTTTGGTCAATGTACCCGATGACGCCATACACGGCGGCAAAGTAGCCGTTTGCGACAGCGTGCGCGGTACGATGGACGTTAAGCCTGATATGCACATCGTTAGGCGGCGGGATAAAGGTTCCTGCTGGCGCTCCGGGGATTACCGTGGTCAGCGACGGCGGACCCTGAAGGCTGCAAATCGGGTTCTGCGACGCCTGATCAAGCGTATAATCAAGATTGATATAGGTGCTGTTCAACGACCCGATTGTCACAGCGGCGTTGAGAGCGATCGAAATATCCGTGGCGCGCCCGGAAATGCGGATATAGTTGCCGACCAGCAACTGTCCGGCGTTGTGAAAGTCGCAGTCGACAAGGTCGAGCCACGGCGGCGCCTTGATCGGATCGCGCGTCGGATAGGCGTAATTGTATTGGAGACCGTTAGCGGGACCGCCAGTAATTCCGGTTTGCATCGAGTCGTAGAACTTGCAAACAGCGTAGCGGCCACCACTCCTGCCAAGACCCTCGCACGAGATAAACGATCCGCCAAATTCGCAGTTATTTGCGCGAACCAGCCCGGCAGATGGATTGAAGGCACTCTGGTTGCTGCCGAAAATTCTCGTATTATCAATCCAGATGTCGGTATTGGTGGTGCCGGCAAGATAGCAGGCCTCACCTTTGAAGCCATTGATCTTGCAGTTATTGATTATTATTTCATCGCATTGGGTGTCCTGGAGCCGGATGCCCTTGTGGGTGAGATCAGGCCCATCTGGCGATAGCGGAGTGACCGCCGTGCGGACGCCGGTATAGGCGCAGCCGCCATCGAGCCAGATATTTTCCATGGCGAAGAACGTCAGGTTGTTCGCGTTGGGCGAAGCCTGCGGTCCGCCGATCAGGTTGATGCCTGCACCGCGCCAAACGTTGCCGCCGACATTTTGCCAGCCTGTCTCCAAACTTGTACCCGTGGCGCTCAGCATCTTGATATGGGTCTGCGTCGGCAGGCCCATGAACTTGATCGGCGCCGTCACCCACAGCGATTGTCCGTCCTGCGCCCAGGCATCTTGGCCGGTCTGCGCCGCCGCGCTGGTCCGCACTGTGTTCCAGATGCTCACCGTGTCGAAGTCGAACAGCAGCGTGCGCGCGCCGATGGCGGCAGCGTAATCGATTGCGGCCTGAACGGCGGGCTGATCGTTGTTCGTGCCCCCCAGTGCCCCACCTTGGGAAATGGCAATGGCACCGCCCGATGCCATCAGGCGGAAAGCGCGCCCGGTGCTGTCTACTGCGCAAAATCTGGGATAGCTCGATGCCAGCGCGGCTGTGGCAAGGCCATCGGCTACGTAAGTCCCG
>JAYUBN010000181.1:0-11154 GCA_043740855.1 Sphingomonadales bacterium | reverse complement strand
CGCCCCGGACATGAACGCCGTCAATGCAGTCATCCTGGAGCGGATGCAGAGCGAAATTCCATTGATTCCAGCGCTCGCCGGTCACCTCATCGCGGGTGGTGGCAAGCGGATGCGGCCACTGCTGACGCTGGCCGGAGCGGCGTTGTGCGATTATCAGGGCACCCGCCATCACAAGCTCGCCGCCGCCGTCGAATTCATCCACACCGCAACGCTGCTCCATGACGATGTCGTTGATGGGTCGGATTTACGCCGGGGAAAAGCCGCCGCCAACATTGTTTTCGGCAATCCGGCGACGGTGCTGGTGGGCGATTTCCTGTTCAGCCGCGCCTTTGAACTGATGGTCGAAGACGGCAGCTTGAAGGTGCTGAAAATCCTGTCGCATGCTTCGGCGGTGATCGCCGAGGGCGAGGTCGATCAGTTGACCGCGCAGCGCCACGTTGAGACCAGCGAGGAACGTTATCTCTCCATCATCGGCGCGAAAACCGCGGCGTTGTTTTCTGCCGCTTGCAAGATCGGTGCGGTCGTGTCCGAACGCGGCGAGGCCGCCGAACGCGCGCTGGAGGATTACGGCCGCAATCTCGGCATTGCCTTCCAACTCGTCGATGACGCCATCGATTACGATTCGGAACCCGCAGAAATGGGCAAGGGGAAGGGTGACGATTTTCGTGACGGCAAGATGACGCTGCCGGTGATCCTCGCCTATGCGCGCGGCAGCGAGGTGGAACGCGGGTTCTGGCGCGACGCAATTGCCGGATTCAGCAATACCGATGCCGATTTGGCGCATGCCGTCGAGTTGATCAATCGCCACGACGCGGTGTCCGCCACGCGCGACCGGGCGCGCCATTTCGCCCAGCGCGCCATCGATGCAATTGCCATGTTCCCGCGCGGGGACGCACATGCGGCGATGGTGGAGGCTGCCGAGTTTGCGGTTTCTCGGCGGTACTGACTCGCCCTGGCTCCGAAAATATCGCTGCTCCCGTCCATGCTGAACTCGTCGAAGTATTGTCCCTCTTTTTCACAACAGAGGAAGGATAACGGCAACCCTTCGACAAGCTCAGGGTGGACAACGAGGCTCGGGTTGTGGGCTTGAGCGGCGATCTCCCCATCCACGTAGTGCTGCCCGATGTGCTGGTGGCGCTGGGCCATTGTGGCGCTGCGGTGCTGATCGCGCCGCCGGGCGCGGGCAAGACGACGGCAGTGGGGCCCGCTTTGCTGCAACAGCCATGGTGTTCGGGCACCGTGATCCTGCTCAGTCCGCGCCGCGTCGCTGCGCGCGCCGCCGCCGAGCGCATGGCCGAAGCCTTTGGCGATCAACCGGGCGAAACCGTCGGTTACCTGACCCGGCTCGACAGCAAACGTTCGGCGCGCACTCGCATCGTGGTGATGACCGAGGCGATTTTCGTTTCGACCATCCTGAACGATCCGGAACTGACGGGGGTGTCTGCCGTGCTGTTCGACGAGGCGCATGAGCGGCATCTCGACAGCGACCTGGGCCTGGCACTGGCGATCGAATGTCGGCAGGTGTTGCGTGAGGATTTGCGGCTGCTGGTGATGTCGGCCACCATCGATGGCGCGCGCTTCGCCGATTTATTAGCCGGTGCGCCCATCATCGAAAGCGCGGGCAAGGCCTATCCGCTAACGATCCGCTGGCTGGGTGCGCGCGCCGAATTGCACGTATCCGAGGCGATGGCGGCGGCAATCCACACCGCGTGGCGCGAAGAAACTGGTGATATTCTTGGCTTTCTGCCTGGCGTCGGCGAAATCCAGCGCACCGTTGAACGCCTCGCGGCGCGTTTGCCAGACACGTTGATCCTGCCGCTGCATGGCCAGGTCGAGCCGGTCGACCAGCGCGCCGCGATCCGCCGCGATCCCCAGGGTCGCCGCCGGATCGTGCTCGCCACCGCGATTGCCGAGACATCGCTGACGCTGGACGGAGTGAGAATTGTCGTCGATGCGGGCCTGTCGCGTCACGCTATCTTCGACAAGGCGGCAGGGGTGACGCGGCTCGTCACGCATCGAGCCAGCCAGGCGGCGGCGGCGCAACGCGCCGGTCGCGCGGCGCGGCAGGGGCCCGGCGTCGCCTATCGTTTGTGGGAGGAGGCATCGCATCCCGGCCGGCCTGCGTTTGCCGCGCCCGAAATGCTGACCGCCGATCTTGCCCCGCTGGCTTTGGTGCTGGCGCAATGGGGCGCGGGCGACGTGGCGGCGATGGCCTGGATAGATGCACCCCCGGCTGCCGCGATGGCGGCGGCGCATACCAAGCTGACCGCGCTGGGCGCGTTGGATAAAAAGCTGCAGATCACCCCGCATGGCCGGGCGATGGCCGCGTTGCCGATGGCGCCGGAGCCTGCGCATATGCTGTTGTTTGCGGCGGCGCACGGCGCAGGCGAGACGGCGGCGCGGCTGGCGCTGCTGTTGCAGGAGCGCGGGTTGGGCGGGCGCGGCGAAGATTTGCTGGCCCGGCTGGAGCGCTGGCGATCGGAACGCGGCGCCCGTGCCGAAGCGTCGCGCCAAATGGCCCGTCGCTGGGCGAAACGCGCGGCCGAACTTTGCGCAGGGCCACCGCATGCTGCCGACGCTCCGCCTGCGGGCGTATTGCTGGCGGAGGCTTTCCCCGACAATCTGGCCCGGCGGCGCGGTCCATCGGGAGAGGACTGGCTGACGGCGGGGGGCAGGGGCCTGCGCCTTGACCTGGCTTCACCGCTGGCGCGGGCGGAATTCCTGGCGGTGGGCGAAGCGCAAGGCGAGGCCAAGGGTGCGCGCATCACCGGAGCAATTGCTTTGACCGAGGGCGAAGTGCTGCGCTGGCTGGCGCACCGGATCGAGCGGCGTTCGGCCCTGCGCTGGCTGGATGGTGAGCGCCGCGTCGAGGCTTTGCTGGAACAGCGGCTCGGTGCGATCGTGCTGGCGCGTGGGCCCGATCCGGCGCCCGACCGGGCGGCGATGGCCGCGCTGATCTGCGCCAAGCTGCGCGACGGGGGGCTGGATTTGCTGCCCTGGACCGATGCCAGCCGGTCGCTGCTGCGCCGCGCTCGTTATGCCGGGATAGCGGCGCTGTCGGACCAGGCTTTGCGCGATGCGCTGGAGGACTGGCTGGCGCCGCTGCTCGACCGCAGGCTGGATGCGGTCGATCCTGCCGCGCTGCAGCAGGCTTTGGTGGAACGGCTGGGTCGCGGCGGGCGCCAGCAGCTCGACCAGCTCGCGCCGGCTAGCTTTGCCAGTCCGGCCGGGTCGCATCATGCCATCGATTACGACGATCCCGGCGGGCCGAGCGTGGAAGTGCGCGTGCAGGCCCTGTTCGGGCTTGATCGGCATCCCGGTTTCGGACAGCCCACCCAGCCGCTGCTGCTCAAGCTGACCTCACCGGCTGGCAGCCCGATCCAAACCACGCGCGACTTGCCGGCGTTCTGGCGTGGCAGCTGGCGCGACGTGCAGCGCGACATGAAGGGCCGCTATCCCCGCCACCGCTGGCCCGATGAACCGTGGCGCGAAGACCCCAGCCTGAAGACGCGCAATGCCTTCGAGGGACGGCCGAGGAAGTGAGGAATGGGGCGTGCCCGCTACAGGTTATCAATCTCCAGCCCGCTTTATTATTTCTTCATGATAGCAATCAGTTGCTTCTTGATCGAAGCCCCTGCCAGATGCTCCTGGTAACTGCTGTATCCTTCCAGCTTGAGATGGCGGCGAATATCCTCGACCGAACGGCAGGCACCGCCTCTGGCCAGTTCAAATGCCCGCGCGACTGCACCCAAATGCGGCAAGTAGCCTCTCCTTCAGTGCGTGAGTTGGCGACGATTTCGGCTGAGGCGCTCAAGTGATGAAGACGTTGATCATGTCCTTTTGGGGGGCGAGGGCTGAAGCGATGCGCACAGTCGGTCATGCTAAGCCAATTTTGCCTGCCCGAAAGCGAATTCAAGCAATATGGCCAATTTTTGCGCGCGCGCAGCGGCGATTTTATACCTGCACAACAGCCTTGATTTACGCTGGGATTCGCCCGATAGCGCTTATCATGACCGCACGCATCTATCAACGCCCAAAAAACGCCATGCAGTCCGGCCGGGCCGGCACGGACGAGTGGTTGCTGGAGTTCGCTCCGGCTGAAGCCAAACGGTCCGATCCGCTGATGGGCTGGGCCGGTTCGGGCGACACGCAGAGCCAGGTGGTTCTGTGCTTCGCCAGCCGGGCGGAGGCTCAGGCCTATGCCGATCAGGTTGGCCTTACCGCCAGCGTTCACTCGACACCGCCGCGCCGGCTCAAATTGCAGGCCTACGCCGATAATTTTCGGTGATTCAACATAGATTTCTTGCAGGCGTATGCGCCGCAAATGGCTGTCCGCGATAAAAATATTGGCAAATAAGGCTTGTGCTGCTCGGGCTGGACAAATCCGCATACCCTCGCCATATGCGCGGCCGGGAGTCGGGCGGACGTTTGCGTTCGCCAATCTGGTCAGGTCCGGAAGGAAGCAGCCACAACGGATAGCGGCGGGTCGTCCGGCTCCTTTTCCCCTGACAATCTTGGCGCAAGCCCTTAGTTAGCCGGGATGAGTGATTCCCCGGATATTTCTGGCAGCAATGGCGATGGGCTGGACAACGCGCCGGGTCTGGGTCTTGACCTGCCGCCAGCCGCCGCGCCGAAGATTGCCCCGGCCACTCCCTATCGCGTGCTCGCCCGCAAATACCGCCCGCAGAGCTTCAGCGCGCTGATCGGGCAGGATGCGATGGTGCAGACGCTGGCCAATGCCATCAAGCGCGACCGGCTGGCGCATGCCTTCCTGATGACCGGCGTTCGCGGAGTCGGCAAGACCTCCACCGCGCGGCTGATTGCCAAGGCGCTGAACTGCATCGGTGCCGACGGCAAGGGCGGCCCCACCATCGATCCTTGCGGGCAGTGCGAGCCGTGCGTGGCAATCGCCGAAGGGCGCCATATCGACGTCATCGAAATGGACGCGGCAAGCCACAACGGGATCGACGATGTGCGCGAAATCAACGACGCAGTGCGTTATGCTGCGGTCACGGCGCGCTACAAGATCTATATTATCGACGAAGTACACGCACTGTCAAAACCGGCGTTCCAGGCACTGCTCAAAACGCTGGAAGAACCGCCCCCGCACGTCAAATTCCTGTTCGCCACCACGGAAGCCGACAAGTTGCCAGTAACGGTGCTGTCGCGCTGTATGCGGTTCGATCTTCGCCGCATCCCCACAGCCATGCTCGCCGCCCATTTCGCAGGCATTTGCGCGGCCGAGAACGTAACTGCCGAGGCGGAAGCGCTCAACATGATCGCTGAGGCCGCCGAAGGCTCGGTGCGCGATGGCTTGTCGATCCTAGACCAGGCGATTGCCCATGCCGATTCGGTCGGCAACATAAGCGGCGCCGATATGGCGAGCGACGGGGAAAAAACGGCCGTGACTGCCGCGCAGGTTCTCGAAATGCTCGGCCTAGCCGACAAGTCGGTGCAGCGGCGCTTGTTTGCGGCCATTCTGGCGGGCGACGGCGCGGGGCTGCTTGAACTGGTCGCGCATCAGTTTGCGCTGGGGGTGGAGCCTATCGCGCTGATGCGCGCAATGATGGAACTGACGCACCGGATCACCGTCGCACAACTGGCGCGCAGCGGCGTTGAGGCGATCTCTGCCGAAGACCGCATCGCAGTCGACGGATGGGCGCAAACCCTCGGCGCAGGGCAGTTGCACCGCATGTGGCAATTGCTGCTGAAGGGTCATGACGAGGTGCGCGGCGCGCCCGACCCGTTGATTGCGGCGGAGATGGCGCTGCTGCGCTGCCTGCATGCCGCCGATCTGCCCGACCCTGGCGCTTTGATTAAGCGGCTGGAAGATTTGGCGGCGCGCCCGGCAGCCGCGGTTGCACCTGCTGTTGGTGAAGCGGCGCTGGTACCAGCGCCGCCGGCGATGGATTGGGCCGCGTTGGTGCGGTCGGTCGAGAATTCCGGCCAGTTGCGCATCGCCCAGATCATGCGCGACTGGGTACGGGTAGTGACGCTGACGCCGGGTAATTTGCGCTTTGCGCTGGTGCCTGGCTTCTCGGGCGATCCGGCGCCGGACCTGCGTGAGGGTTTGTCCAAAGCCACCGGAGAGCGCTGGCAGGTCGAGCGTGCGGAAGGTGAGGGCGTACCGGCCTTGCGCGAACTGGCCGAGGCCGAAAAAGCAGCGGGGCTGGTCGCGCTGCGCCGTTTGCCGTTGGTCGCAGCCGCCTTTGCCGCCTTTCCGGACGCGGAAATAGTTAACGACAACGTGGGCGCGCAGGATAATGCCGCCCGCAACCGGAGTTTTAAGACATGAAATCGATGGAAGACATGATCAAGGCCGCACAGGCGGCTGCCGAAACCATCCAGAAGCAGATGACCGAAACCCAGTCGAAGCTCGATTTGCTGGAAGTCGAAGGTCTGTCTGGCGGAGGCATGGTCAGGATTCGCGCGTCGGCAAAAGGTCGCGTGATCGGCGTGGCGATCGACGACAGCCTGATGCAGCCTGCCGAAAAGCCGATTCTGGAAGATCTGATTGCCGCTGCCTTCAATGATGCGCGTGCCAAGGCGGACGAGGTCGCCAATCGCGAGATGGCTAACGCGCAGCAGGGGTTGGGGCTGCCGCCCGGCTTCAAGCTGCCATTCTGATTGCGGCGCGTGCCTTTTGTCCCGCGCCTTCCGCCGTCCACAGGGCATGGGGCAAGGGTAGTGGCCCAGGGTAGGACAGCCATTGCAACCGCGCCGGCACCTCCCCATATCTCAATCAAGCAATTGGCCCGCATCTTGCTCCGCTGCGGCTGGACGCGCCTTTTTGGCGCTTGAATGGATAGACATATGAACTCGCTCGCTTTGCTGCCCTTGCGCGATATCGTGGTGTTTCCTGGCATGGTCGTGCCGCTTTTTGTCGGCCGCGAAAAATCGGTTGCGGCGCTTGAATCGGCGATGACCGCCGATGACAAGGATATTTTTCTGGTCGCCCAGCTCGATCCGGGCTGCGACGATCCCGATCGGGACGATCTTTATGATATCGGCGTGATCGCCACCGTCCTGCAATTGCTCAAGCTGCCTGACGGCACCGTCCGCGTGCTGGTCGAAGGGCAGTCGCGCGGTAAGCTGGTGGCGGTGCATGAGGAAAATGGCATGCTGATCGGCCAGGTCGAGCCGATCGAATCCGAGGTGGTCGAGGGCGCCGAATCGCTGGGGATGATGCGTAGTGCCATCGAGCAGTTCCACGAATACGCCAAGCTCAACAAAAAGCTGGCACAGGACGCTGGCGAACAGCTGGGCGAGATTGTGGATGCGTCGAAGCTGGCCGATGCCATCGCCGCACATATCAGCGCCAAGGTTTCGGACAAGCAGGCGCTGCTAACCGAGATTGATGCGTCCAAGCGGCTGGAAATGGTCTACAGCTTCATGGAAGGCGAATTGGGCGTGCTCCAGGTGGAGCGCCGCATCCGTGGCCGGGTCAAGCGCCAGATGGAAAAGACCCAGCGTGAATATTACCTCAACGAGCAGCTCAAGGCGATCCAGTCCGAACTGGGCAACGGCGAGGAGGGCGAAGCTAACGAGCTTGCCGCGCTGCAGGAAAAGATCGCCGGACTGAAGCTGTCCCCCGAAGCACGCACAAAAGCGATTGCCGAGCTGAAGAAGCTCAAGACCATGCAGCCGATGAGCGCCGAGGCGACGGTCGTGCGCAATTATCTGGATGTCCTGTTGGGACTGCCGTGGGGCAAAAAAAGCCGGCTGAAGAAGGATATTGCCGGCGCGCAAGCGATACTCGATGCCGATCATTACGCGCTCGACAAGGTGAAAGACCGGATCGTCGAGTATCTCGCGGTGCAGGCGCGTACCAACAAGCTGAAGGGGCCGATCCTGTGCCTGGTCGGGCCGCCGGGCGTGGGCAAGACCAGCCTGGGCAAGTCGATCGCCCGCGCCACGGGCCGCCAGTTCGTTCGCCAATCGCTGGGCGGCGTCCGCGACGAGGCGGAGATTCGCGGCCACCGGCGTACGTATATCGGTTCGCTGCCAGGCAAGATCGTCACCAATCTGCGCAAGGCAGGCGCGTCCAATCCGTTGTTTTTGCTCGACGAGATCGACAAGCTGGGGCAGGATTTCAGGGGCGATCCGGCGTCGGCGCTGCTGGAAGTGCTCGACCCGGAACAGAATTCGAAGTTCCAGGACCATTATCTCGAAATCGATTTTGATTTGTCCGACGTCATGTTCGTGTGCACCGCGAACAGCTTGAATTTGCCACAAGCGCTGCTCGACCGCATGGAAATCATCCGGCTCGAAGGCTATACCGAGGATGAAAAGGTCGAGATTGCCGAACGGCACCTGATCGCCAAGCAAGTCGAAGCGCATGGCCTGAAAAAGGGCGAATTCATCCTTTCGCATGAGGGGCTGCGTGACCTCATCCGCTTTTATACGCGCGAAGCCGGGGTGCGTACGCTGGAACGAGAGATCGCGCGGCTGGCGCGCAAGTCGCTGCGTGCCATTCTGGAGGGCAAGACCAAATCGGTGACGATCACACCGGAAAATCTCGGCGATTATGCCGGGGTGCGCAAATTTCGCCATGGTGTCTCGGATGACGAGCATCAGGTTGGCGCCGTGACGGGGCTGGCTTGGACCGAAGTGGGCGGCGAATTACTGACGATAGAAAGCGTGACCGTTCCCGGCAAGGGCACCGTCAGGACCACTGGCAAACTGGGCGAGGTGATGAATGAAAGCGTGCAGGCGGCGTTCAGTTTCGTGCGCGCTCGCAGCCCCGCCTATGGGATCAAACCTTCGCTGATCCAGCGCAAGGATATCCATATCCACTTGCCCGAAGGTGCGGTCCCTAAGGATGGTCCGTCGGCGGGGATCGGCATGGTCACCTCGATCGTTTCGACGCTGACCGGAATTCCGGTACGTTCGGATATCGCGATGACGGGCGAAGTCACCTTGCGCGGCCGTGTGCTGCCGATCGGCGGGCTGAAGGAAAAGCTGCTCGCGGCCTTGCGCGGTGGCATCAAGATCGTGCTGATTCCGGAGGAAAATCGCAAGGATCTGGTGGAGCTTCCGGCCAACATCAAGGAAGGGCTGGAGATCATCCCGGTTTCACATGTCGATGAAGTTCTGGCCCACGTTCTCACGCAGCCGCTGGTCCCGATTGAGTGGACCGAGGCTGACGATCTGGCCAGCCAACCGGTCGTAGGCTCGCCCGCCGCCTTGCCTGGCCAACTGCCTTCGACGACGGCGCACTGACCCTTCGATTACTTTTCATCCTAGAGCGCCGCGAATCGGGATGTCTCGGTTCAAGGCGTTGTCTTGTGCAAAGCCGCTCAGATTTGAGACAAACATGTTTCAATCGTTTAAAATGCGATTAGCTTTGCGTTCTCACGAGCTTTACCTTTGACAGTTCATTGAAAACTCGCTCAATTTCCCTCCGGGCCAACGTACGTCGAAAATGCCGGTTCAATATAAGCCAGGGGGATTTCATAATGAAGAAAAGCGATCTCGTCGCTGCCGTCACAACAGCGAGCGGCCTGTCACGCAACGACGCCGTGAAAGCCGTGGAAGGTGTGCTGTTGTCGATCACGAGTGCGCTCAAGCAGGGCGATGAAGTCCGTCTGGTCGGTTTCGGCACGTTTTCCGTGGCCAAGCGCCAAGCCTCGACACGCCGCAATCCGCGCACCGGTGAGCCGATGAAGATCAATGCCTCGTCCCAGCCCAAATTCAAGGCCGGCAAGGGCCTGAAGGACGCGGTCAATTAGGATTCTTCATCCGAAGTTTGCCTGATAACCCGTCGCCATGCGCAACTTGTTTGACGGGCATGCCGTCACTGCGTTTCGGCATCCATCTTGCCTTCGGGTTAGTGGACGGTGTGGCAAAAGGACCCTGCACCAAGTTCAGGGTGGCGAGTGGAAAATAAGTGCCCCTACCGGGTCGCAACGGCATACAAGCCGATCGCAGCCGCGTTCGAGACATTCAGGCTGTCGATGGCGTTACCTATTGGCAAGTGCGCCATGACGTCGCAATGTTGCATGACATTGTGGCGCAGGCCTTCGCCCTCGGCGCCGACCACCAGGGCCACGGGGCCCACCGGCAGGGCTTGGCTCAGCGTCAAAGCAGCGTCTCCGGCCAGCCCGATGCGCCAATATCCGGCCTTGGCGATCTCCTCCAGCGCGCGGGCCAGGTTGACCACCCGTACCCATGGTACGATTTCGAGCGCACCCGAGGCTGATTTCGCCACGACACCTGATTCGGGCGGAGCGTGCCGATCCTGGGTGATAACGGCTAAGGCGCCAAAGGCCGCTGCCGAACGCAGGATTGCGCCGACATTGTGCGGATCGGTGACTTGGTCGAGAATCACGAGCGGGCTGACAGCCCCCCCCGCGCTTTCTATGGCCAGCACGTCCTCCAGAAAAATCTCGTCCAGCGCGTCGCATTCCAACACCAGGCCCTGATGCGGCGCATCGCGCGCGACCAACCGCCCAAGATCGGCGGCCTGCGCGTACTCCAGCGGAAAGTCGGCGGGCAATTCGCCGCCAAGCGCTGCCACCGCCTCGCGCGTTGCCCACAGCTTGCGGTAACTGCGCAAGGGATTGTTCAGCGCCGCCTCGACGGCATGGCGCCCCCACAACCGCACCACGCCTTTGGCGGAGCGGCCACTGCCACGGCCGCCCTGCATCCGCCCGGCCCGTCCCCGCAACGCGCGCTTGTTGCGTGGCTCGGAGCCATCTTCGTTTACGGTCGTCATGCGGGTTCCTTCGGCGGCGGGCTTCACTTGCCTGCGTTGATGCGCTCCTGCCAGCCGCCAACCTGACAGGCAAGGTCCTTCGACATGCGCATTGGCTTTGCGGGCATTGACAGTCCAGCCTAGCTTGGGCATTGGCGCGCCTCTCGGTCGGTGGTCTTCTGTGTGGAGGCCGATTCAGCAAAGGCAGCGCCGCTGCCGAGAAGTCGATGTGGACAGGTGGCCGAGTGGTTAATGGCAGCAGACTGTAAATCTGCCCGCGAGAGCGTACGGTGGTTCGAATCCACCCCTGTCCACCATCAGCTTTCAAGCCATTGAAATGCTGAGAAACCTAATAGAACCAGTGCTTTTGATACGGTCGGGTGCTACAATCGTAGCATGAAAGATGACCCCATGTACCTTACCCGCAACCGGCTTGGCATCTATTGCTATCGTCGCCC
>JAYUBN010000180.1:0-30616 GCA_043740855.1 Sphingomonadales bacterium | reverse complement strand
TCAGCAGCGATGGCCTGAGGTCGTTGATGGCTTGCAGCACGACGCCGGGATCGAACTGCCTGACGATTGCGATTGAAACGCCATTGTACAGGCATTGCAGCGTAATGCCGAGATGCAGCAGGTGGAAATTGGGCAGGCTGTTGATGAAGCTGTCATCATCCTGCCAATGATAGGATGGTTCGAAATGTTCGGACAATCGCATCATATTGATGCCGCGATGGCTCAGCATCACGCCTTTGGGGCGACCTGTCGTTCCCGAGGTGTAAAGCTGGAAGGCGGTGTCGTCTTCGCTGATCGCAACCGCAGGCGGCGATGCGGGGAAAGCTGTGATCGCGATCTCGAATGACGCCTGATCGTCAATCCAGAAAATGTCGGGCGGGGTGGCCATTTCGAGCAAAGCCGCGTCGAGCAAAGGTTGCATCTCGCGCTCGGCGATAATCAGCCTGGTATCGCTGTCCGCAATCTGCATGGCTAGTTCGGGAACGGCGAGGCGCCAGTTGAATGCCACCAGCCCCCCGCGCGTGCGCGCGGACCCGAATAAAGCGATGTAGAAGTCGAAACTGTTTTTCCCGAAATATCCGATGAGGTGGTCTGCTTGGGCGCCACGATCAAGCAACCAATGGGCTGCGCGGTTGGCGATGCCGTCCATTTCGCCAAAGCTGATGGTCCGCTTGGCGGTCTTGAGCATCGGACGCGAAAAGTCATGCCGCGCCCAATAGGACACGAAATCGCCGAGCGTCCGCACTTCCGGGTAAAGCCACATTGTTGAATTATTCCCCTCGAAACAATGGTTTGCGTTTTTCATAAAACGCAGTGATGCCCTCCCGGGCATCGGCGGTGCCAGCGGTCCGGGCAAGTCCCTGCGCCTCAAGATCAAGCTGGGCGGAAAGCGACTGATCCTCGACGCTGGTCATCAATCTGCGGATTTGGCCAAAGGCCTTGGTCGGCCCGGCGGCAAGCTGCATCGCGATTTCTTCGGCGCGGTCAAACAGCGCTGCGGTCGGCACCAGCTCATCGATCAGGCCGGCGGCCAGAGCCGCCTGCGCATCAAGCGTTTCGTTCATCAGCAGGAAGCGTCGCGTTCGCGCGCTGCCCATGCGCCGGGAATACATGATCGAGGTTCCGGCATCGTTGGAAAAACCGATCCCGGCATAGGCCGCCACGAATTTTGTTTCCGGCTCGGCCACGACAATATCGGCCGATGCTACCAACCCGCCCATGCCCCCGACGCACATCCCATGCACCGCCACGACCATCGGCGCATCCATCATCTGCAATTTGGCGATGCCGTCGTGCAGATCGAATGCCCACTGCGCAATCAGCGCCGGTAGTTGGTCCAGGTTTTTGTAGAAGGTCCGAACATCGCCGCCAAAACTGAATACGGCGCCTTCCGAGCGCACCAGGACGGCGCGGATCGAAGGGTCGGCGGCGATTTCTTGCGCCATTCTACTATATTCTGCGCAGAATATGCCGTCGATCGGGTTGCCGCGCTCCGGCTGGATAAAGGTCAGTCGCGCAAGTGCGCCGTCGCGCTCGAGCCGCATGCTGCGGTAGGCTGTCGGGGCTTCGGTCATTCCCACACCAGCACTGGCTTGATGCATTTACCGTGGTGAGCGTCGGCGATGGCTTCGTTGATCTGCGCAAACGGATAGCGCGTGACCAAGCGGTCGAACGGCAGGCGGCCCGCCGCATGGTGGGCGATCAGTTCGGGCAGGAAACCGACAATATCGCTGTCACCCTCGACGATGCCGCGCAAGGTGCCGCCCAGCGTCAGCCACTGGATCATTGGCAGTGGCAGCACCGCATCGGCGGCGCCGGGCACCCCGACCAGGCCAACCCGGCCCATCGTCGCGATCATGTTGGGCACCTGTTCCAGCGTCGGCATATGCCCGCTGGTATCGACGATAAGATCGACGCCGGTGGGCACGATCGCGCGCACGGCGGCGACAATGTCGCCAGCCGTGGCCGGATCGATGACATGGGTCGCGCCCAGTTCCAGCGCGATTGCCCGGCGGCTTTCCTGTGGCTCGATCAGGATGATCGGCGTGCATTTGGCCAGCTTGCCGCCCATCACCGCAGACAGTCCGACCGCGCCGCCGCCGATCACCAGCAGGGCCTCTCCGGCCTGCCCTTTCAGCGAGCGCAGCACTGCCCCGACGCCGGTCTGAACCCCGCAGCCAAGCGGTGCGAGCGCCGCCAGGTCGGCATCGTCCGCCAGCTTGAGCAGGTTGCGCTCATTCGCCACCGCCCTGGCCGCGAAGGATGACTGGCCGAAGCAGTTGTCGGCCACGGCATGGCCATCGCGGCTGATCCGGCTGCTGCCGTCGGGGCGGCAGCAGGTCATGTTGAGCTGGAAGAAGTCAAAGCAATAGGCAGGGTTGCCAGCCGCGCAGCGTGGGCAATGGCCGCAAGAATTGAAGGTCAGCAGCACCTTGTCGCCCGGTTGGACCTTTGTAACGCCCTGACCCACCGCCTCGACCACGCCTGCGCCTTCGTGGCCGAGCACGGCGGGGTAGGTCAGGCCCATCAAACCTGAGCCAATGACCAGATCGGTGTGGCAGACGCCAACCGCCTTGATCGCCACCAGCACTTCGCCCGGACCGGGCGGAGAGAGGGTGACCGTCTCGATGCTGAAAGTGGCGCCAGGTTCATTGATGACGGCGGCAAGCGTTTCCATTCAAATATCCTTTGTGACGCGCCCGTGCGGACGCGCGTGGTTTGCTAGCTGATTACAGGTTGTCGAAACCGAAGGGTGCAAACCATTTTCGGTCTTTCTGCGCCCGTGCATGTTCGCAATCGAGGATGATCCGGTTAAGCGCGGCAACCCCCGCCGGGTCGCCGTCGGCGGCGGCAGCCATCACCAGTTTTTCAATCGCATCGTTGATGGCCTTGCAAGGCGCTCGCGGTTCGCTGTCGTCTGCGTTGGCCATGGCGTCGGCCAGCGCCTTTGCCGCGCCTGCTGTCACCGGGCCACCGCTGACCGCGTCGGTCAGCGCAGTACCAATGGCTATGGCGTCAGCCAGTTCCTCGCGCTCGAAGGCGGGCGCAGCGTCCAGCTGCGACCTCAAGATCTGGATGTGGCCGATCGCGAGATGGGCCTGTTCCTGCGCCAGCGACGCTTCGGGCGGAAGATGGGGCAGGATGACTTCGGTCAGCGACCGCACGATGCTGGCCAGCCTTTCATCGACACTGGGGTTCATGCCGGTTCTCCCTGACGCAGCAGTCGGACCAGGTCATCGGCAAACATCGGCGCCGCCGCCGCCAGAAAGGTCAGCAACACGTCCTGATGGTTGTGCTGGGACCGAGCGGCAGCCATGGCGTTGGCGGCAACGATGATGTAGCATTTCCAACTGCACATCACGTCGTAATAGTGCAGTGTCTTGCGGTTTACCTGTCGGCCAGAGCGTTGCTCGTAAGCGGTGATGAATTCCTCACGCTCGAACAGATCGCTGGCCCGGAACTTGCCATTTTCGCCAGCGGTGTTGTCAAAGGTGCCGAATATCTGCGTCAGCACCCAGGCGACATCCTCATGATAGTCGCCGATACGCGCGAGTTCCCAGTCGAGCAGCGCGGTAATGCGGCCTGAATCTTCGTCGAACAGATAATTGCCGGTACGATAATCGCCATGGGTGACGACCAGTTCGGTACAATCGGGCATGTTATCCGTCAGCCATTGCTGGGCCAGTGCAACGATCGGACGGGTCGGGCCGTCGTCAATTTCCCACAATTCGCGCCAATAGTTGAACGACCAGCGCGCCGCCTGTTTGGCATCGGCATCGGGCACGTCGAAGCTGGGCAGCGGATTGGCCCGCCAGTCATAGGCGTGGATCGCCACCAGATGATCGAGGAACTGGTCACGCAGCTTGGCGCGCAGATCCGGCCCCAGCCATAATCCGAGCCCGGAAACCTTGGTTCCCGACTTAGTCGGTTTGGTGACACCATTGACCACTCGCATGATCGCCGCCGGCTGCGGGAAATGCGCGCCCGTCGCATCGACCCAAGCCGCCTCGGGCACGGGCACGATGCCCTGCATTGCCTTCAGCAACACGAACTCGCGTTCGCGATCGGTCTCGGTAATCGCCAGACGGGGGTCCATGCGCAGCAGGAACGGTTCCGACACGCCAGCGCGGCTGAGGCTGAAAAAGAACTGCTCCTTCGACGCCCCGCCGCCAACGCGCCGAACCCCTGAAACATTCCGCCCCGGAGCTACGTGCGCGAAATAATCGGCAAGCGTCCGGGTGATTTCGGGGATGAGCGCCGCGCGATACGATGGCAGGCCCCGGCTGGCGCGTCGGCGATCCAGGATGCGGCGGTTAACCGCCTCCATTTCGAGATGTTCTGTCACGCGCGCCTCTTTCCCGCTTTGGCATACAACGAATTGGCCCGGATGTGGGCGAGGTAATCAGTGGGCCAGGCATGTTCGAGCCAGCCGACACCCGGCTTGCCGTCGATGACAATTCGCGCCGCCGCTTCGTTCAGTGTAATTTCGGGCGCCGGGATCAACACGCCATGCGCATAGAAGTCGGCGCTGACCTGGGTTATCCGGCCAGCCTCGTCAGTAACCGTCGCCTCCAGATGTTGCTGCAGGAACTGGTCGTCGAAGTCGATATCGATAACAACGGCGGTAATTTCGGCCATCAGACCATTCTGGAGGACATAACCCATCAGGCGGGTTTCCCCGAGCGCGATGAGGTGCCAGAAATGCACGGCGGTTTCCGGACCGGCCTGGCCCTGGAACCAGCGATAGTTCTGCATCGCCTTCCAGTCCCGTACCCCCCAGCTATGGTCGCGATGTCCCGTGGTATCGAAGATAACTTCGCGCCCGTCGATGACCACCCGGCCCTGGACGCGGCCACTCTGCTCGATGCGGTTGGTGGCGCAGTAGGGCGGGCAGCCGCCGGCAGTGGCGCCATAGGCATAGGGCGGATGGGCGCCCGCAAAGGTGAAGTCGAGTTCGATTCGCTCGTTGTGGAAGCGAAAGTGCGCGTTTCGAAACGACAGGTCCTGCTCCATTTCGAAGTTGTCGATCTTCCATTCGGAAAAGTCCATGGTTTCAAGAACTTTGCGGTCTCCCATGCCGATCATAATCTGCTCGGGCCCGACACCGGGGCCGAACAGGCAGACCGCTGCGCCGGCTTCGCTGGCGCTGTTTACCCAGGTGTAGGTAAAGAAGGCGATGCCAGCGTCGGGCAGGTTGACGAGCAGGGGTATCGATTCGCGTTCCTGAGAATTGTCGGGATCGAGCTTGTGGCGGCCATCATTTTCGGCGGCGATGGTCAGATCGGACCGTGTCAGTTCAACCGTATCGAGCATGGACTATTCTCCATTCCAAAGCCTGCTGCATGGCTTCGATCAGGCAGCGGGCGCCATTGCTTGTGGACGCATCGTTTAATTCGTCAACCGGCCCAATATCCAGCGAACAATAACGCTCGCGCTACGGCGAGCCACGCGGCATATTGGGGGTGAGGGGTACAAATTATGGCCCGATATGCCCCGCCTTCTAAACTTCATCGACATCGGCGCCAGCGGGCGAGGATGCCTGCAAGTTGGGCATCTGATTGTCGAGATCGGAAGTCTCACAAACGCCCTTTTTATTCAGAGTCCCGGTCGAGATTGCCGAAATGGCTAAGGGCAGATTTTGCATAATCTCCGAGCGCTTGGTTGCAGTCACCACGATGACGGCTATGCCTGTATCCCGAATTGATCTTGCAGGCATAATTTGCGCAAGCGCAGGCGTAGGCAGGCTGACAGCGATCGCAAGCAAGCTTACTTTATAAAAAGCCGTCATGTTGGAAACCTCTCATCCCGTTAAACTGGCCCGCATCATTTTTTGCGTGACCTTAATACGTAAATTAGATTACACGTTGGGAATGTCAACACGTTTACAAGTTATGTGCGATGCTGAATCATTGGCTATTTTGCACAATAGAGCGATACTTGTGCAAGTTTCCAGGACAAGAAGATGCTGAAAAACCTTTTTTCGAGGCGGCCGCCCAAAACGGTCACGCTGCAAAACGACGGCTTTCAGTTTGCAGTAGGCCGCAATAAAACCGTCCTCGAAAGCGCGCTCGAGGCGGGGGTTGCCTATCCGTACGACTGTACGGTGGGCACTTGCGGGACCTGCCGGACGCGGTTGATATCCGGCAAAGTGGATGCCATTACACCCTTTGGCTACACCCTTAGCCGGGAGGAGCTGGAGGCCGGCTTTATTCTGGCCTGCCAGGCCGTGCCCGAGTCGGACCTTGTGGTGGAAGTGGAACTGGGCTCGCTCGCCGTAACGGTGCAGCACTGTGCCGCCCGGCTGGTTGAAGTCGTCGATCTTACCCACGACATCAAGCGGGTAACCTGGGAAACTGCGTCGCCGGTTACTTACCGGGCTGGCCAGTACATGAACGTCACTTGGCCGGGAGCGCCCGGACCGCGCTCGTACTCGTTCAGCAGCGCACCTGCGGCAAACGGGCAGACCCTGCTTTCAACCTTCGTCCGCAAAGTCCCTGGCGGGGCTTTCACTGAACGGCTGTTTGCCGGTGATTTGTCCGCAACGGCATTCGAGATCGATGGCCCCCATGGCAACTTCTGGCTGCGCGACGGCACGGGCGGGCAAAACGCGCCCATCTTGCTGGTTGGCGGCGGCAGCGGTCTTTCCCCGCTGATGAGCCTGCTGAACGATGCAGTGGCGCGGGGGGTGCAGCGCGATGCGATCCTGCTGTTTGGGGGGCGCGCCGGGCGCGATCTCTATTGCCTGGACGAGATCGCCGCGATTGCTGCGCGCTGGCAGGGGAAGTTTGCGTTCTGGCCGGTTCTCTCGGATGAAGCGGTGCCCGCCCATCGCTTCGGCCTGGTGACCAACGAAATTTCTGCGGCAGTCGCGGAATTGGGCGGTGCCAGCGGAATGCAGGCCTATCTGTGCGGGCCGCCCGGAATGATCGACGCCGGGGTTGCGGTATTGGCGCAAGCCGGCGTACCGTTGTTGGACATTCATTACGACAAGTTCACTGACGCGAGCACTCGCGCCACCTGAAGCCATAAAAGCGAGAGGACCCACCATGACCGTTGCAAGAGATGCCTTTTTCATTGGTAATGAATGGGTAAAGCCCGCCAGTACCCGCCGGTTCAACCTGATCAACGCCTCGACCGAGGAATCGCTGGGCACTGTTCCGGAAGGCGTTGAAGCCGATATCGATGCCGCAGTGGCGGCAGCGCGCCGCGCCTTGACCTCGTCCGAATGGGGGGATGCCACGCCGGCGCAGCGCGCCGCCATCATGGCGCGCTTCATGGCAGCGCTGGCCAGCCGTAGCGAAGCGATTGCGCAAGCCGTCAGCGCTCAGAACGGCATGCCCATTGCGCTCAGCGGGATGCTCGAAGGGCAGTTTGCGGTCGGCGTGGTGCAATATTATGCCGAACTGGCCAAGACCGTAGGCGAACCCGATATCCGCCCGTCACAGATGGGCAAGGAAACCCTGGTTGAAAGGACACCTGTCGGCGTGGTTGCGGCGATCGTGCCGTGGAATTTCCCGGTAACGCTCGCCCTGAACAAAATTGCACCGGCCATGGCGGCGGGCTGCACGCTGGTGATCAAGCCTTCGCCGGGCACGGTTCTCGACAGCTATCTTCTGGCCGAGGCGGCGCTGGAAGCCGGGGTTCCGGCGGGCGTGCTGAACTGGGTCGCGGCCGACCGCGATGTGGGCGCCTACCTCGTCGGGCATCCCGGCGTGGACAAGGTCGCCTTCACCGGTTCGACCGGAGCAGGACGGATTATCGCCCGCACCTGCGGCGAATTATTGCGCCCGGTCACGCTGGAGCTTGGCGGCAAGTCGGCGGCAATCCTGCTTGACGATGCCGACATCGGTGCCTTCCTGCAAGGTGTGCCGATGGCCTGCATGCTGAACAACGGCCAAACCTGCTACAACGGCACCCGCATTCTGGCGCCAAAAAGCCGGTACGGCGAGGTGGTCGAGGCGCTGGCCGGGCTCGCCGCCTCATTGGTTATCGGCGATGCGCTCGATCCTGAAACGCATGTTGGGCCAATGGCGTCACAGGCGCACCGGGATCGCGTCGAAAGCTATATCGGGATCGGTCGGCAAGAGGCCAGACTGGTTGCCGGCGGCGGTCGGCCCAAGGCCATGAACCACGGCTGGTTTGTCGAACCGACGATCTTTGCCGATGTGGATAATGGCGCGCGTATCGCCCAAGAGGAGATCTTTGGGCCGGTGCTTGCGGTGATCGCGTATGACGGCGACGAGGATGCCATTCGCATCGCCAACGACAGCCAGTTTGGGCTCGGCGGCTCTGTGTGGAGCAGCGACGGCGCTCGGGCAACGGCTATCGCCCGCAAGGTCCAAAGCGGGACTATGGGGATCAATGGCTATATGCCGTCGCTTGGCTCGCCGTTTGGCGGGGTCAAGGCCAGCGGGCTGGGTCGTGAATTCGGCCCCGACGCGATCGGTTCATACCAGAACAGCAAATCGATCTACGTGATGGGCTGAGAAGCCGTTGATCAGGCCGCCTCGACTTTTTCGCTGAACCAGTCGGGCCAGCCGGCCCGGCGGTTTTGTTCGCGGGCAAGCGCGCGTTCCTCGGGCGTGGCGAGTTCATTATCCCAGCGCTTCAAGGCAGGCTTGACGATACGCTCGTGCCAAATGGGCGGGATCAACGCTGCAAAGAAGCACACGAACACCGACGGCATGGGAATCCACTGCCGGTCGGGCTGCAATTCGTGATACGCGGCAAAGCTGTTGGTGTGGTGATCGGCGTGGTTGGTGATCTCGAACCCCAGGACGCGCGACAACGGCTTGAAGTGGTTCCACACGTGCCGCCGGTTGATTGCGCCGCCTTCGACCCGGATCAGCCCATAATGCTGGAAGTAGTTGAAGCTTTCGATCCAGAAGCGGGCGCCGATCATGCCCGCCAGAGCCACTTCGTTCGCGCGCCAGCCCCCGATGGCGTGGAGCAGCGTCTGAAAAATCAACTGGGCCATAATGGCCTTCCACAAGCGATGGCCCAGGCCCCAGCGGGGCTTGCCCTGCTTTTCCTGGTTGGTGCATTCCGAACCCCAGGCTTCGCGCGTACTTTGAACTACAGCGGCGGGCGTAAAGGCATAAAGGCTGACGCCACGCGGCGCGGTATCACCGTCAAGCACGCTGGCGACATGGATGTGATGGCCCACGACATGGGCGATCTCACGGGTGGCATCGAGATAGCAAATTTGGCAGTAGCGACCGACAAACCGGCGCAGCTTGCCGCGTTGATGGTACAGTTCATGGGTGGCGGGAACCAGCGGAACCACGCTGAGCCAGGCACAGGACAGGACGACGCCCACCGTTTCCCAGCCGCTCGCGCCGGGATTGCGCAGCGCCCAAAAGGCCGCCGCGATGTAGATCACTGGACCCAGCAGCGAACACAGCCAGACCGGAACATCGGCCAGCGCATGGCTGCTCATCCGGCGCGGGGCAAAATCATTGGGAAGCAGCGAATCGATCAGGCCCAACAGGGGCAAGCTGGCGATGCCAAACCACACCCATGGTCCGCCAACAAAAAAACTGACGATTACTGCGGTTTGCAGGGCAACGCCGAGGTAGTAGCGTCCATAATCCATTGGCTCTCTCCCATCGCCTATTAACGGCAATTTTCACGTTACTAATATACGCAAAAATACAGACAAGCAACCTGTGAATTTTTTGCACCGTTGGCGCAGACAAACGAGCGTGAATTTTATAGGACCATCCCGGTATGAAAATGCGCGAGCTTGAAACAAGAACCGGCGTCAATCGCGAGACGATCCGCGTCTATTTTCGCGAAGGTCTGTTGCCCGACCCCAAGCGGCCTGCTCGCAACGTCGCCGATTATGACGAGGATCACGTTCGGGCGATCCTTGCGGTGCGCAAACTGCAACGCGAGGCCGGGATGACGCTGCCGCAGATCAGGGCTACCCTGAACGGACAGGGCAAGCGTCTGTCGATTGGCGCTTTGGCCTTCGCGCATCTGGAGGAGCTGGTCGCAGCGCGCATCGGTGTGAACCAGGGGCTGGTTCCGCTTGAATCCTTGCTCGAACAAAACGCCAAGGCGCTCGTGGATGCTCAGGCGCTGGCCCGGATCGGCCTCATCGAACTGGTCGATACCCGCGCAGGCCCCATGCTAACGATTACCGATGCGGGCCTGGTCAACATCTGGGGGGGAATGCGCAAGGTCGGCTTCGACGAAGACCACGGCTTTCCGCCAGAGATCCTCGACTATTATGTGGGAGCTGCGGAATATGTCGCGGGCAACGAGGCGCGGTTGTTTCTGGAGCGGGTCGAGGGGCGCATTGCCGAGGATGAGGCTGCGGCAATGCTTGAGTTTGCCCTGCCTGCCATGCTGAATTTCTTCGGAATCATTCGCCAGCGTGCCTTCCTGCGCTTCATCGGTGCCAATACGCGAACTGGCGCCGATATCCCGATAATTCCGCCTGAAATTGTGCATCGACCATGAATTAACGGCCGTAGTTGGTCAGAGTGATTTCGTGCCAGACAGCGTCATGCAGCGACACAGAAATCACAGTTAAACAACAAGGTACCAGAGTCTTTCCGGGTCATCTTGAACCGGAAAAGCGCTAGAGCGCCCGACCGATCAGCTCGCGCATGATTTCGGAGGTGCCACCATAAATGCGCCTTACCCGCGCATCGCGCCAGATTCGTGCAATCGGATATTCGTTCATGTAACCAGCGCCACCATGAAGCTGCAAAGCGGCATCGCAGGCCAGCCATTGCGTCTCTGTGTGCCAGTATTTGGAGGCGGCGGCTTCCTCCGCCGTCAGCTCGCCACGCACATGCCGGGCGATGGCCCAGTCCAGATGCGCCCAACCAACTTGCAGCTTGGCCTTGATCTCGGCCAGCGTAAAGCGGGTGTTCTGGAACTCGATGATTTTCTTGCCAAAGGCGCTGCGCTCGCGGGTGAAGGCCACGGCCTCGTCGAAAGCGCGCTGGGCAGCGGCCTGCGCGGTGATCGAGATTGACAGGCGCTCCTGCGGTAGTTCGCTGACCAGATAGACAAAGCCGCGATTGACGTCGCCGATCATATTGCCGGCGGGCACGCGCACGTCCTCGTAAAACAGCTCGGAGGTATCGGCCATCCACTGACCGATCTTGTCGAGGTTGCGCCCACGCGAGAATCCGGGGCGGTCCGCCTCGACGACGATCAGTGATGTGCCCCTCGCGCCTGCCTGCGGGTCGGTTTTGCAGACGGTCAGGACGATATCGGCATTCTGGCCGTTGGTGATGTAGGTCTTGGAGCCGTTGATGACAAAGCTGTCCTCGCCGGTGTCATTGGCGGCGCGCGCGGTGGTCCGCACGGCCTGCAAATCGGACCCGGCGCCAGGCTCGGTCATGGCGATGGCGGCGATCGTTTCCCCGGTCAGCATGCCGGGCAGCCAGCGTTGCTTCAGTTCTTCGCTGCCGTAATGGAGCAGGTAAGGCATGGTGATATCGCTTTGCAACGTCACCGAATCGGCCATCATCGCGTAGGTGAATTCCTCGTTGAGGATGGCATTGAAGGTAAAATCCAGCCCCACGCCGCCATAGGCTTCGGGCATGGTCGGGCACAGCAACCCGGCAGCGCCGGCCTTGTGCCAGAAATCGCGGGCGACGATTCCTGCTTCTTCGAACTCGACGATCCTGGGTGTGAATTCACGGGCAATGAACATCCGCACCGAGTCGCGAAAGGCGTGGTGATCTTCCCCAAACAGCAGGCTGCCAGTGCGGTCCAGCATCACTTTACTCCCCAATCCGGCGCGATGCGCTTATGCTTTAAACAAAATACCCGTAATTAAGGTAAACCTGTTCACCTGCAGCGGCAAGGCCGGTCGGGAGACAAGCATCCGCATCATGTGCGATTGCCGATGCCAGTCGCTACCAGCCGTCCGGGCCGAACGGCCGAATCGGCTGCGACAATACAAAAATAAATCAGCCCTCACCACGAGGCCTGATACCCCGGCCGCAGCCAAGGCTGATTGGACTTAGCTAAACCTGCCATCTAAGCCATTGAATTCATGGTGAGCCCAGCTGGATTCGAACCAGCGACCTACTGATTAAAAGTCAGTTGCTCTACCGACTGAGCTATGGGCCCTCACCGAATTGTTGCCCTAGGCAGCCGGGCGCGCCGGGTCAAGCGCGCGTGCAGTTGCCGCAGTGTCAAACCTGTGACTGGGTCGCGCCAATTCGGGGCAAGGCCGGCTGCCAGTGCAAGCACGAAGCCGCGTTCGCGGAAGGCAGGATGCGGCAAGGTCAGGCTGGCTGACTGCCATCGCCCGCCATTCCACAGCACAATATCGAGATCGAGCACGCGCGCGGCCCAACGCCGTCCCGGTCGCCGACCCAAATGGCGCTCGATCTGCTGGAAATATTCCAGCAACGCTGGCGGCGTCAGGTCACTGCCGATCAGCGCGGCGCCATTGGCGTAACGCCGCCTCGACGGACCCAGCGGGGCGCTGCCATGGATCGGCGAGGCCGCCTCCACTGTGGTGTCCAAGCCGTCCAGATCCTTCAGCACTGCCCGTAACACGCCACGCGGATCGCCGTGGCGGTGGTGGCGGACGTTGGAACCCAGCGCGATCAGATAACGCCAGCGGTGGTTCCCGTTGCCATGCCGTTCAGATGTCTTCAGATAAGCGGCCATAGAGTCCCGGTCGCCGATCGCGGAAAAAACCCATGCCGGCGCGGTGCGTAGCGGCGCGGCTCAGATCAAGCGTCGCGGTCAATACCCCGCTCTCCTGCGCGCCGTACTCCACCACCAGATCGCCCCATTCGTCGGCGATAAAGCTGTGCCCATAGAAGCTTTGTGCCCCTGAACACCCGGAAGAGGGACCGCCGGGCATCGTTTCGTTGCCGATGCGATTGGCAGCGATCACTGGCAGGCAATTCGACACGGCATGGCCCTGCATCGCCCGGCGCCACATTCGGCTGGTATCTAGACCGGCATCATAAGGCTCTGAGCCGATCGCGGTGGGATAAAACAGCACCTCGGCGCCCATCAGCGCCATCGCCCGCGCGCATTCGGGGTACCATTGATCCCAGCATACCCCCACGCCAATGCGAGCGCCAAATATGTCCCACACCTTGAAGCCAGTGTTGCCGGGCCGGAAATAATATTTTTCCTCATATCCGGGGCCGTCGGGAATGTGGCTCTTGCGATAAATGCCCATGATCTCGCCATCCGGCCCGATCATCGCCACGGTGTTGTAATAGTGGTGGCCATCGCGCTCAAAAAAACTGGTGGGAATGGCGACCCGCAGCTTGCCCGCCAATGCCTGCATCGCGATCACCGCCGGATGCTCCGTAGTCGGCCGAGCGAGCGCAAACAGCGCTTCATCCTCGATCGTGCAGAAATAAGGGCTGGAAAACAGCTCCGGCGGCAGGATCATTTGCGCACCCCGCGCTGCCGCCTGTTCCACCAACGCGGCAACGGCGGCGATGTTCTGTGCTTCGTCGGTCGCGCCAAGCGCCAATTGCAGCGCGGCGACGACAAGGCGGCGGGCGGATTCGGACATACCTTTTCATCTATGGCCCGCCGAGCGCCAAGTCCACCATTGCCGTTCGCGCGGCTGACCCTATCTTGGCGTAAGCGGAATATAGGGACTTAATCATGGCAGTAGCTATCGTAGCAGGCGGGTGCTTCTGGTGCACCGAGGCGGTGTTCCGTGATGTCATCGGTGTCAGCGCGGCGGAAAGCGGTTATATCGGCGGCGCCGTGGTCGACCCGAGTTACAAGGCGGTTTGTTCCGGAAGTACCGGCCATGCCGAAGCGATCCGGATCACTTACGACCCCGCGCAATTGCGCTATGGCGACCTGCTCGACATCTTTATGGCGACGCATGATCCGACACAGCTAAACCGGCAAGGCAACGATGTCGGTACGCAGTACCGTTCCGCCATCTTTCCGCTCGACGAGGAACAACAGGCCGACGCGAATGCCGCCATCGCCCGCGCGCAGGCCGACAGCACGGCGCCGATTGTCACCACAGTCGAAGGCCCCGCGACCTGGTATCCCGCCGAGGATTACCATCAGGAATATTGGCAAGGCGAGGGCCAGCGCAATCCCTACTGCCAGGCGCTGATTCCGCCCAAGCTGAACAAGCTGCGCAAGAGTTTTGCGGCGCGGGTGAATGCCTGACGCTGGAACCCGCAATGCAGCGTCCAGCGGTTCTCATCACAGGGGGTGCCAAGCGCATCGGCGCGGTCATCGCGCGGCGCTTTGCCGAGGCCGGCTGGCATGTCGTGATCCATCATGGCCGGTCGCGTGAGGCCGCCGAAGCACTAGCGGCGAATTTGCCCTCGGCGGAATGCGTAAGCTGCGATCTGGCCGACAGCGATGCCGCCGTAGCCATGGTGCGCGCGCTCGCCGCGCGGTTGGACGACTGGCGTGTGCTGATTAATTCCGCCGCCGTGTTCCGGTTCGACAGCGTTGGGGGGCTCGATCCGGCAGTCTTTGCCGAAGCGATGGCGGTCAATGCCGAGACCCCGGCACGCATGGCGCAGGCTTTTCTGGCGCCGCCCGATTGCGGTGGCGCGCGCGCGGCTGGTCAGGGGCAAATGGGGGGCCGCCGGGTGATCGACTTGCTTGATATGAAGCTGGCAAATCCCAACCCCGATTTCTTTTCCTACACCATGGCCAAGCATGCGCTCGCCGCCACGGTGCGGATGCTGGCGATAGGCGCGAATCAGGCTGGTAGCGCGGATCGAACGGGCGACACTGCCGACCGTGTTTACGGGCTTGCTCCCGGCGCCATGCTACCCAGCCATGATCAGGTGCCGCAGGAGCATGAGGCCAGTGGCCGGATGAACCTGCTGCAGCGGCTGACCGATCCCGCCGAACTGGCCGAGGCGGCGCTGTTCCTGAGCGCAGGCTGGCTGGCCAGCGGCGAGACCTTGTTCGTGGATTCGGGCCAGCATTTGCTGTCCCAGCCGCGCGACGTTCTATACTTGGCTCGCGGATGATTGTCTCGACGGTATTGACCCCCTGCGATATTGCGGTGCGACCCAGCGCCTGTTAGGCGCCGGGCGCATTCCCTCGCGCAAAGGTAAACCCATGTCGGATATCAAGCCCCAGTCTGACATCAAAAAGGTCGTCCTCGCCTATTCGGGCGGTCTGGACACCTCGGTCATCCTGAAATGGTTGCAACTTACCTATGGCTGCGAGGTGATCACCTTTACCGCCGATCTGGGCCAGGGCGAGGAGCTGGAGCCGGCGCGGGCCAAGGCCAAGCTGATGGGCGTGCCCGACCATCACATCTATATCGACGATCTGCGCGAGGAATTCGTGCGCGATTTCGTCTTTCCGATGATGCGCGCCAATGCCCGTTACGAGGGCGATTATCTGCTGGGTACCAGCATCGCCCGCCCGCTGATTGCCAAGCGGCTGATTGAGATCGCCCGCGAAACTGGTGCCGACGCGGTCGCGCATGGTGCGACCGGCAAGGGCAATGATCAGGTGCGTTTTGAACTGTCGGCCTATGCGCTGGAGCCGGGTATCAAGGTGATCGCGCCGTGGCGCGAATGGGACTTGACCAGCCGCACCGCGCTGATCGCCTGGGCCGAAAAACACCAGATCCCTGTGCCCAAGGACAAGCGCGGTGAAAGCCCGTTTTCTACCGACGCCAATTTGCTGCATACCTCGTCGGAGGGCAAGGTACTGGAAGACCCATGGCAAGAGGTGCCGGACTACGTCTACAGCCGCACCGTCAACCCGGAAGACGCGCCGGATGTGCCCAAATATATCACCGTGGACTTTGCCAAGGGCGACGGCATCGCGCTGAATGGCGTGGGCATGAGCCCGGCCACGCTGCTGACGGCGCTGAACGAGCTGGGCCAGCGGCATGGCATCGGCCGGCTCGATCTGGTCGAGAACCGCTTCGTCGGCATGAAAAGTCGCGGCATGTACGAGACGCCCGGTGGCGAAATTTACGCCCGCGCCCATCGCGGCATTGAACAGATCACGCTCGACCGGGGCGCAGCGCATCTGAAAGACGAGCTGATGCCGCGCTATGCCGAGATGATTTACAACGGCTTCTGGTTCGCGCCAGAGCGTGAAATGCTGCAAGCCGCAATCGACCACAGCCAGGCGCGCGTAAACGGCACGGTGCGGCTCAAGCTGTACAAGGGCAGCGTGTCCGTGGTGGGTCGAAAATCGCCGGACAGCCTTTATTCCGAGCGCCACGTCACGTTCGAGGACGATGCCGGAGCCTATGACCAGAAAGACGCCGCCGGTTTCATCAAGCTCAACGCGCTCCGGTTGCGACTGCTGGCGCAGAGGAAGCCATAAACCGGTTGCGCCTCTTGGCGCAGAGGCACCGATACACGGTTGCGCCTCTTGGCCAGCGCGACGGGCGTTAAGTTTATCCCGCGTTGCTCACGGTCAAATCCGAGCCTGTGGAAAATGCTGAAAATAGTGCTTGCGCGACTCGATCTGGAGGCGCACCCTTTGTGAGTCGAAATACTAAGTTCAATCAACATTTCAGCGGTTTACACCGATGAATTGGATAATGAAAACTTGGTCGATCGACATGGCGGCAGTGCCCGCAGCAGCATCGGAGAACACGGCTGACGTATGCAGGGCTGGTCCCGGCAACTCAGGTGAACCGCAGATGCTGTGAGTGGCAAGCCACCGTTATGATCGTGACCGCTTGGTCCAGTTGATGTGAATGCAGGCCGCCTTGGCGGTACGCTAAGCATCGCGGGATCCGCCCGGTACGAACATGGGACCGCCGGGCGTCGGAACACCGCTTCTCCTGAAGCAAAGTTCCCCGCCTGACGGGACCCGTTTCAACATATAATTTATATGTATCAATTTCTTTGCGCCTTGCTGTCTGCGAGCGGGGAGCAGGGGCGGCGATCCTTTAACCGGTCGCTTAAAGTTATTGACGCTGCAGCTGCGGCATGTCTTAGCGGACGGGATCAAATCCTTTCGGAAGGCCAAGCCACGCATGTCAGCGAATATCGCCGAAATGGAAAACAGGCGCGCTGCGGCACGGTTGGGCGGCGGCCAGCACCGCATTGATGCCCAACATGCCAAGGGCAAGCTGACCGCGCGCGAACGGCTGGACATCCTGCTCGACGAAAGTAGTTTTGAAGAAACCGACATGTATGTCGAGCATAATTGTGCCGATTTCGGTATGCCTGAAAACACTATTCCCGGTGATGGCGTGGTCACCGGCAGCGGCACCATCAATGGTCGGCTGGTGTTCGTGTTCAGCCAGGATTTCACCGTGTTCGGCGGCGCGGTGTCCGAGCGCCATGCGATGAAGATCTGCAAGATCATGGACAATGCCATGAAGGTCGGGGCCCCCGTCATCGGCATCAACGATTCGGGCGGAGCGCGCATTCAGGAAGGGGTGGCGTCGCTGGGCGGCTATGCCGAGATTTTCCAGCGCAACGTCAATGCCTCGGGCGTGGTGCCGCAACTGTCGCTGATCATGGGGCCATGCGCTGGCGGCGCAGTCTATTCGCCGGCGATGACCGACTTCATCTTCATGGTGAAGGATTCCAGCTACATGTTTGTCACCGGCCCCGATGTGGTCAAGACGGTGACTAACGAGATCGTTACGCAAGAGGAGCTGGGCGGCGCGGTCACGCATACTACCAAGACTTCGGTCGCCGACCTCGCGTTGGAAAACGACATCGAGGCATTGTTGGTCGCGCGGGACTTTATTGATTTCCTGCCGCTGTCGAACCGCTACGACGTGCCTGAACGGCCCTGCGCCGAACCGTGGGACCAGTTGGAATACAGCCTCGACACGGTCATACCGTCCAGCGCCAACCAGCCTTACGACATGCTGGAAGTGATCGGCAAGTCGGTCGACGAAGGTGAATTCTTCCAGATTCAGCCAAAACATGCCGGCAACATCCTGTGCGGTTTCGGTCGGATCGAAGGGCGCACGGTGGGCGTCGTTGCCAATCAGCCGATGGTGTTGGCGGGCGTGCTCGACATTAATTCATCAAAGAAGGCGGCGCGGTTCGTGCGCTTCTGCGATGCCTTCAACATCCCGATCGTCACCTTTGTCGATGTTCCCGGCTTCCTCCCCGGCACCGCGCAAGAGCATAACGGCATCATCAAGCACGGCGCCAAGTTACTGTTTGCCTATGCCGAGGCGACCGTGCCCAAGATCACCGTGATTACCCGCAAGGCCTATGGCGGCGCCTATGACGTGATGAGTTCAAAGCATCTGCGCGGCGATTTGAACTACGCGTGGCCGACCGCCGAAATCGCGGTGATGGGAGCGAAGGGCGCGGTGGAGATCATTTTTCGCGGGCTGGACGCCGCGGGGATTGCGGAAAAGACGAAGGAATATGAGGACCGCTTTGCCAACCCGTTCGTGGCGGCGAGCAAGGGGTTTATCGACGAAGTGATCCATCCGCATTCAACCCGACGGCGAATTGCGCTGGGGTTAAGAAAATTGCGGAACAAAAGTTTGGAAAACCCGTGGAAGAAGCACGATAATATCCCGCTTTAGTGTGCTTGTTTTTTGGCTGCTTGCGTTGTTTTTGGGGGCTCCGCTTGAGCGTGGCAGTGTCAACGTCAGATGCATTTTTCTAAGGTAACCGCTATTGCGCAACCGTGCAGATTATTTATGAATCAAGTCATTTTGGATGATACTGATCGGGAGGCGAGGACAGGCCAAGTTTTCATTAAAAGTACGTACCTGGATTGTGCAACCGGGCACTAATCTACATCTCTCAGTTACTCTGAAAATTATATGAAAGTTTCATCATTGTCTCATAATCTGACAGGTTTGACAGGTAATTGCTATTATGTTGCGCCTATTCGTGTGCATTTGGACTGAATTGTGAGATGTTAGAGATTTGATCAGATGGCCTTTGAAGATGTTTGAGATTGCCAACGGCGCAGGTGAAGCTTCTTGCCATTTGCACAGCGTTGTTCGCATCCTGCTGTTCGCCGAAGTGATCGGTTGCCTAACGCTGGATCGCACATTATAATGACCTTATAATGTGAAGGAATTGTCATGCAGACTCAACGGGTCACTTTTCTGACCAGCGCCGAGCATAAGGCTGCGCTCGATGCCTTTGCGTCGAGCAGTGGGCAGTCGGTCGGTAATGTCGTGCGGGAGGCAACGCTGCGCTACATCGCGCAGCCGCGCCAAGAGAGTGCGGAGGAGGCAGAACTGGCGGCGCTGGTCGGGCAAGTGAATGAAGCGATGCCTAAGATGAACGCCGCCATCGATGAGATGATCGCGGCCATGCGCGCCTCGCACGAGGAAGTAGACCGTAGCTTGCGGGCGGCGGGCATCCGAAAATGAGCGCAATCAGTGAGGCGCTTGCAGCAGTCAAAAGCGTGGTGCTGATGCAGGAACGGCTCGACGTCATGCGCGTGGAACAGGGACGCGTTGCCGAGGACATGCGCGGGCTGAATGCCTATATCGTCTCCGTCGACAAGCGCGTCGTGCGGATTGAAGCGATGATCGAAATGAGCACCCGGGGCGATAATGCGCCGCGCATCGAAGGGAATTAAGGCAGATGGAAGACATCTATATCGTATCGGGCGTCCGTACCGCCATCGGCGACTTCGGCGGCGGGCTGAAGAGCCTGTTGCCTAACGAACTGGGCAGCAAGGTCGTCACCGAGGCGCTCAGCCGCGCGGGCGTGGCCCCGTCCGACGTCCAGCATGTCGTTTTCGGCCAGGTCATGCAGACCAGCGCGCGTGACAATATGCTCAGTCGCGCCATCGCCATCAAGGCGGGCATTCCGTTTGAAGTCCCGGCGCTGACGCTCAATCGGTTGTGCGGTTCCGGGGTGCAGGCGATCGTTTCGGCAGCGCAGATGATGCAACTGGGCGAGGCGTCGATCACCGTTGCCGGCGGCGCCGAGAGCATGTCCAATGTCCCCTATCATGACCACGGCGTGCGCTGGGGCAAGAAGATGGGCGACAACACCCAGGAAGACGCGCTGACCTATGGCTTGCAGGACGCGCTGGGCGATTACCACATGGGCATCACCGCCGAGAATTGCGCCACGCGGCATCAGGTGACCCGTGCTGATCAGGACGCGCTGGCATTGCAAGGGCATCAGCGCGCGTCTCATGCCATCGCGCAGGGTCGCTTCAAGGCGCAAATTCTGCCGATCGAGATCAAGACCCGCAAAGGCGTGACGCTGTTCGACACCGACGAGCATCCCCGCGCCGATACCACTGCCGAAGCACTGGCCGGGATGAAAACGGTGTTCAAGAAGGACGGCACCGTCACCGCTGCCAATGCCAGCGGTATCAACGATGGCGCCGCCGCCGTGGTGCTGGCGACGGGCGCGGAAGTCGAGAAGCGCGGGTTGAAGCCGCTGGCGAAGATCCTTGCCTGGGGCCATGCCGGGGTTGAACCCGAATACATGGGCGAGGGCCCGATTGCAGCGGTGCCGATTGCCTTGAAGCGCGCCGGGCTGGCGCTGGACCAGATGGATGTGATCGAAGCCAACGAGGCTTTCGCGGCGCAGGCGCTGGCAGTGGCCAAGGTGCTGGGCTTCGACGGTGAAAAGCTCAACCCCAATGGCTCGGGCGTGGCGCTGGGTCATCCCGTGGGTGCAACCGGCTGTATCCTGGCAATCAAATGCGCGTACGAATTGAAGCGCATTGGCGGCAAATACGGGTTGATAACCATGTGCATCGGCGGCGGACAGGGCATCGCCATGATTATCGAGAACGTGGCGTGAGCGGAGTGGCCGGTCTGGAGCCCCTGTCCTGCATGGGCGGAGCTGAGGTGGGATTTCTCCCCAGGCGCCCAGGCGTGACGCAAAATCCCAGCGCCTTCGCTGATGGGGCAGGGGGCAAGTGAAGCTGGGTCGGTTGAACCATATCGGCGTGGCCGTGCCCGATCTCGACGCAGCCATCGTCCATTACCGCGACGTTATGGGAGCAGGCGACATTACCGAGCCGTTCGTGCTGGAAAGTCAGCAAGTGCGGGTATGTTTCGTGAACACGCCGGGCGAAAACGGCACGGCGGGGACCCAGATCGAGCTGTTGCAGCCCACGGCGCCCGATTCTGCGGTGGGCAAATGGTTGGGAAAAAACCCGCTGGGCGGCCAGCATCACATTTGCTACGAAGTCCCCGATATTCACGAGGCCAAGGCGTGGTTCGAGGGGCTGGGCAAGCGGGTGTTGGGGGCGCCTCGCATCGGTGCGCATGGCACGCCGATCATCTTCGTGCATCCCGGGGACATGGGCGGGCAACTGACCGAGATCATGGAAACGCCTAAAGCCGGGCACCACTAAGGCCAGCAGCATGACCTACGAAAACATTCTTTTTGACATAACCGATGGCGTCGCCACGATCACCATGAACCGCAACGACACGCGCAATGCTTTGTCCTGGGCGATGGCGAACGACATCTCGGATGCGCTGGACCGATTGCACGGCGCCCGCGTGCTGGTCATCACCGGCGCGGGCAAGGGCTTCTGTTCGGGCGGCGATATGAGTTCCGACGTGCCCGAGGGGCTGGGATTCGGCGACATGCTCTACAACGGCATCACTGCCGCAGTGAACCCGATGCTGATAAAGCTGCATGAACTGGATATTCCGGTGATTGCCGCCGTGAACGGGGCGGCGGCGGGCGCGGGTGCGCCGCTGGCGCTCTCGGCGGATTTTGTCATCGCCGCAAACAGCGCGTTTTTCTATTTTGCCTTTGCCAATGTCGGCCTGGCGCTGGATGCGGGCGCAAGCTGGCTGATGCCGCGTCTGGTCGGCCTGGCCCGGGCAAGCGAGGCGTTGATGCTCGCCGAGCGCATCCCGGCGGCAAAGGCGGCGGAGTGGGGTATGATTTACAAGGCGGTGACGGATGACGCGTTGGTGATCGAGACGCGCGCGTTGGCGCAGCGGCTGGCCGCAGGGCCGACCCGGAGCTTCGGCCTGATCCGGCACGCATTGCAATCGGGGGCAGTCGGGTCCTACCCGGCGGCGCTGGCGACCGAGGCCAAGGCACAGGCTATCGCTGGCAATTCAGCCGATTGCGCCGAGGCGGTTTCGGCGTTTCTGGCTAAACGTGCTCCGCAATTTTATGGCAGGTAAGATGACTGATAAACCGACGATCGAGCAGTGGCAGGCAGCAGCGGCGAAGGAGGTGAAGGGACGCGACCTCACCTGGCACACGCCCGAAGGCATCGCGGTCAAGCCGCTGTATACTGCCGAAGATGTGACGGTGGACCCCGGCATGCCGGGCTTTGCGCCATTCACGCGCGGTGTGCGCGCCAGCATGTATGCCGGGCGGCCGTGGACCATTCGCCAATATGCCGGTTTCTCGACCGCTGAGGAATCGAACGCGTTTTATCGCCGCAACCTGGCTGCGGGTCAAAAGGGCCTGTCGGTGGCCTTCGACCTGGCTACGCACCGTGGCTATGATTCGGACCATCCGCGCGTCGTTGGGGATGTCGGCAAGGCCGGTGTCGCCATCGACAGCGTCGAGGACATGAAGATCCTGTTCGACGGCATTCCACTCGACCGGATGTCGGTATCGATGACGATGAACGGCGCGGTAATCCCGATTTTGGCCTTCTTCATCGTCGCGGGCGAAGAACAGGGCGTACCGCGCAGCGCGCTCGACGGGACCATCCAGAACGACATCCTCAAGGAGTTCATGGTCCGCAACACCTACATCTACCCGCCCGAGCCATCGATGCGGATCATCTCGGACATCTTTGGCTATACCAGCCGCGAAATGCCCAAGTTCAATTCGATTTCGATCTCGGGCTATCACATGCAGGAAGCCGGCGCGACGCAGGTGCAAGAGCTGGCCTTCACCATCGCCGACGGCATGGAATATGTGAAATTCGGTGTCGCCAGTGGCCTCGATATCGACAAATTCGCTGGCCGGCTGAGTTTCTTTTTCGCCATCGGCATGAATTTTTTCATGGAAGTGGCAAAGTTGCGCGCGGCGCGGGTGCTGTGGCACCGGGTGATGACGAAGCTTGGCTCGAACGACGAACGCAGCAAGATGCTGCGCACCCATTGCCAGACCAGCGGCGTGTCGCTGCAGGAACAGGACCCATACAACAACGTCATCCGCACCACGATCGAGGCGATGGCGGCGATGCTGGGCGGCACGCAAAGCCTGCACACGAACGCCTTGGACGAGGCGATTGCGCTGCCCACCGATTTTTCGGCGCGGATCGCCCGCAACACCCAGATCGTCATCCAGGAAGAAACCGGCATGTGCAATGTCGTCGATCCTTTGGGCGGCTCGTACTACATCGAATCGCTGACGCAGCAGCTGGTCGATCAGGCCTGGGCGATTATCGAGCGCGTCGAGACCGAAGGCGGCATGGCCAAGGCGGTCGCCGCCGGCTGGCCCAAGGCAATGATCGAGGAAGCCGCTGCCGGCCGCCAGGCGCGCGTCGACAAGGGCGATGATGTCATCGTCGGGGTCAACAAATACCGGCTGGCGACCGAGGATTATCTGGAAACACTGGACATCGACAACGCCAAGGTGCGCGAAGGTCAGGTCGCGCGGTTGAAACAGACCCGCGCGGACCGCGACGAAGCCAAGTGCCGCGCCGCGCTCGCCGCGATTACCGTCGGCGCGCGCGGCGACGCAAATCTGCTCGAACTGGCGGTGGACGCCGCGCGCCATCGCGCAACGTTGGGCGAAATCTCCGATGCGATGGAAGAAGTGTTCGGTCGCTATGGCACGCAGCCGGTGCCGGTCAGCGGGATTTATGGCGCCGCTTACGTGGGCGACAGCCGGTATCAGCAAGTGCTCGATGGAGTATCCTCGGTTGCGCGGCGCCTGGGGCGCCAGCCGCGGCTGCTGGTCGCAAAGATGGGCCAGGACGGACATGATCGCGGTGCCAATGTCATCGCCAGCGCCTTTGCCGACATGGGCTTTGACGTCACCAGCAGCCCGCTGTTCCAGACCCCGGATGAGACGGTGGTCCTGGCATTGAGCGCGGACGTTGACGCCATTGGCGCGTCGTCGCTTGCGGCGGGCCACAAGACGCTGATCCCCGAACTGATCCGCCTGCTCCGGGACGCCGGGCGCGGCGACATCAAGGTGGTGGCGGGCGGGGTGATCCCGCCGCGGGATTATGAATTCCTGCGCGAAGCAGGGGTGCAGGGTATTTACGGCCCCGGCTCCAACGTGGTCGAATGCGCCGCTGACATGCTGCGGCTGTTGGGCCACAACATGCCGCCAGTGGGTAGCGCGCTCGAAGCGGCTGAGTAAGCGCCGCGTGGGATTGGGGTTCACGCCAGAGGAACTGGGTCCCGCCGGGCGCGGCAGCGGCGCGCTGCGCATGGGGCTGGTGCGCCTTGACCAAGCCGAGTGGCTGTCGCCCACATTCGACCGGGCGGTCCGCACAGCGGTGTTTGCCCGCTATCCCGAGAGCGTGATGGTCAACCCCGGCGGCGAAGGCGCTGCGCGCGAGGCTGCACAGCTGGTTGCGGGTCGCGATTCGCTACGCGATGCCGCGGGGTCGGTTTGGGAAGATTTATGCGTGCTGGAGGCTGACGCTGCGGGGCAATATCGGTTGACCGCGGCGGCGGTGGGTTTTCCCACCGACTGGCGCCTGGCCGGGAAAATGGGCCTGCCCCTGACCGCGATCCACGCGCCGATCCACGGCTATGCCGAGGAACTGGCTGCGGGTGTCGATCATTTTTTCACGAATTTGCCGCCGGGCATAATTTTCGGGCGAGCCAACTGGTTCGTGGTTGCGAGCGATGCGTGGCGTTACCTGCCCGACGACACGCCGCAAGCACGCTTTGCCCATGTCACCGCCGCCAATACGGGCGAAACACTTTTCCTGCGCTGCGAACGTCAGACGTTGCGCCGTCTGCCCGACAGCGGCGCGGTGCTGTTTACCATCGGCATTGCGCTGGCTCCGCTCGGCGCATTGAGCGCGGGTCTGATCGGGCGTATCGCAGGCAATGTTGCCGGTCTGGCGAAGGGCGAACATGAACGCCGCGCCGCGCCGCTTTATATGGACGCGCTGGCGAGCTATGCAATACATCGAGCCACGGAACTGGAGAATGCCGCGTGAGTGAAGTCGGATCGATCGAGCCCCGTAGTGACTGGAGCCGCGCGGAGATCGCGGCACTGTTCGAGCTGCCGTTTACCGAACTGGTATACCGCGCGGCGGAGGTACACCGCGCGCTTTTTGATCCGTCGGAAGTCCAGCTATCGACACTGCTGTCGATCAAGACCGGCGGCTGCGTCGAGGATTGCGGCTATTGCTCGCAATCGGTGAAGGCTGATGCGGGCGTGCCGGCAACCAAGCTGATGGACGTGCAGGCGGTGCTGCAGTCAGCCGCGCAGGCGAAGGACCGGGGTTCGAGCCGGTTTTGCATGGGTGCCGCGTGGCGCAATCCCAAGGATCGCGACTTGCCGGCGATTGTTGAAATGGTGCGCGGTGTGCGCGCCATGGGCCTGGAAACCTGCATGACGCTGGGCATGCTGGCGCCGCATCAGGCGGATTTGCTGGCCGAAGCTGGGCTGGATTATTACAACCATAACATCGACACGTCGCCTGAACATTATGCCGAGGTGATAACCACCCGCACGATGGACGACCGGCTGGACACGCTGAGCGAAGTGCGCCGCGCCGGGATCAACGTGTGCAGCGGCGGCATCGTCGGCATGGGCGAAACGCGCGCCGACCGCGTCGGCTTCATCCACACGCTGGCCACGCTGCCCGCGCATCCCGAAAGCGTGCCGATCAACGCGCTGGTGCCGGTCAAGGGCACGGTGCTGGGCAATATGCTGGCCGATACGCCGCTGGGAAAGATCGATGACGTGGAATTCGTGCGTACGGTCGCGGTGGCGCGGATCTGCATGCAGGGCAGCATGGTGCGGCTGTCGGCGGGGCGCGAGAGCATGTCCGAGATGGCGCAGGCGATGTGTTTCCTGGCGGGCGCGAATTCGATCTTCACCGGCGACAAGCTGCTGACCGCGCCGAATGCGGGGGATGATAGTGACGCAGCGATGTTTTCGCGGTTGGGGTTGAAGGCGATGGCGGTGGCGGTGGCGCCTGCGCGCGCGTGTGCCGTGCGTGAACGTGTATCGTGAAGCTTCCGGAAGTCGTGCGCTGCGTTACCGAAGCACGAAAGCTGCTTCGGACGCATTATGCAAACCACGAATTGAAAAATGACAAGCGGTTGCAATTTACTTTCGACGGAAAATTTGTTGGGGATTTGGGTGAAGCCATTGCTGCCGAAATGTTCAATTTGGAGCTTGATCCCGGGAAGTATATCGATGGCTATACGAGATGCAATGACCGGAAACCGGTTCAAATCAAGGCCACGGGAAGAGCAAAGGGAACGTTTCAATTTAGAAACACCAAATACGCCGACCATGGCAAGGTTCATCTCATTGCAATCAGAATTGATTGGGATGCGTGCGAGTTTGACGTCGTTTACAACGGTCCGGAATCGAATGTCCGCCCAAAATGGGTAGATGGAGAGTTCAGTGCAAAATTGGTGACTGTTGAGCAAATGATTAGAGCTGATGGGAATGTCCATCAGAATGATAAGCTCGTACCTCACCTCATTTTGCTTCCGCTTGATGCAGATCGGCTGCCTGCTGATTCGGATAAATAAGTCCCTCCAATTCAGGGGAGGGGCTGGGCAGGCTCATCGTCTTGCAACGGTGAATTTCGGCATCTACGGCAGCACACATTAATTGCGTCAAGGTGGGGCAAAGCACTGATGTTCAAGAAAATCCTTATCGCCAATCGCGGGGAAATCGCCTGCCGGGTCATCAAGACCGCACGGCGCATGGGTATTGCTACGGTGGCGGTCTATTCCGATGCCGATGCACGCGCGCCGTTTGTGGCGATGGCGGATGAGGCGGTGCATATCGGGCCTTCACCCGCTGCGCAGTCGTATTTGATCGCCGACAAGATCATCGCCGCCGCCAAACAAACCGGCGCCGATGCAGTTCACCCCGGCTACGGTTTTCTCTCCGAACGCACCAGCTTTGCTCAGGCGCTCGCGGCAGAGGGCATCGCCTTTATCGGCCCGCCGGTGAACGCCATCGCCGCGATGGGTGACAAGATCGAGAGCAAGAAGCTGGCGATGAAGGCCGGTGTCAATGTCGTGCCCGGCTTTGTCGGCGAGATCGACGATACCGAACATGCGGTGCGCATCTCGGCCGAAATCGGTTATCCGGTGATGATGAAAGCCTCGGCGGGCGGCGGCGGCAAGGGCATACGGCTGGCCTATACCGAGCAGGACGTTCGCGAAGGCTTTGAGGCGGTGAAGCGCGAGGGGCTGAACAGCTTTGGCGATGACCGGGTGTTCATCGAGAAATTCATCCTCAACCCGCGCCACATCGAAATCCAGATCCTGGGCGACCAGCACGGCAATATTCTCTACCTCAATGAACGCGAATGCAGCATCCAGCGCCGCCACCAGAAGGTCGTCGAGGAAGCGCCATCGCCCTTCGTGACGCCAAAAATGCGCGCCGCGATGGGCGAGCAATGCGTCGCACTGGCCCGCGCGGTGGGCTATTACAGCGCAGGCACGGTCGAACTGATCGTCAGCGGCGCCGATCCGACCGGCGAGAGCTTTTACTTCCTCGAAATGAACACCCGGCTCCAGGTCGAGCATCCGGTGACCGAGGCGATCACCGGCATCGATCTGGTCGAGCAGATGATCCGCGTCGCGGCGGGCGAAAAGCTGTGCCTGACGCAGGCGCAGGTGAAAATCGACGGCTGGGCGATCGAAAACCGGGTTTACGCCGAAGACCCCTATCGCGGCTTCCTGCCCAGCACTGGGCGACTGGTACGCTATCGTCCGCCGGTGCCGGGCTGGGCCGATGATGATACCGATGTGGCAGGCGGGTCGGTCTACACCGGGCGCGGCGTCAACGGCGTGCGTGTCGATGACGGCGTCAAGGAGGGCGGCGAAGTCTCGATGTTCTACGACCCGATGATCGCCAAGCTGGTGACCTGGGGCGCGACTCGCGACGAAGCGGCGGACTTGGCCGTGGCCGCGCTCGATGCCTTCGAGATCGATGGGCTGGGTCACAACATCGATTTCGTCTCGGCGATCATGCAGCACCCGCGCTTTCGCAGCGGCGATATCACCACGGGCTTCATCGCCGAGGAATATCCCGACGGCTTTCACGGCGCGGCGACATCACCCGAACTGGTGGTGAAGCTGGCCGCAGTGGCGGGCTTCATCGCCACCGCCCGCAATGATCGCGCCCGCCGCGTCGATGGGCAACTGGCGCATGAATTGTCGCCATGTGGGCAATGGAGCGTGAAGGTCGGCGACGTGCGCCATGAGGTTGCGCTGGATCAGGACGACATCAGCGTCGATGGCGTGCCCGTCGAGCTGGCCATGGAATATACCCCCGGCGACCGGCTGGTGCATGCCGAGGTCGATGGCGAGGCGTTGGCCGTGCGGATCGAACCGACGCGGATGGGGCTGAAACTGACCACGCGCGGCCATATCCATACCGTTGAATTGCTGCCCGCGCGGCTGGCGCCGCTGACCGCACACATGATCGAAAAGATCCCGCCCGACCTGTCGAAATTTCTCATCTGCCCGATGCCCGGCTTGCTGGTGGCACTGCATGTCCGGGTGGGCGACAAGGTGGAAGCGGGGCAACCGCTCGCGGTGGTCGAGGCGATGAAGATGGAAAACATTCTGCGTGCCGAGAAGAGCGCAACGGTCAAGGTGGTCAACGCTGCGGCGGGTGATAGCCTGGCAGTGGATGCGGTGATTCTGGAACTGGAATAATTTCTAGTAAGCCTGGTTGCTCCGTTCCGGGCGGAACGCCCACTGGCTGGGGGCAGGGACAGTCGATCGCATTGTTGGATTGAGCGTGGGGCCGTTCCAAAAGAACAAGCTTTACGGCTTTGGCCTCGCCAGCTCTTTGTCCAGAAAGGCGGCGACATCGCCCAGCGCGACATCGCCCGCAACAAAAGTGTCGCCGATGCCGCGCATCAACAAAAACGGCAGGCTGCCGGCATCCATTTTCTTGTCATGCAACATATGCGCGGTGAGCGCGGCGCCATTGCAGATCAACTGCAAATCAGACAGTTGCGTCGGTAGCCCGACTGCGCCGATATGAGCGGCGATCCGGTCTGCGTCCGGTCCGGGCATCAGCCCGGTCCGCGCCGAATAGCGCGCCGCCAGCACCATGCCGAGCGCCACTGCTTCGCCGTGCAGCAACCGATCCGAAAAGCCGATTTCGGCTTCGAGTGCGTGACCGAAAGTGTGGCCCAGATTCAAGAGGGCCCGGCGGCCGGTCGTTTCGCGCTCATCCTCGGCCACGATCCGGGCCTTGGCTGCGACTGACACCGACACGGCATGCGCGCGTGCCTCGGTGTCGCCCGCGATCAGCGCCGCGCCGTGGCGCTCGCACCAGTCAAAGAACCCGGCGTCGCCGATCAGCCCGTATTTCACCACTTCGGCATAGCCCGCGGCCAGATCGCGCGGGGGCAGCGTTGCCAGCGCTGCCAGGTCGGCCAGCACCAGCGCCGGCTGGTGAAAGGCGCCGACCAGGTTCTTGCCCGCAGCGGTATTGATCGCGGTTTTCCCGCCGACGCTCGAATCGACTTGCGCCAGCAGCGTCGTCGGCAGCTGGATGAAATGGCAGCCGCGCTTGACGATGGCGGCGGCAAAGCCGGTGAGATCGCCGATCACGCCGCCGCCCAGCGCCAGAATGTGGTCACCGCGTTCCACTTCTTCGGCCAGCAGCCAATCGACGGTCGCGGCCAGTTCGGTCCAGCTTTTGGAAGTTTCCCCCGGCGGCAGAATACGCCAGGCCGGTTCGTGGCCCGCCGCGATCAGCGATGCCGCGACCACCGCGCCCCAGGCGGCATGGACGTTGGCATCGGTGACGATCGGCACGCGTGCCTTGCGCAGCCGCGCGCCGCATTGCGCTGCCACATTACCGAGCAGGCCCGTGCCGATACGCACCTCGTAAGGACGGCCAGCGATATCAACAGGAATGGTGGTCACCGGCGGTGGGCCGACGGCGCGCGCTGGTCCGCGGCGTCAAGCCAGGCCAGGATGGCGCCAATCACTTGCATCGTCACGCGCTGGTGGGGGCCATTACCGCTTTGTGCATGGATCGGTGCGTGGGCATAGACCGCTGCCCGCTCCGCCTTCAGCCGCGCCAGGATTTCGCGACGATTACCACCTTGCAGCAGCGGTCGGTTGGCCTTGCGCCCGGTCCGCTCGACCAGGGTGTCCAGATCGGCATCGAGCCAGATGGTGATGCCCCGGCGCAGGATCAACTCGCGGGTTTCGGCATCGCAGAAGGCGCCGCCGCCGGTGGCGATCACCTTGATCTGCTCAACGTGAGCAGTTTCGTCGGGCGCCTCACCCATCAATCGGGCAATCACGCGGCGCTCGCCGGCGCGGAAATAATCCTCGTCATAGGCGGCAAAGATTTCCGGGATGGTCATTTGCGCTGCGGCCTCGATTTCCTCGTCGGCGTCGACGAAAGCTACGTCAAGCAACGCGGCCAGGCGCCGACCCAGGCTCGTCTTGCCGACCCCCATCATACCGACCAACACCACTGGGCGGTCAAGCCGGCGCATCAATGCGGCCACGACTTCGTCGTCGGCGGGGGATGCACCGTGCGGGGAAGCGGGGGTTTCCATTTGCATGTCAAAGCCGGCTATAGTCACGATACAAGCGCAGTTC
>JAYUBN010000179.1:0-3509 GCA_043740855.1 Sphingomonadales bacterium | reverse complement strand
GTTGACGCGCCGACCGCCCCGGCGCCGACATCGGTATAGGTTGCGGTCACCAAGGCCCCGGCGCCGCCGCTGGCTTGGGCTGTCACCGCGGCGCTACTGGTCAACCCAATGATCACCGCGCCATTGGCGTTCAGGGTGCCGGCAATGATCGACGCGCTCTGCTCGACATCAAGCCCGATTGTGCCGGTAGCCGACACGGTGCCCGCCATTCCAGAGAGGGTAACCGACGCTCCGGCATCAATTTGCAGGGCACTGCCGCTGGTCTGGGTGATATTGGTCGCGCTCAAGGCGCTACCGCTTGACACCAGAATCGTGCCGGCGGATTGCCGCAGCGCGTTGGCAAACGGATTGCTGCCCCGGAAGGTCACATGCCCACCGCTCACCAGCAGCGACGCGCCGCCAGTGGTGTTGGCAATACCAAGATTTTGCAGCGTGACATCGCCGCCCTGGAGGCTCAGCGGACCTTGCGCGCCCGCGCCATCGAGGCTTTTACCGGCGCCATCAAGCAGGAGCGTCGATCCGCTGTCGAGGATCACCCCTGGCAGTGTCGTCCCCAGCGACAGCGCCGCGGATAGCGCCGCGAGGCTGACATGATACGACAAATTGGCCGCCGCATCGCTGCCGTCGCGACTGATACGGGACAAGGTCGTTGCCAGATCACTGCCGGTTGCCGTGGCGTAGATGGTTTGCGGGACCACGACATAAGAACCGCCATGCCCGTCGCTGGAAACGGCAACGGTGCTTGGGCCGCTCCAACTGAACGTATTGAGGTCATAGCCGTTGGTTATCGTATAGCCGTCGATAACAATCCCATATTGCGACGAGGAGATAACGAGGGCCGATGGCGCGACATTGGCGAAGTCGAGCTTCCCCGAACCGGGTCCCATGCCCTGGATTGGCGCAAAGGCGCCGCCTGTCACGCTCTGATCAAGTTGCAGCACGCCGCTGCCCTCGACCCTCGTCCCGCCAAAGCCGCGGGCATTCGCGGTGACAAGCTCGACGATGCCCGATTTGATATCCATCCCGGCAAGGTAGTCCTGGCCGCTCAACACCACGCGCCCGGCGCCGTCGGCGACCAGCACACCGCCAATGGTGTAGGGGTCGATAAACCCGTTCAGGATGCCGGTGATGGCTGCGGTCTGGCCCAAACCAGGCGCGACATGAAGCGTCGTGTAGCCCCCGAACTGGATGTCGCCGTTGATGGTGACGGCGCCGAGGGTGATGATGGCCCGGTGGTAGGAGCTGTCCAGCATCGTCAGGGCGTAATGGCCGGCAACTTGATCAGTGATCGTGATGTTGCCCAGGCTGACTGAACCGCTGAGCACAAGCCCGTTGGCAAGCAAGCTGGCGTCGATCGTGTGGCCGCCGCCGTCCAGGATCAATGTTGGTCCGAATGTCCCGTCAATGGCGATCGGGGTCGCAGGGGCTGCCGCCCCAGTGAGATCGGCCGCGAGATTGACCGTGAGGTTGGGTTGCGACGCGAAAACGTTTTCGTAGCCTGCCATCGCGGCATTCAACGCGGCCGTGGTGGTGACCGTCCGTGACGGCGGTGCCAGGGTGACCTGACCATAGCTGGTCGTAAGGAAGGCATAGCCGTCGAAAGACTGGGTAGGGTCGAGCTGCGCCGTCCGCGTCCCATAGTTGGTCGCCAGGCTGACGGTCCCGGCGCTGTAAGCAATGCCGGTGATCCCGGTGCGGGCGAAATCAAGGGTGGCACCGGGCGCGAAGCCGTAGATCGTGTTCAACATTGCCCCAGGCGAGGGCACATCCAGGGTTCCGGTCGATCCTGGCGCAAAGATGATTGCGGCAGTCCCAAGTGCCGCGACCGAATCAGGCTGCAGGATGCCAGACTGGATGACCCAGCTGCCGCCGAAATCGCTGGGATCGTAGGACCCGAGCGTACCTGCGCCATTCAGAACAACCTGCCCCGGCCCGGAGACGTTACGGAGCTGCTCATACTGACCAGCACCCGGTGCCGCCGTCAGGGCCGCACCGGATTTGAGCAGAACGCTAAAGGCTGTCGCATATGCGCCGGTGAGTGTTGCGGACTGGCCGACTTCCAGCGTCAAGCCACTGATGGCCTGCATGCCGTCCAGCACCAGGCCGCCAGACACAAGATCGAGCGCCTTATAGACCGCCGGGTTGCTGCCGCCGTTACGACTGATCGTCAGGATGCTGGATGCAACAAGGTTCACCGGCGCGTTAAAGCTCGCGCCATTGCCCCCGTTGAAACGATAGGCGACCCCAGGCGCCGCATCCGATCCGCCTTGATTGATCAGGGTAAGTGCGGCGTTGAAATTCGCGAACGCTGAGTCGAAAATGTAGGTGAGCGGCTGAATGTTCAGTAGCGTGCCACCATTGCCGTCATCGCGCGCGATGAAGCTGAGATTGCTGTAATTGCCTGCCGGATCGAGGTGCAGTTGCACCGTGGCGCCCCCGGTCCCGGTCAGGGTAAGGACATTCGACGCATCGAGCGGCGATATAGTCGCGAGCCCAATTCCGGCGACGTCGATCAAGTCGCCTTGCACGAGGCCGCTGATCGTGCCGGCTGGCATGGTTGCCGCCGACAGGTTCAATCGGGCCGCGCTACCGGCGAAACGAATGCCGCCACTGCCGGTGGCCCCGGCGACACCGAGCGTAAGGCTGCCGGACTTCAGCACCGTGCCGCCGGAATAACTGCCGATGCCGTTCAGGGTCAGCGTACCCTGCCCGGCAACCACGACCGTGCCGCCGCCACTGATCGTCGCGCCGGTGGCCTGGTTGGCACTGCCGCCAAAAACCAAAGTGGAATTGTCGGTGACAATGCCCAAGGCGGACACATCACCGGTGAGGTCGAGCACGCCGGTGGCAACGGCCACCAGACCGTTGAGCGACAGCGCGCCGGACAAAGTCAACGTGCCCGATCCAGCTTGGGTCAATGTCCCGGTGCCACTTATGGAGCCCTTGAACGTGCCATTACCAGTCTGCGCGAACATCAGTGTACCGTTGTCCGCCACTGCGCCCGATATGCGGCTGGTGTCGCCGGTCAACCGCAAAATGCCTTGCTGGATGCTGGTCATCCCGGAATATTGCTCGGTGCCCGCAAGCGTCACGGTGCCGGGTCCGTTCACCGTCACCGATGCGCTGCCGGTGCCGGTGCCGCGAAGCGCAGTTTCGTCGGCGATGCTATCGGCATAGATGATCGACTGCCCGGCGAGCGGCGCGAAATTCAGAGTGGCCACGCCCTGGATGTAGACCGCGGCGCCGGCAGACGAACCCGCCGAGCCCGCGCCGGACGCATAAATGCCGCCGGTTCCACCCGCGCCGCCCGCAACACTGTCACCGCTTTCAGCGCCGCTGCCGGCAATGGTCAGCACGCCGCCAGATTGCACGAAGATGCCGCCGCCAGCGCCGAAACCGCCGCCACCAAAGACGTAGAAAGCGTTGCCGGCGCCGAAACCGGCAAAGCCGTCAAAGCCCAGGCTGGTATCCGCGCCGCCGCCGCCGCCATAACCGCCGTTGCCGCCGAC
>JAYUBN010000178.1:0-3517 GCA_043740855.1 Sphingomonadales bacterium | reverse complement strand
GATGCTCCAGAACGCCGCGCCGGGCTGGAACAATTGGCCGATCGACGACGCCGCGCCGCCATAGGCCCCGGTAATCGCTAAGTTGGGCAGGCGCGCAGCGACGGCAACGCCGACCTCGGCGCTGGCAACATGCAAATTCGCTTCGGCGGCACGGACATCGGGGCGCTGGTCGATTAATTGGGCTGGCAGGCTGAGCGGCAGTTCATGCGGCAAGCGGAAGCCATCGAGATCGAAGGTCAGGTCGACATCGTCGCTGGGCAGCCCGCCGAGCAGCGCGCGGATGAGGTCGTGGTTCTGTTCCAGCTGCTTGTGCAGCGGCGGCAACAGCGCTTCGGCCTGGGCCAATGCACCTTCTTGCTGGGCGACGTCGAGCCGCATCGCCAAGCCGGCGCGCTGCTGGTCGCGCAGGATTGCCATAGCCCGGTTGCTGGTCTCGATATAGGCCTGCGTAGCCTTGATCTGCGCTTGCAGCGAGGCCTCTTGCAGGGCGGCGGCGACGACGTTGGTGGTCAGGGTGATATACGCGGCTTCCATCTGGAAGCGCAGGTTTTCCTCCTGCGCCTTCAGCGATTCGAGCTGGCGGCGATTGCCACCGAAGACGTCGGGTGTGTAGCTGAGCCCGACTTGCGCGGTGTAGAACGAATAGACCAGCGGATGCCCCGGCGGCGCAGTCAGGTTAGTGCCATTGCCCTGAATGCCGGGATCGTTACCGGCCAGATTGCCTGCAATCTGCTGGCGGCTGGCGCCGAATTCCGGGGTGACGGTCGGGTAGAAAAAGCCGCGCTGGGCAGCGGTCTGTTCATGCGCCTGGCGCAATACCGCGATGGCGGCGGTCAGCGTCGGACTGTTGACGAGCGCGCGGGCGACCAGCGCGTCAAGCTTGGGCGAGCCCAGTTCCTGCCACCAGGCAAAGGGAATGTCGCGGCCGATGACAAAGCGCACCGCGTCCCCGCCGGGAATGTTCGGCGCCGATGCGGTCGTCGCCGGCATGGGTTGCGGCGCGAAGCCGGTTGCCAGAGGTGCTGCCGGCCGGTGAAAATCCGGGCCCACGGCACATGCGCCGGTCAGCGCCGAGGCGAGTGCCACTGCCATGACCCTGAGGCCGAGGTTGCAGGGCAGGGATTGGCGCTTGATCTGGGTCATGGGTCTCGGGGGCGTCGGATAAAGCGGCCGCATTTGCATTACAGGAAAACCGGATGCCTGGCCAGTCTCGGGCGCCGTGCCGTAATTATTCCGAGCGCCAGCCCAAATGGCAATGGACGCAAAGGCGCTGTGCTGGCAAGGGGCGGCGCGTCAAGGAGGGTGTTGCATGGATTTTGGTGCGCGGCCAGCAGCGCGTCCGGCAACGGCTTTTGCCAAGGCTGCCCTGACTTGCGCAAGTCTCTTGCTCGGCGGAAGCTTGGCTTCCTGTGGGCACAAACCGGACGCCCCTATTGCCAGGGCGACCTCGGGACCGCCAAGCGTTGCGCTCTCGCCCCAGCAATTGCAGGTGATCCGCATCGGCAAGGTCAGCGAGCAGGCATTTTCGCCCCAGACTGAATCGGTCGGCAGCATCGATTTCGACGAGGACCGCACGGTCCAGGTGTTCACCCCCTATCAGGGCAGGATCATCCAGACTTTTGCTCAACTTGGCGACAGTGTGCGCAAGGGTCAGCCGCTGTTCACCGTGGAAAGTCCCGATCTGCTGACCGCCGGCGCGACGCTCGTGGCCGCTGCGGCCACCGAAACGGCCAATCGCAAGGCACTGGATCGCGCCCGCACGCTGCAACAGACCCAGGGCATCTCGCAACAGACCTTTGAACAGGCCATTTCGGTGGAGGCAAGCTCGAATGCGGCGCTGATGGCCGCGCGCGCGGCCATCGCCTTTTACGGCAAGTCACCCAGCGAGATCGATGCGATGGCGCGGCGCGGTCGGGCCGATGCCGTACTGGTGGTGCGCAGCCCGATCGGGGGCAAGGTGACTGCTCGTAATGCCCAACCGGGCCTTCTGGTGCAGCCGGGGACCGCGACCGCGCCCTACACCGTGGGCGATACCTCGACCATGTGGATGATCGCCGACGCGCCCGAAAGCGATGCCGCGCAATTGCGCGTCGGCCAGCAAGTCGAGGCAAGCGTTGCGGCGCTACCAGGGCGGATGCTGACGGGCAGGGTGCTGGCGGTGGGCGCCAGTGTCGATCCGACCGGGCACACGGTGCAGGTGCGCGCCGCGATCCCGAACCCTCAGAATCTGCTGAAATCGGGCATGCAGGCCAGTTTCACCATTCACACCGGGGCAGCGGTGCAGGCGGTCGGCATACCGGTCGATGGCGTAGTGCGCGAGGGCGATGGCACCTTGACCGCCTGGGTCGCCACTGACAGCCACCATTTCGTGCAGCGAATTATAAAGGTCGGGTTGACACGCAATGGCTTCGACCAGGTGCTGAGCGGGCTGAACGCGGGCGAGCAGGTGGTTACCAAGGGCGCCGTTTATCTCGACAATATGCTGACCGCCAGCCCGGACGATAATTGAACGCCCTGCCCAGCTGCACGCCCGCTGAAAGAGGCTTGTCGTGCTGAAGTCGATTCTGGCATTTGTACTCACGCGCCGACCGATCATGTTGCTGGGGCTGATGGTGTTCCTGGCTGCCGGCTTTGCTGCGTTCGAGAACCTCAATATCGAGGCTTATCCCAATCCCGCGCCCGTCATCCTCGAAATCACCGCTCAGCAGGGCGGGCTTTCAGCCGAGGAGATGGAGAAATATTACACTACGCCGATGGAAGTGGCGCTCTATGCGACGCCCGGAATCGACAATATTCGTTCGACTTCGTTCTACGGGCTGACGTTTATCCGCGTCACCTTCAAATACGGGGTCGATTACAACTTTGCCTATGCGCAGGCAGCGCTGGCCTTGCAGCAAGGCGTGCAACTGCCCGGAAACCAGACCCCGTCGATCAACCAGTCGAGCGGCGTCGGCGAGATCATGCGGTATCAGCTCGTCGGACCGCCGCATTTTGGCCTGACCAACCTGCGCACGGTGCAGGACTGGATTGTGCAGCGGCGTCTGGCGACAATTCCTGGTGTCGTTCAGGTGAACAGTTGGGGCGGAACGACCAAGCAATTCAGCGTCAATGCGAACCTTGCCCGGCTGCAGGCTTACCACCTGACCATTCCGCAAGTCATAACCGCGCTGGCCAATGCCAACGTCAATGTCGGCGGTCGAGAAATCGCCATTGGCCAGCAGTCGGTCAACATTCGCGGTGTCGGCCTGATCGATGATGGCGGCAATGACGATTTGACCAAGGGTTACCGCACCGACGATATCGAAAATATCGTCCTGGCCCAGGCGAACGGCATTCCGGTCAAGGTCAGGGATGTCGCCAAGGTGACGGTCGGGTATGTCCCGCGGCTGGGCATTCTGGGCGTCGATCACAACGACGATGCGGTCGGCGCGATCGTGGTGATTGGCCGAACATACCATACCAATGACATTCTGCCGAAGGTTCAGGCGATGGTCGCCCAGATGAACAGCGACGGCAG
>JAYUBN010000177.1:0-11489 GCA_043740855.1 Sphingomonadales bacterium | reverse complement strand
TCGAGGTGCAATTCACCCATGCCCTTGATGATCGTCTGACCCGATTCGTGATCGGTCGAGACGCGGAACGAAGGATCCTCCGCCGACAGACGATTGAGCGCTACGCCCATCTTCTCCTGGTCGGCCTTGGTTTTGGGCTCCACAGACAGTTCGATCACTGGCTCGGGGAATTCCATGCGTTCGAGCACGATCGGGAAGCGTTCGGCGCACAGCGTGTCGCCGGTCGTGGTTTCCTTCATGCCCGCCAGCGCGACGATGTCGCCTGCGAATGCCTCGTCGATATCCTTGCGATCATTGGCGTGCATTTCGAGGATGCGGCCGACCTTCTCCTTCTTGTCCTTCACCGAGTTAAGGTACGTGCCTTTGGTCAACGAACCCGAGTAGATGCGGATGAAAGTCAGCGTGCCCACGAAGGGATCGTTCATCACCTTGAAGGCGAGCGCGCTGAACGGAGCGTCATCGCGGGGAGGACGGCTATCCTTTTCGTCGCTGTCCATCTTCACGCCCTGCACATCCTCGATGTCGAGCGGCGACGGCAGGTAATCGACAACGGCATCGAGCAATGGCTGCACGCCTTTGTTCTTGAAGGCCGAGCCGCATACGACGGGCACAAAGGCGTGGGCCAGTGTGCCCTTGCGGATACATTTCTTGAGCGTTGCGACGTCGGGCAGATTGCCGTCGAGATAAGCTTCCATCGCGTCGTCGTCTTGGTCGATGACCAGTTCGATCAGTTCGTTGCGATATTTCGCGGCTTCCGCGGCGAGCTCGGCAGGGATTTCCTCGAAGAAAAACTCAGCGCCCAGCGATTCATCCTTCCAGATGATCGCACGATTTTCGACCAGATCGACCAGGCCGCGCAACTCCGCCTCGATGCCGATCGGGATGTACAGCACGGCGGGCTTGGCGCCCAGACGATCGATGATCGACTGAACGCAATATTTGAAATTAGCGCCGGTCCGGTCGAGCTTGTTGATAAAGCACATCCGCGGCACGCCATATTTGTCAGCCTGACGCCACACCGTTTCCGACTGCGGCTCCACGCCCGCGACACCGTCAAAACAGGCCACAGCGCCGTCGAGCACGCGCAACGAACGCTCGACTTCAATGGTGAAATCGACGTGGCCGGGGGTATCGATGATGTTGATTCGGTAATCACCCCAGAAACAGGTCGTTGCCGCCGACGTAATCGTGATTCCGCGTTCCTGTTCCTGCTCCATCCAGTCCATGGTCGCGGCGCCGTCGTGGACTTCGCCGATCTTGTAGGATTTGCCGGTGTAGAACAGGATGCGCTCGGTCGTCGTCGTCTTGCCGGCGTCGATATGCGCCATGATGCCGATATTGCGATACATCGAGAGCGGATGGCTGCGGGCCATGGGAAGTTCCTCGAAAAAAGCTGGAAGGAGGTCGCTGCCGACCCCCCGCCCTTAGGTTTAGCTTTGTGACAGGCTAATGAACCCTGTCAGCAATTTACCAACGATAGTGGCTGAACGCCCGGTTGGCATCAGCCATACGGTGGGTATCTTCGCGCTTCTTGACGGCATTGCCGCGGTTGTTGGCCGCATCGAGCAATTCCGCCGACAGGCGCGCAGACATCGTTGTTTCGCTGCGGTTACGCGCTGCGGTGATCAGCCAGCGAATCGCCAGTGCCTGGGCGCGCTCGGTACGGACTTCAACCGGGACCTGATACGTGGCCCCGCCGACGCGGCGGCTGCGCACTTCGATCTGCGGCTTCACATTGTTCAACGCATCGTGGAACAACTGGATCGGATCGGCCTTGGCGCGCGTCTGCATGGTTTCCATCGCGCCATAGACGATGCTTTCTGCAACCGACTTCTTGCCGTCCATCATGAGGTTATTCATGAATTTGGACAGGATCTGATCCTTGAACTTGGGATCAGGCAGGATTTCCCGCTTTTCGGGACGACGACGACGTGACATTTTCTCTGATTCCTTCGGAATAGTCGCTTCCGGCCCGCTCCCTTTGCCCGGTCACCCCAGTCATGCACATGAGTGCGACTGGGCAGAGGGAGCAGGCCGGAACCGGTAGCCAGCCTTACTTGGGACGCTTGGCGCCGTACTTCGAGCGGCTCTGCTTGCGGTTCTTGACACCCTGGGTGTCGAGGACGCCGCGCAGCACGTGATAGCGCACACCGGGAAGGTCGCGAACGCGGCCGCCGCGAATGAGCACCACCGAGTGCTCCTGCAGATTGTGACCTTCACCGGGGATGTAAGAAATCACCTCGCGCTGATTGGTGAGGCGAATCTTGGCAACCTTGCGCAGCGCCGAGTTCGGCTTCTTAGGCGTCGTTGTATAAACGCGCGTGCAAACTCCGCGTTTCTGCGGGTTCTGCTCCATCGCCGGGACCTTGCTCTTGGCCTTCTGCGGGACGCGACCCTTGCGGATCAACTGATTGATAGTAGGCATGAAGGATTCTTCACCTGGGTTGTGGCGCTATCAGGCGAAAGGTGAAGCGAGATCGACTGCCCTACGACGCCAGAGACCTGCGATTCGCTTGAGGCAAATCACCGCTGCATCGTGTAAACCCGAAACACTCCACCCGATGCCGTGAGCGCCGGGTTACTTTGACAGTTGGTGCACGAAATTCCTGAGGAATAAATGCGTGCATGCACCGCCAATGTTCAGCTCTGTCGCCGGACCGGACCCTGAGGCCCCGTCTGGAAGGATGCGCCAGTAGTGCGATCAGCGCGCCGGGTCAAGCTGTGTCTGCGATGCGCGGCAATCAACGCTGGCGGGTGTTGCTCCAGATAATCTGGCCGATGCCCACCGCGGCCAGGATCGCACCATAAAATGCCCAGCGCAATTCACCGGCCATGAAACTGTTGAGGAAAGCGATGTTGAATCCCTGAAGCATCCAGATACCGCCCATTGCGGTCATCAGCAAACCGATCAAGGTACTGATCCCGCGCATCACGCTGTTAAACAGACCGCCCATCGTTTTTCTCCCATGCATTAGCCAAACTTATCCTGTTGCCAGACGTCTGGCCAGCATTAGTGCCACGAAGGCCCAACATCACCGTGCGCGCGATGCTTCCAAAACCCATCCCGCGACACCAGAGCAAACAAAACTTGCAAAGATCCGTAGGTCAGTGACGTACGTGATTTCTTTCGCCACGATCCATACCGCTGCCGGTGCCCGAGAAATGCGGCATCCGAACGCCGTTCCGGTGCTGATTGATGCTGCCCTGCAAATGTTGGTAATTGCCACGGGGCGCCGAGTCGCCACGGGCGAAATGGCCGCGGTCACCGCGATGATAGCGATGATCGTTATCGCCATGGCGGTAGTAGAAATAGTCGTCATCACCCCAATAGCCATCATAAACGTTGCCGTAATAGCCGTCATACCAGCCATCGTAAGCGTATGGACCGTCCCAGGCGACGCCGTCGCGGCCATGGATCTCATCAACGCAGGCACTGAGCGAAAGGGCTGCGGCGGCTATGCCGGCGAAAGCCAAGGAATATCTCATAGCGATTCCTTCCTGCCGCGAAACGCCAATCGAACGGCAATTACTACTTGCTATCTTACGGTCGCCAAACAATCCGTAGGCGCAATTGTTCCCTCCGGACGTCGCAAGCGAAGCCGGGCCTGAGCAATTCCCGTCCCGCTTGCTAGAGGGGTCGGGGGTGGACGTTTACGCAGGCGAATAACGGCGTCGGACCCTGCCCATCCCCGGGATCCTCGCGTACCCGGGAGAGGAACAGCAATCCTCAAGCCGGCGCGGGTTCCGCAACGGCCGGCGGCCGGTGGAGCGCCTGGGTGATCGCGGCGAGGAATTGATCGGTGGCGCGTTCCCAGGTAAAACGCGAGCCGAACACGGCGGCGGCGCGGCGGTCCAGCCGCAATGCCGCGCGGATCGCCTGGCCCAGATCGTCGTCCAGTACCGCGATCGTCGCCGGCATGGCGCCGTCCACGCCGCGTCCCTCTGCTCCGACGATGTCGATCGGGCCGGGCACAGGGAAACCCGCCACTGGTAACCCGCAGGCCAGCGCTTCGATCACCACGAGCCCGAAGGTATCGGTGCGGCTGGGGAAAACGAAGCAATCGGCGCTGCGATAAGCCGCCGCAAGGCTTTCGCCGGCGAGGCTGCCGAGGAAATGCGCATCGGGATAACGGCGCCGAAATTCCTCCAGCGCCGGACCATCGCCCACGACCACCTTGGTTCCGGGAACGTCGGCGTCGAGAAAGGCACTGAGCCCTTTTTCCAGTGCAACGCGGCCTACATTGAGCAGGATCGGGCGCGGCAGATCGGCGAGGGCGGGCAAGGTCGGGCCATCGGGCCGGAATTGCCAACCATCGATACCCCGGCTCCAGGCCCGGGTGTGCGCGATCCCGCGCCGCGCCAGTTCGTCGGCCAGGCTTTGCGTCGCCACCAGCACACCGCGCGATGCGCTGTGAAAGCGCGCCATGATCGGCCAGAACCGCTCGGCACTGATTCCGGTCCGCAGCGCGGCATATTCGGGAAAGCGGGTGTGAAAAGCGGTGGTAAATGGCACGCCGCGCGACTTGCACCAACCGCGTGCCGACCACCCGATCGGACCTTCGGTGGCGATATGGACGATATCCGGCTTGAAGTCGTCAAGCATCCGGCGCGCCGAAAAACGCGGCGCCATCGCCAGCCGAATCGCGGCATAACCTGGCATCGGAACCGTCAGAAAACGCTCGGGCGTGATCAGTTCAACCTCATGCCCGCGCCGGTCGAGCTCGGCCACGGTAGCACCCAGCGTCCGCACCACCCCATTGATTTGCGGATACCAGGCATCAGTCGCAATTGCGATTTTCAGCGGGGAAATCGACTGCTGCGCCAACGGGAAGCTCGGCATCTTGGCCAGCGCGTTCATTCTGCGGCTTCCAGTTTTTGCGCCACTGCCACTGCCGCCGGCGCTGCAGCGCTGTCCCTCAGCGACCGATGCTCGGTTGCCATTTCGCGCGACCAGTCGATGATCCGGATCACACCCTGGGCATCCTCGGCCAGGGCAGTGCAGCTTTCGACCCAGTCGCCGTCGTTGTAGTAGGTGATATCGCCAATGGTGCGGATCTCTGCGCAATGGATATGCCCGCACACGATGCCATCGTAACCCCGGGTCTGCGCCTCGCGCGCCACCGCGTCTTCAAAGCTGCAGACGAACTGGACCGCATTTTTCACGCGCTTCTTTATGTAGGACGACAGTGACCAGTACGGCAGTTTCAGCCGGCGGCGGATAAGGTTGAAGACGATGTTGGCGCGCAGCAGCAAGCTGTAGGCAGCGTCGCCAAGGAAGGCGAGCCAGCGCGCGTACAGCACCACGCCGTCGAAGCTGTCGCCATGGGTAATCAGCAAGCGCTTGCCGTCTGCGGTGACATGCTCGGCCTCCAACACCAGCTCAACCCCGCCAAAGCTCATTCCGGCATAGTCGCGCAGCATTTCGTCATGATTGCCGGCGACGAAAACCACCCTGGTGCCGCGATGCGCCATTTTCAGGATACGGCGAACCACTTCGTTATGGGAGTCGGGCCAGTACCAGCCCCTGCGCAACCGCCAGCCATCGACGATATCGCCAACCAGGAACAACGTTTCGCATTCGATCGAGCGCAGAAAATCCACGAGCATCGGAGCGTTGCAACCGCGTGTGCCCAGGTGCACGTCCGAGATCCAGACTGTGCGGTACCGGCGCTTGGGACGAAATCCCCGGGGTTCGGGCAGGTTAAGCCAATCCGGGATGCGGCCAAAGCCGGCCTTGCCGGCTTCCCCGCCGGCTGTACCGGGAAGCAGCCCAGCCAGAAGCTCGCCTTCAGTGCCAAACATCGCTTTTCCTTAGCTTGTTTCAGCTTCGCAGTAGCGGCGTCAGGTTGCGTCAGCATGACGGACCGGCGTCATTTCGATGACAGCGGCAACCGGGGTCGATTCGTTCAATCCACCGTAAAATGCGCTTCCAGCTCCAAGGTTTCCGCCAGCCAGCGGTGATCTCGCGCCACGGTATCGCTATACAGCACCGCCATGTCATCCCGCGCGTGCAGGACCAGCCGGTGGTCTTCGATAGTCAGGGCGGTAGCGGCCAGCGCCTCGGCGGATGGGCCGGTGAAGCGCCGGCACAGCCGCGTCGCCAGGCCCCACGCCTGAGCCTGACGCAGGCGCTGTGCGGGCGCAAGACGCAGCAATTCGCCGGGGATTGCCCCCCGGCCATTATTTGCTCGTACCGCCAGCGCCAGCATCGCTCGTCCTTCGGCGTTCACCCCGATCCAGCGTTTGCGCAGCGCCCAGTCGGTTCCTTGTTCCGCACGCCGATTGGGCTCGCTGCGCATCGAGGCCAGCGCCAGCATGGTGGCAGCCAGACGCAGTGGTTCGTCGTCGGGGCGTGCCCCGTCCAGACGTAGTGGCTCGTCACCGGCACCGAGATCGGGGCGTGCCAAGACCGCAACGCACCGGGTCCAGTCCGCGACAAGACGAGCAACAGCGGGCAAGCCGTGACCCAGCCCTTCCACAAAGTCGGCAACCGCGACGACCAGCGGATCCTGCGCGCGCACCTCGGGCGAGAAGCGACAGGCCAGCAGGCCTTCGCGGAGACCCCATGACGAGAAAATCAACCGCGCCGGCTTTAACTCCCGTACCAGTACACCCAGCAAGGCTGCGGCATCGGGCAGGCTGGCGAGCCGCGCTGTTGAAATACCCGACACCGCACCAAGCCCGCTTTTGGCCGGCCCGCCTTTGACCAGCCCGCTTTTGGGGAGCGCGTTTTTAAGATGAGGCGCTGGCAAATCCATCCGCGGCTGATCGCTGTTTGCGCGCGCCAACGCGGCCTGCATTGCGCGTCCATCGTGGCTTTGCACCGCCATCAGGCTGCGCGCCAATTTCAACGCGGCCAGCGGGGCCAGTTCATAGCCATGCGGATCATCGACCGGCCAGTCTTCGCGGTCCATGGCATAGCGCGCCAAAGCCCGCCACGATCCGCCGACAAGGTAAAGATCCTGGTCCTGCACGCCGCTCCATTCGGCAGCGCCAAGCATCTTGCGCACCCGCCTGGAAAAATTCTCGGCGCCGCCGCACCGCAACTGCGGCAGCCGCAGCGTACCCAGCGGCATGCTAACGCCGTGCGTACAACGGCTTTCGGCCACATCGGTCAGCTCCAGGCTGCCGCCGCCAAGATCGGCCACCATGCCATGCGCGCCCGGAAACGCTGCCAGCACGCCCTGCGCGCCGGTCAGCGCCTCGTCTTCGCCCGACAACAGCCGGGGCGCCAAGCCCAGCTCGGCGATCCGGGCCAGGAATATCGCGCCATTGGTGGCATCGCGCACCGCCGCTGTGGCGACGCATTCCACATCCGCCGCTCCGCGCAACCGCAGCAAGGCAGCATAGCGCGCCAGCGATGCCAGCGCGACCCGCATCGACTTGGCCGAGAGCCGGCCATCCTCGGCGACGCCGCGTCCCAAACGGGCGGTGACCTTCTCGTTGTACAGCGTCACCGGCGCCCGCGCGGGACCGCCGAAAATCACCAGCCGGACTGTGTTTGAACCGATATCGATGATGGCCCGCTGGTCTTCGTTCACGACTTGTACTCGCGGTTCAGCCTCAGACGCTGCTGGGGATGCTTCTGAAAATTTTCGCAGCAACATGCGTTTTTGTCAGACCCCGCCACGCCGCAACGCCAGCTTGGGCACCTTGCGACCGGAGGTCAGTGCCGCGCCGCGCCCGGACAGCGACGGATTGGTCATGAAATAGCGGTGACAATTGAATGGCCGCTTACCCGCTTCGGCGCGGACATAGCTGCCGTCGGACTGCAACAGCCAGCTTTGCTCGGTATCGAGCAAATTGGCCACCATCACCTGATCAAGCACCTGGTCATGGACCGTCTCATTGCAGATCGGCACCATCACTTCGACGCGGCGATCAAGATTGCGGCTCATGCCGTCTGCCGACGAAATAAACACGTGCGCCTTGGGATTGGGCAGCGCCGCACCATTGCCGAACGCCCAGATGCGACTGTGTTCGAGAAAGCGGCCGATGATCGATTTGACCATGATATTTTCCGACAGACCGGGAATTCCGGGCCGCAGGCAACAGATTCCGCGCACCACCAGGCTGATGTCGACCCCGGCCTGGCTGGCTTCGTACAAACGGTCGATCACACCCTGATCGGTAAGCGAATTGAGCTTGATCCAGATCATCGCCGGCTTGCCCTTGGCCGCGTTGGCGATTTCCTGATCGCACATCTGGTAAATCCGCTCGCGCAGCGAAACCGGTGCTATCGCCATTTGCGACACGGCGCGCGGCTCGACATAGCCGGTGATGAAATTGAATACTTGCCCGGCGTCCCGCACCAGTTCGGGATCGGCGGTGAAAAACGACAGGTCGGTGTAAATCCGCGCCGTGACCGGATGGTAATTGCCGGTGCCGAAGTGGCAATAGGTGCGATAGCCCTCAGCCTCGCGGCGCACCACCATCGACACTTTGGCATGGGTCTTCCAGTCCAGGAAGCCATAGATCACTTGGACCCCAGCGCGTTCGAGCTGGCTGGCCCATAGCAGGTTCTGTTCTTCGTCGAAGCGCGCCTTGAGCTCGACTACCGCAGTCACTGACTTTCCCGCTTCAGCCGCCGCGATCAGCGCGGCGATCACCGCCGATTGCTTGCCGGCGCGGTACAGCGTCTGCTTGATCGCGATCACATCGGGGTCGGCCGCCGCCTGCCGCAGAAAATCGACCACGACCTCAAAACTTTCGTAAGGGTGGTGGATGATCATGTCCTTTTCGCGGATCGACGCGAAACAATCGCCATCATGTTGCATCACCCGCTCGGGAAAGCGGGGGCTGTAAGGCTCGAACTTGAGGTCGGGGCGTGCCTCCTCGACGATTACCGACAAACCGGAAGCGCCGATCAGTCCGTCGGTCTTGATGACGATGGCGTGATCAAGCCGCAATTGTTCGCGCAGCAACTGCTCCGCCTCGGGATCGAAATTGGTCTGCAATTGCAGCATGATCACCGATCCGCGCCGGCGCTGCTGGAGCGCGGTGCGGAAATAGCGCACCAGATCCTCGGCATCTTCCTCAACTTCAAGGTCGCTGTCGCGCAACACGCGAAATACGCCGTGACCTCCGATCGAAAAACCCGGAAACAGCAGCGTGGCATGCCGGCACAGCATATCCTCTATGCTGATATAAGTCGCCGAATCGCCCGGCAATCGCACAAAACGCGGCAGGGCTTGCGGGATCAGCACCATTTCCATGATCCGCATATCGTCGGACTGCCGGGTCAGCGACATCATCACGCCCATGCCCTGGTTGGCGATGAAGGGGAACGGATGCGCCGGATCGATCGCCTGCGGCGTGATCACGGGCAGCATCTGGTTCAGGAAATAGGTTTCCAGCCAGCGCGCCTGCCCGCGTTCCAACGGACCTTCGCCGATGATCGAGATGCGCTCATCCGCCAGCGCGCCGCGCAATTCGGTCCAGATGTCCTGCTGAACCGCCTCCAGGCGGATTACTCCCTCATGAGTCGCTGCCAGTTGCTGGGCCGGAGACAGCCCGTCGACCGAGACTTCCTCGACCTTGCTGCGCACTTGCCCGGCCAGCCCGGCCACGCGGACCATCAGGAACTCATCGAGGTTATTCCCCGAAATAGACAGAAAGCGCAGCCGTTCCAGCAAGGGGTAATTGGCATTGCGGCCTTCGGACAATACCCGCTGGTTGAAGGCGAGCCACGAAAGTTCGCGATTGAAATAGCGCTCTGATGCAGCGGGACCGGTAACCGGAGCGGCCGCGATTGCGGTCACGATCGGTGCCAGTACGTCTTCGCTCTGTTGCACAGCTTCTGTCATCGCAAGCCCATCCTTAGCCCAGAGTGGCTTCCATAAAGCAATCTTTCCCGCGCCTGTGGCCGGTGCCACAACCCATTGCCAAATTCGCCTTCACCCCCGCCCCCGATAAGTGGCTACGCCTTGGTCGGGGACCCAGAGACCAGCGGGCGGCGCTCCGCTTTGCCAGAACACATCGATAGGGATACCGCCGCGCGGATACCAGTAACCGCCAATACGCAACCATTTTGGTTTCATTTCCGCCTCCAGTCTTTGGCCAATCCCCACCGTGACATCCTCGTGAAAGCCGGCGTGCTGCCGAAAACTGCCCAGGAACAGCTTCAGTGATTTTGATTCGACGATCATCCGGTCGGGGGCATAATCAATGACCAAATGCGCAAAATCGGGCTGGCCGGTGACCGGACACAGCGACGTGAATTCCGGCGCGGCAAAGCGCACCAGATAAAGTGCCGCGCTGCGCGGATTGGGCACGTAATCAAGCACTGCCGCATCGGGCGACCCTGGCAGAGTACTGGGGCGCCCCAGATGCAGCGGAACGGATGGGAATGGGGCGGGAGGGCTCATGCTGACTGCCATGCCGCTATCGCAGCGCGAGTACAAGCCACCGGATCGGACCAACCCTCGTTGGGCTTCCAGCGGTCCGGCGGCTACGTGGAAATGGGCAACAACGCCTGGCCGCGTCTCAGCGGCTTGCGGGGGGCGAGCGGTATCTCCTTATGACGCACGGTGCAGTGTTTTTGCGTTCGCCTGCCCAGAACCCTGCCCGGGACCTGGTTCGGTGGGGCCCCGATTTCAGGCAGTCCACGTGATCGGGCCGGCATGGTTCGCAGACTGGCTCCCGGCCGTGCCAATTGCCGGGGCTGCTGTTGCCGTAGCCTTGCAATGCTCGCTCATCGCCGTTTTCGCCGGATTCGCGGCATGGATTATCCACAGGCGTATTCCGCGCTGGCGCCGGATTTCGGTGGACCTGGGCGACTTTGGCGAGTTTTGGGGAAGGGCCGTGGATGAAGCGTTGCCCCATGCAGCGCGCGCGCCCTCACCCGGCGCGGCTTGGCCAACCGCCGCCGCTTCCGCCGCAACGCTGGACTTTGCCGAGCCTGCGATGGATTGCCGTCCTGATTTGCTGGCCGTGCCGCCTGCCGCACCACGGGGCGCGGACCTGGCAGCGCGCGCGCGGTTCGTGGCGATGGCTTTTTCTACTCCCGACACGGGCGCGGCGCGGTTCGTCTCTGCCACTTCCCCGCTGCAAATGACCACCAGCCCGCTGACCATAAACTGCCAGCCGACCCGCGTCATACTGACGCTCGGGCATGCCGCACTGCATTATCGTTTGCAGCTAGGCAATCGCGGGGCGGAGGCGCTGGGGCCGCTGATCATTCGCGCCGATCTGGCCACGGCAGGGCTTGGGATACCGCCCGACCATCCAGCCATATTCGATCCGGAGGAGCTGCCGCTTTGCCACTATCTCGACAGCCTGCCCGCAGGGGGCACCACGGAACTGAGCGGTGAACTGCCCCTGTCGCTCGCCAACATCGCCGCGATCCGGCTGGGTACGGCTGAATTGCTGGCGCAGCTGATGCGCGTCGGGGTCGAGTCGGCGGGGGGCGCCGTGCCCGGACTGAGCTCTTCGGCATGTTTTGCCATCGGCGTTCCTGCGGCATCCACGGGGGGCGAGATTGCGCCCCT
>JAYUBN010000176.1:0-11632 GCA_043740855.1 Sphingomonadales bacterium | reverse complement strand
CCCAGTGCGGCCACCAGCTTCCGGGGTGCTCGCTGGCGTTTTCGATAAAGCTGTCCAATGTGTCGCCAGGCTGGGGGTTAATCCAGTATTGATACTTGTTGGCGGCGGGCGGATTGACCACGCCGGCAATGTGGCCGGACCCCGCGAGCAGAAATGTCCATGGTCCGGTGAGTTGCCGGGTGAGCCGCCAGACGCTTGTCGCAGGGGCGATGTGATCCTCGCGCCCTGCCTGGATATAGCACGGGGTAGCGATGCGGCGCAGGTCGATCGGCGTGCCCCCGGCGCTTAACGAGTCCGGCACCACCAGCCGGTTGTCCCGGTAAAGATCGCGCAAATAGGCCTGATGCCATTTTACTGGCAGATTAGTGGTATCGCCATTCCAGTGCAGCAGATCAAAGGCAGTGTATTTCTCGCCCAGCAGGTAATTGTGAATCACGTAGTTCCAGATCAGGTCGTTACCGCGCAACAGGTTGAAAGTCGCGGCCATGTAACGGCCATCGACGTATCCCTCCGGCGCGAGCTTGCCAATGGCCGCAATTTGCTGATCATCGACGAACAGCTTGAGATCGCCCGCATGTTCGAAATCGACCTGCGCAGTCAGGAAGGTGGCACTCTTGACGATCGCGGCCTGACCCAGCCGGCTTAATATCGCCAATGTCGCAGCAAGCGTCGTCCCCGCCACGCAATAGCCCACGACGTGCACGGCGGGCACGTTCAATCGCGCGCGTACAACCTCGATCGCCTCGATCTGTGAACGGATGTAATCGTCCCAGATCACGTCGGCCATGCTGGTATCGGCTGATTTCCACGACACCATGAACACGGTGATGCCTTGCGCCACCGCCCATTGCACAAAGCTTTTCTTTGCATTGAGATCGAGGATGTAAAACCGGTTGATCCAGGGGGGAAAGATCACAAGCGGCACTGCCAGGACGTTTTCGGTGGCAGGGCTATACTGGATCAGCTGGAACAACGGGCTTTCATAGACCACCTTGCCGGGGGTGACGGCGATGTTTTCGCCCAGCCGGAAGGCGCAGGGGTCGGTATGGGTCAGCTGCCCGCGTCGCAGGTCGGCCAACAGGTGTCGCATTCCGGTCACCAGGCTATCGCCTCCGCTGGCCACCGCGCGTTCGAGCACCAAAGGGTTGGTCAGCGGAAAATGATCGGGGCTGAGCGCGTCGAGCAGCGTGCGCGTGGCAAAGCGCAGCTGCTCCTTCTTTGCAGGATCGCCACTGTGCAGGTTGTCAGTAAGTGTCGTGATCTGTTCGGCCATCAGCAGATAGCTCTGATGGATGAGGGCGTAAAACGGTTGCTGCCAAAGGCTGTCGGCAAAGCGCTTGTCAAAGCGGGGCAGGACAGCGGGTGTTGCGGCGGCGGCATGTTCCGAGCCACCGGCCAGCGCGCCAAGGCCGTACTGGCCGAGCACGCCTTGCCACAGCGCGAAGGTTTCGTCCCAGAGTTGCTTTTGCGCTTCGGGATTAGCCATAGGCATCTGCTCGTACCAACGCCCCACCAGACCCTGCCACTGCCCGGCATCGGCCCCTGGCGCGGATGGCGCGGCGGCGGAAATCAATGCCTGTTCGTTCTGGAATTCCAACCACATGGCTTGCAGTTGCGCCGCTACCCGGCCCCAATGCGCGGCATCGCCAAGGCCGGCGAGTGGAGCTGCCGCAGCGGGCAACATTTCGCCGATCAGCCGTGGTGTCAGTTCGTTGGTCAGCCTGACCAGACCCGCCAGCAAATCCGGAAAGCCGGCGGCGGCATTTTCATCGCTCATTCTGGCGCTCCATTCTGATAAAGCGTAACTTAATCGGGTTTTGTCAGCGTAGCAATTTATTGCAGTGGTCGGCCCAGTCAACGCGTTTGGACGCCGCTGTTTCACTTGTTGCGCTTTTGCATCTCGCCTTGCGAGCGTTTTGGGCGCAGGAGCCAAAGCGGTCTCAACCGGCCCGATCTCTACAGGAAGTGCAATGCCCGAAGAATTCTACCGCATGAAGCGTCTGCCGCCTTACGTCATTGCCGAAGTGAATGACATGCGTGCTGCCGCCCGTGCTGCCGGGCGCGACATTATCGACCTGGGGATGGGCAACCCGGATCTGCCGCCGCCCGCGCATGTCATCGACAAGCTGTGCGAGGTGGCACAAAAGCCCGACGCGCATGGTTATTCCGCGTCAAAGGGCATCCCCGGGGTGCGCAAGGCGCAGGCGCAATATTATGCGCGCCGGTTCGGCGTTGACCTCGATCCCGATACCGAGGTGGTGATGACGATGGGCTCGAAGGAGGGGTTGGCGAGCATGGCCACGGCGATGACGGCGCCGGGCGATGTCGTGCTGGCGCCCAACCCGTCCTATCCGATCCACACCTTCGGCTTCATTATCGCCGGGGCTACGATCCGCGCGGTTCCGAGCAAGCCGGACGAAAATTACTGGCACTCGCTGGACCGGGCGATGGCCTTTACCGTACCGCGACCATCGATCCTGATCGTCAATTACCCGTCAAATCCGACGGCCGAGACCGTGGACCTGGCATTTTACGAGCGGCTGGTGGCCTGGGCGAAGGAAAACAAGGTTTGGGTGTTGTCGGACCTGGCCTATTCCGAACTTTATTATGACGGCAATCCCACCCCTTCGATCCTGCAGGTGCCCGGCGCCAAGGATGTAGCGGTGGAATTCACCAGCATGTCCAAGACCTTTTCGATGGCTGGCTGGCGGGTGGGTTTCGCGGTTGGCAACCCGCGGCTGATCGCGGCCTTGACCAGGGTCAAGAGCTATCTCGATTATGGTGCCTTTACCCCGATCCAGGCGGCGGCTTGTGCCGCGCTGAATGGCCCGCAGGACATTGTCCAGCGCAACCGCGAGCTGTATCAAAAGCGCCGCGACGTCATGGTCGAGGCGTTTGGTCGCGCCGGCTGGGAAATTCCCAGCCCCAAGGCGTCGATGTTCGCCTGGGCGCCCTTGCCTCCGGCGCTAAAGGAAATGGGCAGTCTGGAGTTCTGCAAGCAATTGCTCACCCATGCCGGGGTCGCGGTGGCGCCGGGCGTGGGCTATGGCGAAGATGGCGAGGGCTATGTGCGTATTGCCATGGTCGAAAACGAGCAGCGGCTCCGGCAGGCAGCACGCAACATCAAGCGTTATCTGTCGAGCATGGGGGTAAATGCGGGGGGAACCAAGTGGGCCTGACCGCCCGCTGCTGAAGCCCTGCGAGTTGTCAGCCGCCAGCCTGGATCGCGGCGAGATCGGTAGGGGTGTTGATGTTGGCGGGCGCAGATGGCAGCGTCACCGCCCGCGCCCCGGTCATTGCAGCCAGTGCCCGCAGGGAGTGGCTTCCGCTGCCCTGCAAAATCGCCTCGATCGCGCCTACTGTGCTGACCGGCCACAAGCCGATGACCGGCTGGCTGGCGATAAAGGCGGCGGAGCAGGGCGACATCCCGGCGTCGAGCCATTCGGGTAAATTGTCGGGCAGGCCGTAGCTGTCGACGCCCAGCGATAGCACCGCGTCATAATTTTCGTCGCGTGCAAGATGGAGTGCAGCGGCCAGCCCACCCAGCGGCCCCATGCCCGGCGCCGGCCAATCGGGCAGTGTCGGCGCCGGGGCGATGGCGCGACCGGCGACCACTACATATTCGCACCACCCCGATAGCGTATCGACGGCGCGCGCAATCAAACTGTGCCCGTCGAGTTCGGCCAACGCCTTGTCGCTGCCAAAACGGCTGGATTTTCCCCCAGCCAATACAACTCCCAAAATCATCGTAAAAATTCCCGCTGTTGCCACTAATACGGCACGGCGACCCAGCGCGCCTGCAACTGTCTGACACATATCGACGGGCGGGGCGAATGTTCCACCGGCTGGATCCGGGCTAACTTTCTGGAAAACGGCAATACAACGGGCGGTGGCCCTTTTTCAGCAAACTGCTAGAACCGGCCCGGAACATGCTTACTCGTCTCGCCATCCGCAATATCGTCCTGATCGAGGGGCTGGACCTGGAGTTCGGCAGCGGGCTGGGTGTGCTGACGGGCGAGACTGGCGCGGGCAAGTCGATCCTGCTCGATGCGCTGGGGCTGGTACTGGGCGCGCGGGCCGACAGTGGCTTGCTCCGCGCCGGTACGGACCGGGCCAGCGTGACCGGCAGTTTTGAATTTGCGACCTTGCCGACGGCGTTACTCGCCGTGCTCGACGCAGCGGGCGTACAGATCGAGCCGGGCGAGCCGGTGATCCTGAAACGGCAGCTGCGCGCTGATGGCGCCAGCAAAGCCTTTGTCAACGACCAGCCGGTGGGCGCGGCGCTGCTGCGCGAACTCGCGCCCGCGCTGGTTGAATTGCACGGCCAGCACGACGATCGTGGGCTGGTCAATCCGCGCGGGCACCGGGCGCTGCTTGATCGCTATGCACGCGGCGACATCGCTGGCGTCGAGGCAGCATGGCGCATGTGGCGGGCGGCGGAGCAGGCGTTGGCGGCGACGCGTGAGCAAGTCGCGCGCGCGTCGCAGGACCGCGAGCTGCTGCAAGCGTATCTCGACGAATTGGCGCAATTGGCCCCCGTCGCGGGTGAGGACGCTGAGCTATCCGAGGCGCGGGCGCTCATGCAGAAGGGCGAGCGGCTGACCGGCGATCTCGACGAATTGCGGCATTTGTGGGCCGGATCGGATTCGGCGCTGGCCGTGATGCGCAGCGCGGCCCGCCGACTGGATCGTATCGCCGCAGAGCATGACCTGTTGGCAGAGGCGCTGGCCGCGCTCGATCGCGCAGTGATCGAGGCGAGCGAAGCCGAAGAGCGGCTCGACCGCGCTGCCGAAGCACTCAGCCACGATCCAGCCGCGCTCGACCGCATCGAGACGCGGCTGTTCGAATTGCGGGCAGCGGCGCGCAAGCATGGCTGCCCGGTCGACGAATTGCCGGAGCGAGCGCTGGCGATGCGCGGCGAACTCGATGCCATCGAAGGCGGCGAGGCGCAGCTGGTCGAGCTGGAACACGCGGCACGGTCGGCAGGGCTGACGTATCGCACGCGGGCCGAGGCATTGTCGGTGCTGCGGGTGGCTGCAGCGGTACGGTTGGACGCGGCGGTGGCCGCTGAACTGGCGCCGCTGAAGCTGGATGCCGCGCGGTTTCGCACGGCTCTGGTGCGCTTGCCCGAAGGACGCTGGGGGCCCGGCGGGATCGACGCGGCGGAATTCCTGATCGCCACCAATCCCGGCGCGGATTTTGCGGCGCTGGGCAAGATCGCCTCGGGCGGCGAGCTGTCGCGGTTCATTCTGGCGTTGAAGGTGGCACTGGCCGAGGATGGCGGCGCCGCGACGGTGATTTTCGACGAGATCGATCGCGGCGTCGGCGGCGCGGTAGCCAGCGCCATCGGCGACCGGCTGGCGCGGCTGGCGGGTAGCGGGCAGTTGCTGGCGGTGACGCATAGTCCGCAAGTCGCGGCGCGCGGGACGGCGCATTATGTCATCGCCAAATCATCCGAAGGCACAGTGACGCGGACCGATGTCGTGCGGCTGGACGCGGTCGGGCGCCGCCAGGAAATCGCGCGGATGCTGTCGGGCGCGGAGATCACCGAGGAGGCGCGCGCGCAGGCCGATCGGTTGTTGGAGGGGGTATGAGTGGGGCTTCCGAAGCCGAAGCTGCCAATGAACTCATGCGGCTGGCCAAGGCGATCGCGCGCGCCAACCGGCTTTATCACGCTGACGATGCGCCGGAACTGACCGACGCCGAGTTTGACGCGCTGGCGCGGCGCAATGCCGAGCTGGAAGCGGCGTTTCCCCAACTGGTCCGTGCGGACAGCCCGTCGCGCGCGGTCGGGCATGAGGTGACCGCGTCGCCGCTCGCGAAAGTCACCCACGATGTCCGGATGATGAGCCTGGATAATGGGTTTACCGAGGAGGAGGTTGGCGAATTCTTCGCGCGGGTGCGTCGCTATCTGGCGCTGGCCGATGACGCGCCGGTGATAATGACCGCCGAGGACAAGATCGACGGCTTGTCGTGCAGCCTGCGCTATGAGCATGGGCGGCTGGTGCGCGCTGCGACGCGGGGCGACGGTCTGATGGGCGAGGACGTTACGCCCAATGTCGCGCATATCGCCGATATTCCGCAAATGCTGATGCGGGACGGGAACGCCGCGCCGATCCCCGAGCTGTTCGAGATTCGCGGCGAAGTGTTCATGAGCAAGGCGGATTTTCGCGCTCTCAATGCGGCGCAGGCTGCGCGTGACGACAAGGTTTTCGCCAATCCGCGCAATGCGGCGGCGGGGTCGCTGCGGCAAAAGGATGCGAAAATCACCGCCAGCCGCCCGCTGCGTTTCTGGGCGCACGGCTGGGGCGCGGCCAGTGCGGTGCCTGCTGCCAGCCAGTTCGAGATGATGCAGGTGATCGCCGGCTGGGGCGTACCGGTATCGCCGCAACTGGTCCGCTGCGATTCGCTGGCAAAGATGCTGGACCATTATCGCTTGATCCAGCGCCAGCGGGCTGACCTGCCTTATGATATAGATGGCGTGGTTTACAAGGTCGACAGCCTGGACTGGCAGCGGCGGCTGGGCTTTATGGCAAAGGCACCGCGTTGGGCTCTTGCCCATAAATTCCCCGCCGAGCGCGCGGAGACAACGCTGGAGGCGATTGATGTCCAGGTCGGTCGGACCGGCAAGCTGACGCCGGTGGGGCGGCTGACGCCGGTATTGGTTGGCGGCGTGACCGTGGCCAACGTCACGCTGCATAATCGCGACGAGATCGCGCGTCTGGGCGTCCGGGTGGGTGACCGGGTGTTGCTGCAACGCGCCGGCGACGTCATCCCGCAAGTGGTGGACAACGTCACCCGTGATACGCCGCGCGATCCGTATGTCTTCCCCGATCATTGCCCCGAATGCGGCAGCGAAGCGGTGGCCGAAGAGGGCGAAGTCGATGTGCGCTGCACCGGCGGGTTGATCTGTCCGGCGCAGCGCACCGAACGGCTGCGCCATTTCGTCAGCCGGGGCGCGCTTGATATAGAGGGGCTGGGCGAACGGACGATCAGCGAATTTTTCGGGCTTGGCTGGCTGGAAAGCCCGGCCGATATCTTCCGGCTGAAGACGCGGCGCAGCGAGATTGTCGGGCGTGAAGGCTGGAAGGACAAGTCTGTGGACAATCTGTTGGCAGCGATCGAGGCGCGGCGCGCGCCCGATGCTGCACGGCTGCTGTTCGGGCTGGGCATCCGCCACGTCGGTGTGGTGACGGCGCGTGACCTGATGAAGCGGTTCGCCCGCCTGCCAGCCTTGCGCGAGGTGGCGCAGCGCGCACGCACGGGCGATTCCGGGGCGGCAAATGCCGAGGCCGGGAATGCCGAGGCGGGGGCCGAACTGGCTTCGATCGAGGGCGTCGGTCCGGCGGTGATCGCGGCGCTCGGCGATTTCTTTCACGAAGCGCACAACATCGCGGTGTGGGAGGATCTGCTGGGCGAGATTACGCCGCCCGATTATGTGGTGGAGACATTGCCCAGCCCGGTCGCAGGGCAAACCGTGGTGTTCACCGGCAAGCTGGAAACGATCAGCCGCGACGAAGCCAAGGCGCAGGCCGAGCGACTGGGTGCGCGGGCGGCAGGCTCGGTCTCGGCGCAAACCGATCTGGTGGTGGCGGGGCCAGGCGCGGGATCGAAGCTGAAACAGGCGGAGAAACTGGGCATCCGCGTGATCGATGAAGCCGGCTGGGCCGAGATCGTCAAGGCCGCGGGCTAGCGTCTTTCCGGCTTAGATCTGCAGCCCGGCTTTACTGTCGACCGCGACCTGTTCGAGCAGCCTGACCGCGACGTCCAAGCCGCTTCGTTGTGACAGTTCCTTTTGCATCTTGCGGGCGGCGCTGCGAAAGCCGGGGTGCTGCAACGCCTGCATCGCCGCGTCGCGGATCATCGCCGGGGTGAGCTTTTCAGCCCGGATAATGGGCAAGCCCTTGGGACTGAGGCCCCACACCTCGGCAGGCAGTTCCGGGGTGACGCCATTGGCCAGACACATCTGGGTGTTCATGGGCGCGTCGGATACCAGCGGCAGCAGGACCAGCGGGATGCCGCGCAGCAGAGCTTCCATGACCGAACTGTAGCCGGCATGATTGATGCAAAGGTCCACATGCGGCAACAACTCTGCCAATTCGTCCTGGGTCATGAAACGCACGATCCGGACATTTGGCGGCTGGGCGCCAAACCGGGCAGGATCGCTTTTGCCGCCCATGGTCATGACCAAATTGACCGGCTGATCGCGCAGGCCAGTCAGGATTTTGTCGAAAATATCGGGATATTCTGCGCTTAATACCGTGCCGAGACTGACAAATATGGTGGGTTGCCGGGGCATCTCCTGGAACCACGCGGGGCCTGGCAAGGCAGGATGCTCGGCCTCTCCGATAAAATGTGTGGTCGGGCTGACGACGCCATGCTCGGGGTGCAACCGCAATGCGCGCGCGAACAGCCGCTGAACCAGCATCGCGCGCAGGCCCCACAGGCGTTGGCGCAGCGGCAAATGACGGCTCAGTACTTTGCCATAAACCAGCCGCGTCAGGGCCGGGCGCAGCAGCGCGCTTTCGAATGTCCATGACGGAGGCGCAAAGCATAAATCGAGATAACGACCGAAAGCCGTCAATTCAGGGTCCGCAGGCAGCCCTGCGCCTTGGCGGAGCCGGGCCATGCGAGGTCCTACTGCATGTTGCAGCAGCCAGCGGTGCCACCGAACCGTGTAGTTACCCCTGGCGTAGGGCAGGCCCGCTTTTTCGGCAGCAAGCGCACCGCCAAACTCCAACGAACCCGCGATGATCAAATCGGGCCGCCATGCAGCGATGATCGTCAGCAGATCGGGAATCATCTGTCGCGGTGAGCGATCCAGAAAGATGTTGTTCATCATCCATTCGCCCCGGTACATCTTCGTTACCGGACGCAGTTCGGGAACCGTCTCCAGCAGGCGCTGTTCGTCCCAATCCATTCCGGCGGAAATGCATTCCAGACCGGCGCGGGTGACAACCTCGGCGAAGCAGGGCGCAGTCGCAAAGGCGACGTCGTGGCCCGCATTTTTCAAGGCATGGGCAAGCGGCGCCATCGGATTGAAGTGTCCAAGGCCGGGTATGCACGTAAAAAGAAAGCGCAAGTTCTGACGCTCCAGACGACAATAATGGGTCGTATTCCGGGCTAGCACATTGATCGGACGGCCGTAACCACGCATGGCACAATTTCAAAATGACGGTAAATCGGTTCGGCAGCGGAGTTCCGGGTGTTGCATGGCACCAAGTCAAAAGTTTTTCCGGGACAGCCGGGGCGAGGCGATCGTAATGAAGCATATCTATGTCTCGCCCCATTCTGATGATGTCGCCCTGTCGTGTGGCGGCCAAATAATTTCCAACTCTGCGCACGCCAGCGATTCCATGGTACTCAACGTATTTGCGTCTGAAATTTCCGCGGAAATTGACAAAATAAATCAGGATGGCAAATTATTTCACGGTTCAATCAGCCATTCACGGGTTACTGAAGATCAGTCGGCGTGGGAATATCTGAAAATTTCAGCGGAATGGCTGAATATTCCGGAAGCAATATTACGCAATAAATTTCCTTTTCAGATATTAAATCGATTAAATGACAGTGTTGTCATAGCAAAAATATACCAAAAAATTCTGCACTACTGTGAAAAATATCCTGATGCTACGTTCTACTTTCCCGCTGGGTTCGGAAATCATGTCGATCACCTGGCCTGCAGAGCGGTCGCGTTCAGCCTTTTGGACGAAGGCGTGCTCGACAAAATCGTGCTATACGAAGATGTTCCATATTGCTGGCTGCGTTTTATCCGCAATCAATCCTACACCGCGCTGCTCAGCCGTGTGGAATTTGAACGCGACAGTCATGTAAAAGCGTTCAGAACAAATGGTGCAGATATTTTGAGATATCTGGGCCGGCGGATGGCACCATTTCCCCGGGGGAAAAAACTGTTCGCGCTGGTTTATGGCTCACTTGTCATCAGTAATGCCCTGCGCGAGCGCGCCAGGACCAAGCCATATTGTGGCAAAGTGAACCTGATCGAATTGAGCAATGCGGTCGTGAAACAAAAGAAAAATCTGATTTATCACTATAAATCCCAGTTACCCATGCTGTTTGGATCAAATCCAGATCGGTTACTGCGCGATTACCGTCAGTCCTTTGCAACAGAGGTCACCATAGAAATTTATACAAAAACGCTCGGACCCCGGAAGCGAGGCGCCAGCAAAAGCGACGCGACCGCAAAATTAGCCTGCTAAATTCAGTTCCTGAATGACCGGCGCTTGCGCAGCCACAGGATCGACCAATCGCCGCGGGTGCTGCGCGCGGCCAGTCGCAGCCCGGCGCGGCGGCAAGCGGCACGCACTGCTGCCTCCTGCGTGGTGAGCAGTCCCGCCAGCAGCAATTGTCCGCCGGGGACCAGCGCCTCGGCGAAATCCGGGGCCAGTTCGATCAGCGGCCCGGCCAGGATGTTGGCGATCAGCAAATCGTATGGCGCGCGCGCTTGCAGCAAAGGATGATCCATGCCGGCGGCTTCGATCATGGTCAGTTGGCCGGGGGCGGAGCCCATCGGCACGGCGTTCAAGGCCAGATTGCGCAGCACCACCGAGATACAGGCGGCGTCGATGTCGCTGGCCGTGACGAGCGCGCGCGGCCACAGCGTCATTGCCGCAAATGCCAGTAATCCGGTGCCCGTGCCGATATCGGCGATATTACGCGCGAGCGTACCTTGCGACTTCATCATGCTCAGCATTTCCAGGCAGCCCGCCGTCGTCGCGTGCTGGCCGGTACCGAAGGCCTGGCTGGCGGGAATACAGAAATCCCTGACGCCGGATTCGCCCAGTGGCGGGTGATCGGGGGTATGGACATGGAACCGGCCCGCGCGGATCGGCGCGAGGCCTTGTTGGCTCAGCGTCACCCAATCGTTGTCGGGTAACCGTTCCAGCGCCATCGGGGGGGGCGCACCGGCGAATAGCGCGGCAATGGCCTGCCGGTCGGCAGCGCCGGGACGACGCGCGAAATAAACCTCGAGGCGCCAGTCTTCAGGCTGGTCGTCGGCCAGTTCGCTGCCCGACAGCACGGTTTCAGGATCCCAGTCCACGGCGTCTTCGTGCGCTACCAGCGCAGCTTCGATCTGGGAGCGCGCGCCCAGGATGGTGATTTTCCAGCTTTCGTCCGGGGCTTGGGTCATGCAGGCCCCATAAACGCCGGGCGCACGATCGCCAAGCGCGGGATGATTTTACGTCAGGCGGACGCTTGCACAGGCGGATGATATGGCTAAGGGAAAGGGGTGCGGGCCGTGGAGTCCGCGTTTCCGGATCAAAGGGACTCTCTCTGCATGGCCCAAGCCAGCCCGTCCAAAACCGCCCGGCCGCTTTCTCCGCACCTGGAGATATGGCGCTGGGGACCCGCAATGCTCGTCTCGATCCTGCACCGGGTTTCCGGCAACGGCATGGCTGTTGCCGGTTTGGCGACATTGTTGTGCTGGCTGGGTGCGCTGGCGGCGGGACCAGAGGCCTATGCGGTCTTCGCCCATCAGGCGGGCAGCTGGTACGGCATGATTGTGCTGATCGGCATCAGCTGGTGCTTTTTCAACCATTTCGCCTCGGGCATCCGGCATCTCGTGCTGGACATCGGCGCCGGCTATGAGCTGGTCGCCAATGCCCGTTGG
>JAYUBN010000175.1:0-3651 GCA_043740855.1 Sphingomonadales bacterium | reverse complement strand
AGCACTGATCGGCGATCGGCTCGAGGCTTCGGGCTATACTGTGCACTATTCCCAGGGGCTCGGTTCGGCGGTGATCTATCGTGCGTTGGCCGCCGGGGACATTGATGTCTATGTCGATTATGCCGGGACCTTGTGGACCAACGAGATGAGGCGACCGGACATCGTGGCGCGCCCGGCGATGATCGCCGCAATCGGTGCCTGGACTACGGCGACCAGTGGCGTGCGGGTGATCGGCCCGCTTGGTTTTGAAAACGCCTATGTCTTTGCCATGCGCGGGGAGACCCGGCGCGCGCGCGGCATCGCCTCGCTTGCCGATCTGGCCCGACAAGCGCCGGGGCTGCGGCTGGGCTCCGATCTGGAATTCCTGCGTCGGCCCGAGTGGCAAGCGGTTCAGGCCGCCTATGGGCTGCGCTTTGCGGCAAGCCGCTCATACAGCCCCACCTTCATGTACCGGGCGCTGGAAAGCGGCGATGTCGATGTCATTTCGGCGTTCTCGTCCGATGGCCGGATCGCCGCCGACCGGTTGGCGGTGCTGTCCGACCCCAAGGGTGCGATACCTGGCTATGACGCGTTGCTGCTGGTGTCGCCCGCGCACGCCCATGACCGGCGGTTCGTTGCCGCGCTTGCCCCGCTGGTGGGGGCAATCCCGGTCGCGGCAATGCAGCGCGCCAATTTCCTCGTCGACCGCGACCGGGACAAGCTGTCGCCGCTAGCTGCCGCACGCGTACTGGCGGCCAGCTTGGGCTTGCGCGGAAGACCTTAATCCGCCGCTTCGACAAACACCCGCTGGCTGTTCATTATCGCGCTGCCATAAGCCGTCAGGAACGCGACATCGGCGGCATCGCGGCCAATGCCGATCTTGGCCATCGCCTTTTCGCTCGCCATTCCGGTGGCGTCGACAAGATGCCACTCGCCGCCCAGGAACACCTCCGCCACGGCATGGAAGTCTTGCGGCTCCACGCCCAGCGCATAGACGCTGGCGATGCGCGCGGGGATGCCGGCGGCTCGCACCAGCGTGATCAGCACATGGGCGTAATCCCGGCAGATGCCCTCGCGGCGGATGAAGGTGTCGGCGGCGGTGGTTTCCGAATTGCTGACGCCCGGCACATAGGTAAAGCGGTCCAATACCCAGTCGCGCATCGCCTTGACCGCCGCGCCACCTGCGAGCTTTCCGAACTTGCTGTGGACAAAGCTCTGGAACTGGTCTGATTGGCAGTACCGCGACGGCAGCAGATATTGCACGGTTTCACCCGGCAGCAGCTGTTGCGGCACCATTGGCAGGGTAAAGCAGTCGGTCAGGATGCGGTTGATCGTCACGGTCGACCGGTAATCGACGGTAAATCGCCCCTCCGCCCGCAGCCATATGCGTTCGCCGATGGCATCATGCGCGGGAACCCGAGCAAAATGATCGTTCCACGAAATCTCGATATGCGCTTTTTCGATGAACTGTTCGGGGATCGCCGCAGCTTCCATTTGCAGCAGGATCGCGGTCGGGCAGCTAAACCAATAATCAAGCTCGGCACGGATGTTGATTTTCATCGAGGCTCGCAGTGTGGGTGAGGAGGGTGCTTTTCAGGACGTCGGCGGGAAATTCGGTTCGGCATGGCACGTTCCGTTCGGCCTGTCCCGGTTTGTAGCGGACCGTCTGCGTCAGCATCGTGGCATCGAGGTATCAATCCGGTTTCAGCAACTCCATCTGGCGTTCGCATGCCGCATTGATTTCGGCCCCCACCAGCAGAATGAAACTGGAAAGATAAAACCAGGTCAGCATGACGACGACCGCGCCCAGCGAGCCATAGGTAACATTATATCGCCCGATATTGGCGACGTAACTGCCAAACCCCACCGTCACCAGCAGCCAGCCCACGCCTGTCCATGCGGCCCCCGGAGTTACCCAGATCCAGCCTGAAAAGCGGCGACAAGGCGCAATGCGATACAATGCGGCGGCGACGATAGCGCCGATCGCCATGATTGCCAGATAGGACCAGACCTTCTCCGCCGCGCTCGATGCCGGGCTCATGGTCGGGATCAGGGCCTCCAGCCGCGCCAGCAGCGCTGCCGCGCCGATCCCGACCAGCGCGAACAGGACGGCGGTAACGGTCACCGCCAGCACGATAAAATTGAAATGAAAAAATCCCCTCGTCTCCTTTTCTTCGTACGCGACATTCAGCGCGGTGATGGTCGCACCGGCGCCGCTGCGGACGCCGTACAGCGCCAGCGCCAACGCCAGCGCCAGGCCAAGCCCCTTCTTGTCGTTCGATGTGGTGACGATGTTCAATAACTGTTGGCCGACCAGTTTCGCCGCGTCCTCTGGAATGGTCCCGGTCAGCAAGCGGACGTCAGCCATTACGCTGTCGGGCGTGGCCAGCAGGCCATAGCTGAGGACGATGGCACCGAGCAGCGGCACCAGCGCCAGGAACGCATAAAAGGCGACCCCGGCCGACATCAGATCGACGTTGTCGGCAAAGGTCTGGTCCCAGCTGCGGTGCAGCGAGGCCTGCCACTCCGGCCACGTGAAGCGCCACGGATTGCCGGGACGGCGACCTGCCGGGTGGGAGCGTTGCCGCGCAGTACTCATGATTTGCCCTCGAACGATCGGACAATGATCGAAATCTTCGAACGCCCAAGGCTGTCGCCCGTTCCGAAAGCGTGAACAGCGGCCGAATTTTGTAACCGGCCCGCCATTCGAAAGGCGGCCCTGTTGCACAGCCGCAGGAACAACTTTGCGATCGGAATGTTTGAAGGGAGTGTCGCGAAGAGGCGGTGCCTGCGCCATTTCCCGGCCCGCAAGGAGCCATTTTATGTCAGAACAAACCGCTTACGTACATTGGCAAGGCGAGGGCAAGCAGGGCCAAGGTACGATAACCACGGGCAGCGCTGCGCTTCAGGATTATCCCTATGGCTTTGCCGCTCGCTTCGAGGATGATCGCACCGGGACCAACCCCGAGGAAATTCTCGGCGCCGCCCATGCCGCCTGCTTTACGATGGCTTTCTCATTTGCCTGCTCGGCGGCGGGTTTTGCCACCAGCGATGTCCGCACCACCGCCAGCGTGCGCCTGACCAAACAAGGCGAAGGCTTTGTCATCGACCGCATCGCGCTGACGCTGCAGGCCACCGTGCCAAATATCGACGAGGTTCGGTTTCAGGAGATCGCCGCAACCGCCAAGTTGAATTGCCCCGTTTCGCGCGCGCTGGCCGGGGTGGCCGAAATCACGCTGGTAGCCTCGCTGCAAGAGCCGCATGCCAATTTCGAAGCCCCGGCCCAGATTGTTGCCGACCCCGGGCTATCCAAAGACGCAAAGATCGAGATGCTGGAGGAAATGGAACAGGACGCCCGGCAGTTGGCCACGGCCTCGGCGGAGGGTATGAGCGGCGGCGAGCCGACCAATCTGCATGAGGTGCTGGGCGCCAAGGAGGCGCTTGGCCTGCCCGCGGCTTATGAACTGGTGCTATGCGATCTAAAGGCACGTGCCCGGCTGGGCGCGCCCGACGCTGCGCTCAAAGGCGCAATCGAGGCGCTGGACGGGCTGGTGCGCGCGGAATCCAGTGCCGCTTGATTACGGTCTGGCCGCAGCGCCGGTTGGTGTCCCCAAGTCAAGTGAACGTGCGGCATAACGGCCCCCGGCGCCGGTGTCGCCGGGGCGCCAGCCT
>JAYUBN010000174.1:0-3657 GCA_043740855.1 Sphingomonadales bacterium | reverse complement strand
CGGTCGCCGACACAACCAGCACCGGCAATGATGGCTTTGGCCCGTTTGGCGATCATGGCCGACGCTATCGGGGCTCCTTCGCCAGCACCGTCCGCTTTGGCACCGAGAATCTCAAAAATCGTGTTACGGTAGCGGTAGATGCCGAACGGCAGGATTTTCAGAACACATATACCGACAATGTCAGGCACCGCATCGACACGCTGGGCTTCGTGACGCAATACGACCTGACTGTCGCTGACCGGCTCGCCATCAGCGGGTCGGCACGCATCGATGCAAATTCGCAGTTCAGCGATGATGCCACGTATCGGGCCACCGCCAGCTATCTGTTCCCCGGCGGCACCCGCATTCATGCCGCTTATGGTACCGGCGTAAAGGACCCCTCCGCGCAGAACCTGTACGATTATTACAGCGGCCAATTCGTGGGCAATCCGCACCTGAAGCCGGAACAATCGCAGGGTTGGGAAGCAGGGCTGGAACAGAGCTTGTTCGACAAACGCGTCAAAATCGGCGCGACCTTTTTCAGCAATCGCTTTGTCAATCAGATCCAGACCACTTACGCTTTGGTCGGTACCTCTTACGTCCAGACGCCTTATAATAATCCGGCTCACTCACGGCAGCGCGGTGTTGAAACCTACGCTTCGGCGCGCATTGGCGATCTGCGGCTGGACCTGACCTATACTTATCTGCACGCCCCGCAAACGATTGCGGCGCTGACCGAACCGTTTGCCGTTGGGGGAGACTTTCAGACCCCCACCAATGTTACGACTCAGGCAGCACGGCGCCCCAAGGAAATCGCCAGCTTCAACGCGACCTGGGCGCCGAAAGCGTTTCCGGTCACCGCGACACTGACCGTGCGCTACAATGGCAAACAGACCGATTATGCCTTCGCCCCGCCATCTTATGCGCGGCTGATCGTCGCTCTAAAAGCCTATACGCTGGTCAATCTCAACGCGACCTGGGACGTCAACCCCCATGTCCAGATCTTCGGGCGGGTCGAAAACCTGCTGGACGACCGCTATCAGGAGGTGTTCACTTATCAGGCAGCGGGCCGCGCAGCTTATGGCGGGGTGCGCCTGAAGCTGTGATGCGCGCCGCCGCCTTGCTGGTACTGGCCGTCCTGTTGCATGGCAGCGGGGCGGCTTGGGCGCAGCCGGTGCCCCGGCCTGGCGCACGGCCGATGCGGGTGATGTCGCTGAACCTGTGCACCGATCAGCTGGTGCTGGCGCTGTTGCCGCCCGCGCGTATCGTCTCGGTCAATGAACGGTCGCGCGATCCGGGAGGCTCGTTGATGGCGGCAGCGGCGCGGGGGGTCGCGATCAATCACGGCCTCGCCGAGGAAGTACTGCGGGCCCAGCCGGATTTGGTGATCGCCGGGACGTACACCACCCCCGCCACGCGGGCGCTGTTGAAGCGGCTGGGCTGGCCGATGCTGGAGGTGGGACCAGCGGACACCATCGCGCAGATCCGGGCGACCACTCGCCAGGTCGCGCAAGCTGTGGGCGAGGTGGCGCGGGCTGAACAATTGCTGGCCCGGATGGACGCGCAACTGGCGGAACTGGCGCGTCATCCGGGGCCACCGTTGCGGGTGGCGGCATGGGATGGCGCCGGTTTTACCGCCGGGCCAGGGTCGTTGTACGATACCGTGCTGCGGCTGGCCGGTGTGGTCAACGTCGCTGCCGATCCGCGTTTGACCAAATCGGGCGCGCCCGACACCGAATTGCTGCTCGCCGCAGCGCCCGCGCTACTGATGCGCGGCGGGCCTCTGGGTGAAAGGGGGGATGACCGCAACGGGCTGCGCGCCGATATCGCCGGAAATCCGCTGGTGCGGCGTTTCTGGGGCAAGGACCGGACTGTGGCGATCGATCAGGCCTTCTACGTCTGCGGCACGCCGTTTATCGCAGATGAGGCGTTGCGGCTGCGCGCCCGGTTGCAAGCAGCCGCCGCCGCCGCGCGCACGCCATTGCCGTTTGCAAGATGAGCCGCTGGCTGATCCCCGTGCTGCTGGTGGCGCTGTTGATCGTGGCGGCCGCATCGCTGCTGGCCGGGACGGTCTGGCTGCGGCCCGGCGAAGTGCTGGCCGCAATCGCCGATCCGCGCCCCAGCCTGGCCGGGCTGATCGTTACCGAAATCCGCCTGCCGCGCATAGTTCTCGCAATATTGGTTGGTGGCATTCTGGGCCTGTCCGGCGCCGTTCTTCAAGGTCTACTTCGCAATCCGCTGGCTGAACCGGGACTGCTGGGCGTCTCAGCCGGGGCTTCGCTGGGCGCGGTGATCGCGATCTATTACGGGTTTTCTGCCAGTTTCGTGCTGGCCTCACCGCTGTTCGCGCTGATCGGCGGCGGCATCACGGCGGGCGCGGCGCTATTGCTGGCGCGCGGCGGCGGCACGCTGGCACTGATTCTGGCGGGCTCGGCAATTTCCAGCATCGCTTATGCCGGGGTCTATCTGGCGCTCAATCTTGCGGCCAATCCCTATGCCTCGTTCGAAATCCTGACCTGGCTGATGGGCTCGCTGGCCGAACGCAGCTGGGATCATGTCCGGCTCGCCGGGCCGTTCATCGGGCTGGGCGCCGCACTGCTGCTGATGACCGCGCCCGCGCTCGAAGCCCTGGCGTTGGGCGAGACACAGGCGGAAAGCCTGGGCATCCACGTTGGCCGGGTGCGGGCGCTGGCGCTGCTGGGCACCGCGCTGGGGGTCGGCGCGGCGACGGCGGTGGCCGGATCGATCGGCTTTGTCGGGCTGGTCGCACCGCATCTGGTGCGCGCGGCTGTAGGCCATCGCCCGGCCAAGGTGCTGGTCCCTGCCGCGCTCGTCGGGGCCATTCTGGTCGTCATTGCCGATACCGCAACGCGCATCATTCCCGCCGGCGGCCAGCCGATCGGCCTGGGCGTGTTCATCAGCCTCGTCGGCGCGCCGTTCTTCCTGTGGCTGGTGCTGCGCATCAGGACGCGCACGGCGTGAGCGCGCTGACCTTTCGCGGGGTTACCGTCCAGCGCGGTGAGCGGGTGATTTTGCGCGATATAAACGCCACTTTTGCCGCCGCCCGGCTGACCGTGCTGATCGGCCCCAACCGCGCGGGCAAAAGCACGCTGCTGGAAACCGCGGCGGGATTGCTGGCGCCCGGCACGGGGACGGTTACGCTGGGCGATATCGCGCTGACCACGCTCAGCCGCCGGCAACTGGCGCAACGCCGCGCCTATCTGCCCCAGCGCGCCGGGGTCGATTGGCCAATCACCGTTGAGCGGGTTGTGGCACTGGGACTGACCCCGTCTCTGCCCGCTTTTGGCCGCACCCCCGCGCGTTTTGATCCCGCCATCACGCAGGCACTGTCCGACTGCGACCTCACCCATTTGCGCGACCGCGCCGCCACCAGCCTGTCCGGCGGCGAGCTTGCCCGCGTCATGCTGGCCCGCGCCATCGTCGGCGATCCCGAACTGCTGATCGTCGATGAACCCACCGCTGGACTCGATCCCCGCCACGCGCTGGCCGCCGCTCGCCGCCTGCGCGCCCGCGCCGACGCCGGGCGCACCGTGATCATGGCCATGCACGAAATCGATCTCGCGCTGCGCTTCGCCGACGATGTCGTCGCGGTGAAGGATGGCCGGATATTATGGGCGGGGCCGGTCGAAGCGGTGGTCAGCGCCGATGCGCTCGGAC
>JAYUBN010000173.1:0-11718 GCA_043740855.1 Sphingomonadales bacterium | reverse complement strand
TTGCGTGGCAACCACCAGTGGCGCCCACACTCCGCCGTTCGCTGCGAGCGGCAGCGCCAGCCACGGCCACCGCCGCAACGCTTGTGGGAAATACACCGACAGCGCGGTGGCGATCAGGCTGGCCCAGCAGCCGGCAAAGACCCAGCTTGGCGCGGGTACCCGAACCAGCAGGATTGTTGCCAGGCAGGCCGCTACGCCGGCGACAATCCCACCGCTGGCGATCCGGCGCCCGGCAAAGGCTAGCGCGAAAGCGACAACCGCCAGCAACAGCCCTGCGGCAACCGGACCTCCCATCAGGCCAAAGCCGCGTAGAGGAACCAGCCCCCCGCAGCCGCAATCACCGCGCCCATGCCACGCAACAGCTTCTCCCCGCCCGGCCGGTCGCGTAGCAAGCCGATCAAGATGCCAAGGACGTGCAACATCCCCGTTGCCAGCACGAAACCCAGGCTAAAGCTGACCGGATTGGCCATCGACGGCAATTCTAGCCCATGCGCATAACCATGGAACAAGCCGAATACCCCGACAATCCCCGCAGCCAGCCAGACCGGCGCGCGCCAGCGCAGCAGGATGGCACCGCCCAGCACGATGACCGACACGGCGATGCCAATCTCGACGCGGGGAAAGGGTATCTGGGCCATGCCCAGCACGCCGCCGAACGCCATCACCGTCGGAAATACCACCGGCAGCAAATAAATCAGCGGGCGCCCAAGAAATGCGCCCCATAGCCCGACCGAGATCATCGCCAGCAGATGGTCGGGGCCTGAAAGCGGATGCAGAAAGCCCCCGATAAAACCCAGCGACAGCGATTTTGCGCTGTGGGCATAGGCAGGCGTCGATAGCGCAGCCAGCAACACAACGGCGACGGCCGGGCCGATAATCCGCAATCGTTTCAAACGAGCAGTCCTTGCAACGGTGCGCATGATGCGGCTACGTGGGGCCACAAGGCAGTTTAGAGAGGTGCCGGATCGTGCGCAAGTTTTGGTTTGGCGTGGTCATCTCGCTCTGTTCAGCACCCGCTGCAGCGCATGATTTTTGGTTGCAGGCGCGGCCTTTCGTCATGCCGAAACCCGATCGCGTGCTTGTCGCGGTGCTGGTCGGCCATGGCACGGCGCGCGATCGCTGGGGCGTCGATGCCAGCCACGTCGTCAAGTTCCACACTATCGGTCCTGACGGCGATGTTGATCGCAAGGGCAGCATGGCGCTGGGGTCAGTTGGCTATGATGCCATTCTGCCGCTTGCCCGCCCGGGCGCCTATGTGCTGGCCATGGAAACCACGTTGACGGCGAGCCAACTGCCGTTCCTGCGCTTTAACGACTACATCGCTTACGAGGGCGACACGCCGGCGATCGAGCAGCGCCAGCGGCTCCATCAGGAACAGGCCGACGGGCGCGAGATGTACAGCCGCCGGGCCAAGACCATTATTCAGGTCGGGCCGGTCGATGCCGCGTCAATCGCGCGCGTTACCCGGCCAATCGGGATGACGCTGGAAATTGTCCCCGGCAAACATCCCCAGGCCATGGGCGGCGACCGTAATCTGCCGCTGCGCGTATTGTACAATGGTCGGCCGCTGGCGGGCGCGCTGGTCAAGCTCACCAATCTCGATGCCGACGCCGAGCCGGTGGCCAAGCTGCGTACGGCAAGCGACGGCCGCGTAATCATGCACATCCCCAAGCCGGGCAAATGGCAACTCAATGTGATCTGGTCGGCGGTGCTGCACAACGATCGACGCGCCGACTTCGGTACCACATTCGCCAGTCTTGCCTTTGCGGTGCCGCAACAGGGTGTTCAATAAACCCCCTTGATCTCGATCGGCAACCGCGCGCCGGGCGGTTCGAGCAGCAGGCTGGGCTGGTCCCTGAGGTCCTTTTCGGCGTTGCGCACCCGCTCATATTTGGCAGCGGCGGCGGCAGATACGTCGGCAGGATCCCGCAGGATCGTCGGTTTAAGAAAGACGAACAGTGTCTGGCGAGTTTTTTGTTCGCTGCGGCTTTTGAACAGATTGCCCAGGATCGGGATATCGCCAAGCACCGGCACATGGCTGTCGATGCGGGTACGGTCGTCGCTGATCAGTCCGCCCAGCACGATGGTCTGGCCATCATCGGCCAGCACAGTCGTCTGGATCGAGCGGCGGTTAGTGACGATATCGGCGGCACCGGCAATCTGTCCGACCAGCGACGACACTTCCTGGCTGACGTCGAGCCGCACCGTATCGCCGTCGTGAACGCGCGGAACGATGCGCAGGGTAATGCCGACATCGGCGCGCTCGATCGTGGTGAAGGGCGTGGTGGTATTGCCGGCGGTGGAAAAGCTGCCGGTCCGGAACGGCACGTTTTGGCCGACGACGATTTCCGCAGGCTCGTTGTCGAGCGTGGTAATGCTCGGCGTGGACAGCAGATTGGCGCGGGTCGATTTGCCCAGCGCCTGGATCAGCAGGCGAAAGTTGCCGTTGCTGCCGAGATCGGCGGTGAGCCCGTTGTTCAACAGGCCGACGGCGGCGGGCGAGCCAACCGCTGCCAGGATTTGCCCGAGCGAAAGGCCCAAATTGCTGAACGAAGTGCCGGCGGTGTTAGTCACGCCATTTGCTGCAGAACCAGTGCCAAGCTGCACCCCAAGCTGCTCGGACAAATCACCGTTGATCTCGACGATGGCCGCCTCGATCATGACCTGGGGGCGGCGCACATCGAGCTGGGCGATCAGCGATTCGATCTGCCGGATCGCGCCCGGCGTGCCGCGCACGACGATGGCATTGAGCTCGGGCGCGGGTTCCACCGCGAGTTCAGGGGTGGAAAATCCGCCCTGTCCGGCCGATGACGGCCCCGCCGTGCCATTGACCAGCGGTGGGTTCATCATCGACGCCGACCCCACCCCTGATGCGCCGCCGCCGCTCCCTACCGCTGGATTGCTGCTGAGCGCGGTTACACCCATCCCCCCGGTCGCTGCATTGCTGAACGATGATCCCATGCCGCTGCGTCCCGATCGTCCCGCCAGCGTCCTGGCGACCGGATTGTTGGCCGATCCAGCCTCGCCCATCAGCCCGCGCAGCACCGCAGTCACTGCTTCGGCGTCGTTGTAGCGCAGCCGGAATACCCGCGTTGTCGGCGCGGCGCCGCCGGGATGATCGAGGGTATCTGCGACCCGGCGCGCTTGTGCGATCAGCCCGGCATCGCCGCGCACCAACACGCTGTTGCTGCGCGCATCGGCCACCGCGTGCGGGGCGGCGTTGTCGCCTTCGCCGACCATGCCCTGAATCGCCGCTGCCACGTCCTTTGCCGATGCGTAATGGAGGACGATTGTATCGAACCCGGCGCCACCATTGCGATCGAGCGCATGGGCCAGAGCGGCGATCCGCTCGACGTTGTCGGCATAATCGGTGACGACGATGGCCTTGGGGTTGGCGACCATTTCGATGCTGCCGAAACTTGCCACCAACGGCTTGAGCACGCGCAGCGCGGCTTCGGGTTCGACCCGGTCGAGCCGGATCATGCGCGTGACGATGCGCCCGCTGGTCTTGCCGTTGCCGGGCTCGCGCGCGGCGCTGGCTTGCGGAATGACTCGCCACGAGCCGCCATTGCGGACCACGGCAAAGCCTTGGCCGCGCAGGACCGCCGTGAATAGCTGCCAGACGCCTTCGGCACCGAGCGCTCTGGTCGAAACAACGGTGACCGTTCCCTTGACCGCAGGATCGAGGATGATGGTGCGCCCGGTGATACGCGATACCTGTTGGGCTACATCGGCAATGTCGACGTCGCGCAAATTGACTACCACCGCCGCCGGAGGCACCGGACCGGGCTGGGCCAACGGCGGCGGCACCTGTGCCAGGACAGCTATGGTCGGCAGAAAGGTGAGCAAGGCCGCCTGCGCGAACCGCGTGATAAATGGCATGTCAGCCCCTCTAATGGATAGCCAGGCGCAGCGAAACCCGGTTGCCGTTGCGCAGCACGACGACGTGGATAGTCTTGCCGCGCAGGGCTGCGCTGGCCAGATCGCGTTGAACCGTGCCCGCGTTGACCGGCGCCCCGTTCACGTCCTCGACGATGTCGCCAAGTTTGAGGCCGGCGGCGAAAAGCGCGGCGGGCGCTGCGTTGTCGATTCGGAAGCCTGTCTGGCTCGATGCCGATGGAGCCGCGCCAACCGGCACGAAACCCGTGCCCGTATTGCGGGGGCCAAGGGTTGCTGCGGCGGGACCGCTGGCCGCGACGGCGAAGCCGACCGTCTGCAGCCCGTGGGGGGTGCGCAGGATAACCTGCTCGGTCTGGATTGCCTCGACCACCCCGCCACCCAGCACCGCACCGATGCCGTAGCTGACCACTTTGCCGTCCGATCCGGCGATCAGCGCCGTGGAACCAGACGCGGGCACCGCAAGCAGGATGCCCTTGAGGTGCAGCGATCCGTTGCTGGCTGCGTCGTTTGCAGCTTCGGCGGTGCCGAACGGCGCCAGTGCGAGCAAAACGCCGATATCGACGGGCTCGCTGCTGGCGCCCGTTATCGCCGCTGTGACCGGGCGCGCGCCCGAATAGCCCGCCAGCCGCCAGGTCAGCCCGGCCAGCGCTACGCCCACCGAGGCGACCACCAGCGCGGTAAACAGGTCGATGCCCAGCCGAACCTGTCGCGGATTCATGGTGTGCCGGTCTTCATGGCGTGATGGTTCCGGCATCGACGAAGCCGCGCAGGCTGACCGTCGGCGACGCGTCGCCGGGAGCGCGCACCTCGATGACGATCTGGCGCATGTCGGGGTCGTCGCTCGATTTCAGCACACGGCGCACTTGCCAGTGCCAGGCCAGCATCGTCACGTCGCGCCCGGGCCCACTATCGTCGGGCAACCCGGCTTCGGCTTCCGCCAGCGCATTCTCGGCCACCCACTGCGCTGCGGCACGCCGCTCCAGCCCGCGGACCGTGTCGATGTGCGCCTCGGCAGCAGCGACCACGCCCACCGCTGCAATCGCCAGGATCGCCATGGCGACCATAGCCTCGATCAGCGTGAAGCCGCCTTCCTGCCTGTCCGTCATGACCGGGCCTGCATCCCGGAAAGCAGCCGGGCGCGTATGCCATCGAAACTGACCGTCCAATGCTGCGCATCCCGATCCAGCGTAAGCGCAAATGGTTGGCCCGCTGCATTCGCATCCAGCGGCAGCAACAGGCCATCGGGCGGGGCTGACAACCGCATGCCCGGGGGCAGCTTGTGGACATCGTCGAGGCCGCCGAGCGTAGTCGGTTGCCACGCCAGCCCCGCTTCGCTCCGCTCCAACACCGCATAGCTGGTCGGGGTGACCGACAGCGCCAGTGAGTGATCGCCGATCATGGCTTCGTCGGCGGCGAGCTGGACCCGGGCCAGCAGACGCTGCGCCTCGGCCTGACCGTTGCCATCATGACCCGTACTCATCGCCAGCACCGCTGCGGCGGTGGAGATGCCGATGATGGCGAGCACCACCAGCATTTCTACCAGGGTCAAGCCGCGCTCACCCTCTCTGCGATCCTCCCCCCCGGGGGGAGGATTGTGCGCCAGGTCAACAGCACGATGCGCTAGGTCGACCATGCTCAATTGCCGGACAGGATCAGGTCCAGGTCAAGACCGTCGCCCCCCGGCTTGCCATCCTTGCCAAGTGAAATGATCTCGTAGCCTGCGCCATTCGGGGCCGGCGCATGATAGATGTAGGGCCGCCCCCAAGGGTCGGTGGGCACTTGCTCGAGATAGCCGTTAGTCGACCAGTTGGTCGGAACGGCCCCGGTTGCAGGGCGATGGGCGAGCGCCGCCAGGCCCTGTTCGGTGGTGGGATAGTCGCCATTGTCGAGGCGATACATTTTGAGCGCCGCAGCGATGGTGCGCTGATCGGTTTGCGCCAGCGTCACCCGCGCCTGATCGGGCCGGCCGATGATATTGGGCACGATCAGCGCGGCGATCAGCGCAATGATCGCTAGCACCACGATCATCTCGATCAAGGTGAGACCAGCCTCGTCCCTGCCGTTTCGACGTATCCGCGACAGCCGGTCAGGAACGGCGGGACGCGCAGTTAATGTTTGAATTTCTACCATCTTCGCAGTTATATATAAACTTCTCATGGCAAATCTACTTTCTCCTTCACGTGCCACGCAGGATGATCCCTTGGCCGCCCGGCACATGGCAAGCAAAATCTGGTTGCTTGATGGCGACCGGCTGGTGAATGGCGACGGATATGGGATAGGCCCGGCAATAGCGCTGGTGCGCAGCGAGCATGTCCTGCTGCTGGCGGTTTCGTTGCCGCCGCTGGCATCGGTGATCCGCCGCCGCGAGGCGCTGCCCTTTGCGATTGAGGAGCACATCGCCGAGCCCCTCGACCGTGTACATATTGCGCTGGGTACAGAGACGGCGCCGGGTGTCTGGCTGGCCGCCGTGGTCAGCCATGAACTGATGACGCAGTGGTGCGATCACCTGGTCGAAGCCGGGCTGGATCGCGCACGACTGGTCCCCGATGTATTGGCGCTGCCGGTGCCGGAAGCTGGCAGCTGGTCGGTCGGTCTTGCGGGTGAACGGGCAATGGTCCGGGCTGACGACGGCAGCGGCTTTGCAGTGCCACTGGCGTTGCTCGACGCGGCCTGGCGTGCCGCCGGCGAACCCGCCTGCATTGCCTACGGCGAACCGCTTCTCCCCCAATTTGGCGCCACGCAGGCACCATTGACAAGCGAGCCGCTGGCGCCTGCGATCGACCTGCGCCAGGGGCGCTATGCCCCGCCGCGCCGGCCATTCAACCCGCTGTGGCAGCGTATCGCACTTGTCGCCGGTCTCGGCGCGCTGGCGCATGGCGCCATCGCCGTCGCTGACACGATTGCGCTTGCCCATCTGGCGCAGCAGCGCAGCGCGCAAGTACGCGCGGTGGGCGCCAGCTTGCAGCCGCCGGTCGAGATCGGGCCAGATCTCGGCAGTGCCATCGTTGCGCTTGCCCCAGATGCGGCCGCCACCGGGCCCAGCCGCTTCATGACGCTGCTATCGCGCAGCGCCGGTGCGCTTGCCGGGGGCCAGGCCGCCGGTGGTCCAGCTACGGCAGTCTGGCGCTCTGTTTCTTTCGACAGCGCAGCGGGAACGCTGACGATCGAGCTGGAAACCGGCAATATTGTCGATCTCCAGCACATTGCGCAGGCACTGACGAATGCGGGGCTCAGCGCCCAGCCGGGTTCCGCCTCGACTGAAGGCGGCAAAGCGGTGGGCAGCTTTGTGGTGCGGGCAATATGACCGATACCCGGATCGGCGCAAATTGGCGGCGTCTGGCACCCAGTCTTGATCTGACCGCGCTTCAGCCATGGTGGCGCCGTTTGCGCGGCTGGTGGAACGAACGCAGCCTGCGCGAACAAATGCTTGTGGGGGGGCTGGGCACTGTCGCGATTTTTGCGCTGTTGCTGGTCGGCGCGATCCTGCCGCTACGCGATATCCGCACCACGGCTTACGATGATCTCCACAACGCAGCCTTGCTCGACGCCCAGCTGCGCCATAGCGGCGGCTTGCTGGGCCAGCGCGCCGCAATGCGGCGCGGCACCCCGTCCGCGATCCTCACCGACAGCGCGGCGGCAGCGCGTCTCTCCATCCAGCGGATTGAGCCAGAGGGCGGCAATACCCGTGTCGAACTCGGCGATGCGCCGTTCAGCCAGGTCATGGCATGGCTTGCCGACGTCGAGCGCAATAGCCGGTTGCGCGTCCAGCAGGCGCAAATTGATCGAAAAGGCGCTTCTGGAACTGTTAGCGCCAGCTTCGTGTTCTCCGGGTAATGGCAGAAAATTTTACCAGCGTGGACGCCACGCTCGACTACAGCTTCGCCCGCCAAAATGGCGCGTTGGTGACGATTGAGGATGGCCGCCCGGTCTGCCTCCATCGCCCTGGTGCGGCGTTGGCCGGCCTGCTCGAAATTCAGCGATGCCATGGCGCGATGCCGTGGCGGGCGGTAGAAAGCGCCGCGTTCGACGCCATCCTGCAGGCCCAATATCGCGACAAGACCAGCGTGGCCGCCGGTGTTGCCGCCACTGACGATGTCGATCTGGCATCGCTGGCCGACAGCGCCGCGCAGGTCGACGATCTGCTGGATAATCGCGACGATTCGCCCATCATCCGCCTGATCAATGCGCTACTGCTCGAAGCGATCCGTGAAGGCGCTTCGGATATCCACGTCGAGACTCAGGAGCGACGGCTGCTCGTCCGGTTCCGTATTGATGGCGTGCTGCGCGAAAAAATCGAACCCAAGCGGGCGCTGGCGCCGTTGCTGGTCAGCCGCATCAAGGTAATGGCCCGGCTCGATATCGCTGAAAAGCGCGTGCCGCAGGATGGCCGGGTCAGCTTGCGTATCGGCGGCCACGAGATCGACGTGCGCGTCTCGACCATACCGACCCAGCATGGCGAACGCGTGGTGATGCGGTTGCTCGATCGCGGTTCGGTCAAGCTGGAGATCGGCAGCCTGGGCATGAATGCCCGCGATGCGGCGCTGCTCGACCGGCTGCTCGACCGCCCGAACGGCATGCTGTTGGTGAGCGGCCCGACCGGCTCGGGTAAGACGACTACGCTTTATGCCGCGCTCAATCGGCTCAACGATCGCCGCCGCAACATCATGACGGTCGAGGATCCGATCGAATATGAGCTGGAAGGTATTGCCCAGACCCAGGTCAACGCCCGCACTGACCTGACCTTCGCACGGGGCTTGCGCGCGATTCTGCGGCAGGATCCCGATGTCATCATGGTCGGGGAAATCCGCGACCGGGAGACTGCGGAGGCTGCGGTGCGCGCCAGCATGACCGGCCATTTCGTGCTCTCGACGATCCACACCAATTCGGCCATCGGCAGCGTCACCCGGCTGATCGACATCGGCCTCGAGCGCTATCTCCTCGCGCCCATTCTGGTGGGGCTGGTGGCGCAGCGGCTGGTGCGGCGGCTGTGCCCGGATTGTCGTACGCAGACTGTCGCCACCGCTGGCGATGCGGTGCTGCTCGATCGGCTAATCGAGCCGGGGGAGGCGGTGTGGCAGGCGATTGGCTGCGTGGCTTGCCATTTCGAAGGCTATCGCGGGCGTATCGGGCTGTATGAAGTGCTCCCCGTTGATCGTACGCTCGAAGGTTTGATCCATGATGGCGCATCCGAGGCCAGGCTGACCGAGGCAGCGCGGGCGATCGGCCCGGCGCTGCTCGAGGATGGCGTCGCCAAAGTGCGCGCGGGCGAAACCACCGTTGCCGAAGTCGCGCGAGTCGTCAGAGAAGAGGCGTGATATGACCGCCTTTTCCTATCGCGCGGTCGATGCCGCAGGCCGGCAGACGCGCGGCGTGATCGAGGCGGGCAATGCCGTGGGGGCCCGCCGTGCTTTGCGTGAACGCGCGCTGCTGCCGGTGTCGGTGGTGGCCAGCCATGGCGGCGAGGCGGCCGGCGCTCCTGCCACGCGCGTCGGCGTTGAGGGGCTGCGCGCGCGGATCAGCCGCGGGGTATCGAAGCGGGCGCTGGCCACCGCAACGCGCCAGTTATCAACATTGATCGGCGGCGCGGTCCGCATCGAGGAAGCACTGCGGCTGATCGCCGCGCAAAGCGACTCGTCGGCGCTCTCCGCGTTGCTGCTCGATATCCGGGGCACCGTGCTCGAAGGCTCCAGTTTTGCCAGGGCGCTGGCGCGACATCCGCAAGTGTTCCCGACCTATTTTTGTGCTTCGATTGCGGCGGGGGAAGCTTCGGGCCGCCTGCCAGAGGTGCTGGCTTACCTTGCCGATTTCGTCGAATCCCGGCATCGTGCCAGCCAGAAGTTATGGCTCGCCCTGTTGTATCCCGCGCTGCTGGCCACGGTATCGGTGGGGATGATGACGATGATGATGATTTATGTCGTCCCCGACATCGTCAAGGTGTTCGTCACGCACGGAGCCGATCTGCCGTTGCTCACCCGGATGCTGATCGCGCTCAGTTCCTTCATTTCCCGCTTCGGCATCGTGGTGGTGGTGGTGGCGGTCGGCGCGGTGGTGCTGGCGCGGCGCGAACTTGTGCGGCCTGCGCGGCGGCTGGCGCTGGACCGGACGCTGGCGACGCGCTGGCCGTTTGCCCGATTCAGCCAGCAGGCCAATGCCGCGCGCTTTGCCTCGACGTTGGCGACGCTGGTGCGAAGCTCGGTGCCGCTGCTCGACGCGCTGACCGCAGCTGCAGTGGTCATCCCCAACAGCTATGTCCAGCGGCAGGCGGTGGGCGTGGCGATGCGGGTACGTGAGGGCGAAAGCGTCCATCGCGCGCTGGCCGCCGCCGATATTTTCCCCGCTATGCTGGTGGCGATCGTGGCCAGCGGCGAAACCGGCGGCGAACTGGGGCCAGCGCTGGCTCGCGCCGCTGCCGAACTGGATCGCGACGTCGAGGCGCAGGTTGGGGTGATTGTCTCGCTGGTCGAACCGGCAGTGCTGCTGCTGATGGGCGGGCTTGTGCTGCTGATGGTGATGGCAATCCTGATGCCGATCATTGGCCTCAATAATCTGGCGGGAAAGTGAGCTGCGATCACCGGGTGGCGCTACCAGCGCACCGTGGTATCGAGCCGGGTTCCGCGCAATGCCGGGAGCCGGGCGGTCAACGCAGCGGTCGGCCACAGGCTGAAGGCACCAGCGCTGGTTAGCCGCGCCTCCACCAGGTGCTGGCGAGCGGGCAGCGTGAAGAACGCGCCGCTGCTGAGACCATGCGTCTGGCTAATCATGCCATGCAGCGCCGGGAGATCGAGCGAAGCTGCCGCCACCGCCTTGGCCGAACAATGCACAGGCGAGGTGCGCAGGCTGCCCGACGCGCGCTGGTCGCTGCCACCGATGACCAGCGTGTCGATACTGACCTGCGCCAGAAAGCGGCAGGTCACGGGCAGGGCAGGTGCGGCCAGATCCAGCATGGCGCCGTCAGCAACGCCGCTGACGTTGTCCAGCCGCAACCGGCCCAGCCCAAGCGTGGCAATGCCCACAAGATCGGTGGCGCCGCCGGTCATGTGCCAGTTCGCAGCAAAGCCCCCACGGCTCAACGACGCGATTGGCGACCAGCGCCATGACAGGCGGGTTGTGCCGTCAGGCACCGCCTCGCCGTTCCAGATTGTGCCGCCGATTTGCCACCGGTCGCTTTTGGGCAGCATCAGGCTTGCCGGAATCATCGCGATCAGCCCGCCGCAATATGCTAGAACCATCAGGCTCGTAAAAACCATCGCCCGCCGCCGTGACCGACGCGGCACAACAGGAGCTTGCTGTAATGACCATGGATCGGCGGCGTCTGTTGCGTTCTGCCCCAGCACTGTTGCTTGGAAGGTCGGGCTTGCTGATTCCGTCATTGCTGGCTCCATCGTTCCGGTCGGCGCTGAGCGCGGCAACGCCCGAATTTCCCGCAGCACTGCTGGTGCCCAGGTCAGGCGAGCATGCCGCTCTGGGTCGTAGCATGGAACGGGCAGCGATGCTTGCGCAAGGGGCAGGTGACGCCAAACTGTTCCATGTCTGCGATACGCTGGGAACCCCTGAAGGTGCCATCGCCGCCGCCAAACTCGCGCGGCGGGGCGGCGCGCGGATCCTGCTGGGGCCGATTTTTGCTGCCGAATTGCCGGGGGTGGTCGCGGTCGCGGGCCCGTCAGTCCCGGTCATATCGTTCAGCAACGACGCCTCCTTGCGGGAAAGCGGCGCTTTTGTTTTCGGAATCACTGCGGTGCAAATCGTCACCACGCTGCTGCGCTATGCCGCCGGACGCGGCATCCGGCGCGTGGCAGTGGCGGCGGCTGCCGCGGGGGG
>JAYUBN010000172.1:0-3684 GCA_043740855.1 Sphingomonadales bacterium | reverse complement strand
TCTATGCGCGAGGCGCACTGGGCGGCTGAATCGGCGTCCGGCCCTTCGGGTAACGATCCGACGCGCAAACAAGGCCATCTGGCCGCAGACGCGGCCTGACCTGGCGTGGCCAGGCTCAGGGGCCAGGCTTAGGGGCCAGGCTTAGGGGCCCGCCCCTCGGCGCGCTGCAAGGGCTCGCAATAACGATTTTTCTTCCGGGCCACCTGGGCAGTTGCCTTTCGCCCAAAAAAAAGAAGACCTTGCTTACCCTTCCCCCTTCCTCCTAGCTTCCGCCAAACGCCTCCTGGGGGACACCACTATGAACCGCCGCGCCTTGCTCGCCACCGCCGTGGCCGCAACTTTGCCGATCGCCGCCACCGCCCAGACCACCTCGTTCCGCATCGGCGTGCTGGCCCCGATGACCGGCCCGTTCCAATCCACCGGGCGCGCCATCGACGATGCGGTGAAACTCTATCTGAAGATCAACGGCGATACCGTCGCCGGCCGCAAGATTGAAATCCTGCTGCGCGATGATGCCGGCGTGCCCGACAACACCAAGCGCCTGGCGACGGAACTGGTGGTGCGCGACCACGTCAACGCGTTTCTCGGCTTTGGCCTCACGCCATTGGCCTTCGCCACCGCGCCGGTTGCGACGCAGGCGAAAATCCCGATGATTGTGACGGTGGCTGCAACCTCGGTGATTGTCGATCGTTCCCCCTACATTGTTCGGTCCGCCCAAGTATTGACCCAGACCTCCTCGATCGCCGCCCTTTGGGCGCTGAAGAACGGCGTGAAGAAAATCGTTTCGGTGGTGTCCGATTACGGCCCCGGCTATGATGCCGAAAAATGGTTCAATGACACGTTCACTGCCGGCGGCGGCACGGTAGTCGCGGCCTTGCGGGTGCCGCTCGCCAACCCCGATTTCGCGCCCTTCCTTCAGCGGGTGAAGGACGCGGCGCCGGATGCGATGTTCGCTTTCGTACCGGCCGGCATAGGCGGGATTTTCGCCAAGCAGTTTGTCGAGCGCGGCATGGACAAGACCGGCATCCGCTTCATCGCAACCGGTGACGTCACCGACGACGACAATTTGAACGACATGGGCGACGCCATGCTCGGCATGGTCACCGCCGGCACCTATTCGGCGGCGCACCCATCGGCGGTGAACAAGGCCTTTGTTGACGCATACAAGGCCAGCACCGGCCGTCGCGCCGGCTTCATCGCGGCCTACGCCTATGACGGCATGGACCTGCTCTATCGCGCACTCCAGAAAACCAAGGGCAACGACGACGGCACGGCCCTGGTCGAGGCGATGAAGGGCATGAGCTTCGAAAGCCCGCGCGGCGTGATCACCATCGATCCCGCCACCCGCGACGTGATTACCCCGGTCTTCATGCGCCGGGTCGAGAAGATCGATGGCCAGCTTTACAATGTCGAATTCGAAACCTTTCCCGCGGTGAAAGACCCCGCCCACTGACTCCGCGATGCTGACCATTCTGGTCGACGGCCTGGCGTATGGGATGCTGCTGTTCGTGCTGGCGGCCGGCCTGTCGGTGACGTTGGGCGTGATGAACTTCATCAACCTCGCCCACGGTGCCTTCGCGATGGCGGGCGGTTACGCCGGGGTGGTGCTGGTCAATCGCCTGGGCGTGCCGTTTCTGGCCGCCTTGCCATTGGCCGCGATTGCCGCGGGCTTGCTCGGCCTGCTGCTGGAGCGGACGTTGTACGTGCATGTCTATCCACGCAGCCATCTGGATCAGGTGTTGTTCAGCATCGGATTGGTTTTCATCGCCATGGCGGTGGTCGATTTCACCCAGGGTTCGCAACAGCAGTTTTTGCGTTTGCCGGCGTTCCTGAAGGCGCGGATTGATCTCGGCGTTGCCACCATCGGCGCCTACCGGCTGTTGATCATCGGGATTTGCGGGGTGCTGGCGCTGGCGCTGCAACTCATTCTGGCGCGGACCAATTTCGGCGCCAGGTTGCGCGCGGCGGTGGATGATCCGGTGGTCGCGCGCGGCCTCGGCATCAATGTCGGGGCGATTTTCGCCACCACCTTCGCGGTCGGATCGGGGCTTGCCGGCCTCGGTGGCGCGTTGGGCGCGGAAATACTCGGGCTTGACCCAAGTTTCCCGCTGAAATTCATGGTCTATTTCCTCATCGTGGTCACCGCTGGCGGCACCGCGGGGATGACCGGGCCATTCGTTGCCGCCATCCTGCTCGGCATCGCCGACGTCGCCGGCAAGTATTATTTGCCTGATATCGGTGCCTTCGCGATCTACAGTCTGATGATCGTGCTGCTGGTCTGGCGGCCGAACGGGTTGTTCGCGCGATGACCATTGCCCAGGCCCGCGCCGCCCTTGCCGCCCCCGCGCGCTGGCGGCCGATCGAACGGCTGTTCTGGGCGGCGCTGGTCGCGATCTGGTTGCTGTTCCCAAGCTACAGTCTGCTGATCAACGAAATCGCCATCGCCGGCCTGTTCGCCCTGTCGCTTGACCTGATCCTCGGCTACGCCGGCATCGTCTCCCTCGGCCACGCCGCGTTTTTCGGTCTCGGCGCCTACACCGCCGGTCTGGTCGGCAAGATCGGGCTGGTCGAACCCGTCGCCGGCCTGCTGGCCGCCGGCGCGGTTGCCGCAGCGGTCGGGTTTTGCACCAGCTTTCTGGTTTTGCGCGGCTCCGACCTCACCCGTCTGATGGTCACCTTGAGCGTGTCATTGGTGCTTGGCGAGCTCGCCAATCGCTGGGTCTGGCTCACCGGCGGTAGCGACGGGCTGCAAGACATGGTGCTCGGCCCATTGCTCGGCCGCTTCGCGTTCGACATGCTCGGCAGGGTCGGCGCGGCGTACAGCCTGATCGTGCTGTTCGCCCTGTTCCTCTTCGCCCGGGTGCTGGTCCACGCCCCGTTCGGCCTGTCGGTCCAGGCCATCGCCGGCAACCGGTTGCGCAGTGCCGCGATCGGCCTGCCGGTCGAACGCCGCCTGATCGGCGTATACACCATCGGCGCCTGCTATGCTGGCGTCGCCGGGGCCTTGCTCGCCCAAACCACCCAGTTCGTCTCGCTTGACGTGCTCGCCTTCCACCGCTCCGCCGAGGTGATGCTGATCCTGGTGATCGGCGGCACCGGCTATTTATATGGCGGGCTGGTCGGCGCAATCCTGTTCAAGTTGCTGCAAGACGGGCTTTCCGGCCTCACCCCGCAATACTGGCAATTCTGGCTCGGCATCATTTTCGTCGCGCTGGTGGTCGTTGGACGAGACCGCGTCTTCGGCTGGCCGGCGGCGTTGGTCCGGCGGTTCCAATGACAGCGCTGGCTACCATGGGCCTCACCCACCGCTTCGGCGGGCTGATTGCCACCAACAATGTCTCCATCACCCTGCCAGTCGGCGCGCGCCATGCGCTGATCGGCCCGAACGGAGCCGGCAAAACCACCCTGATCAATCTGTTGACCGGCCTCCTGCGCCCATCCGCCGGTCGGATCACCTTGAACGGGGTGGGCATCACCCATCTGCGCCCCGACCGCCGGGTCGCCGCTGGCCTGGTTCGCACCTTCCAGATCAACCAGCTTTTTCCCGCCCTCACGCCGCTGCAATCCACCGCCCTGGCCGTCGCCCGCCGCTACGGCGCCGATGGCGGGTTCTGGCGTCGGCTCGATCAGCGCCCAGAGATCGTCGACGCCGCGGTTGAGGTCCTGGAACGCTTCGGCCTCGGC
>JAYUBN010000171.1:0-3688 GCA_043740855.1 Sphingomonadales bacterium | reverse complement strand
CTCGTGGCACATGTTGGAGCTGTCGGGCAGGTTGTTGTTGCCATACATGCGGGCGAACAGCGCATAGAGATAAGACGGCTCCAGCGCTGCCTTGCCCGACGCGTAAAAGGTCACCGAGCGCGGCGCCAGGCGCTGCAATGTCTGGCCTATCGCCGCAAATGCCTCGTCCCAACCTACCGGCACATAATGATCGGTCACGGCGTCGTAGCGCATCGGCTCGGTCAAACGGCCGACCAGCTCCAGGTCATAGTCCTCCCACGTCTGCAACTCGGTAACGCTGTGCGCCGCGAAAAACTCTCGCGTGCAGCGCATCGAGGTCAAATCCCATATCGTCGACTTTGCCCCGTTTTCGCAGAATTCGGCGGGGTGCGGATGAGGCGGCTTTGCCCAGGCACAGGACGAACACATATAGCCTGCGGGCTTGTTCTGCACCGCGAGCGTCGCCAAAGCTGCTGGGCCCGCTTGCGCCACCAGTTCAACCTTGGCCATACCGATCATCGACCCCCAGCCCCCGGTGGCGTATTTATAGACCTTCGGCTTCGGGGGAGTGTTCATTGGCTGGCTCCATCCTGCCCTCTACAACGATCGATATTTCGCTCAGTGCCCGCGGCACAGAAATTTATCGCGGCCGCCCTTTTGGCTGCGCCGCAATTTCGTCATTCGATCGTTAAGGCGGCACGACATGCCACCGAAAAAAGTTTCCCTGTCACCGCCATCTGCGCAAGTTCCGGGGCAGGCCTTGGCGCGCTTTGCGCGCATTACCCGGCAGGCCAGAGAAATCCTGTGCCGCAGCGTGGCGCATGAAGTGCCGGTCGCGATCGAGATCAACAGCTTCGGCTTTGCCGTGCTGATGGCCTCGCCGGTCGGGCGCTGTTCCATGCGCTTGCCATGCTGCCCGAACATCAGCTGCTCAACCGCCTGACCGGCGCTGTCCATCCGGCCGCGCTCTGCAATGTCGACGGCGAGATTCAACTGGTCCGCGAGGATGTCGGACGACACAACGCCTTCGACAAGCTGATCGGAGCGATGCTGCGGGCCGACCTTGGCGGGGACGGCGGCTTCGCGCTGCTGTCGTCCCGCTGTTCCTGCGAACTGGTCGAAAAGGCCGAACTCAGTGGTTGTCCGATGCTGGTGACAATGTCCGCGCCAACCAGTCTTGCGCTGGCGCAAGCCCGGGACGCGGGCCTGGTTCTGCGCGTCCTGGCGCATTCGGACTCAATCCTGTCGCCATTCGATAGATCAGCGTCAGATTAACGGCATTGTGCTCTGACCCGGGCCTTGCCCACGAGCGCTGCTCAACTGCTTCAGCGTCATTTCGATATCACGAAAGGTAAATGGCTTTTGCAACCCCGTGGTCTCGCCGAAGCTCAAGTCGCCTGCGAGGTTTCCGCTCATAAGGGCAAACGGAACGCGGCGATGCGCCAGCCGCCTTGCCACTTCATCAGCCCGCTCTCCACGAAGGTTCATGTCGATCAGCGCAACATCAAAATTATCAAGGCGGACCGCTGCCAGTGCATCCGCCAGACTGGAGAATGGACCGACGATTATAGCACCCAGCTCGGCAATCATATCTTCAAGCAGAAGGGCAATCAGCGTTTCGTCTTCGACAACCAGAACCCGAAGCGCGTTCAGGATGTGATTTGCTTCCATGCGTAACCCCAACCCTGCGAATTCCGTCTCACTTCGTCGAGCAAGCACTTGCACCTGCTTTTTCGCACAATGATCCAAAGAATGATACCAATTCCCCGTTTCCATGCTGCGTCGCCCGGAAAAACATTCACCGGCCATTCCTGCCATCCAGTAATCGCTGATTAACAACACCAACTGTGCGCGGCCCGTGCACGCGCCCGACGCATCGCAACGCATATCGGTCAGAAAGTAATGACCCCGGCGCAAGGCGTCCCCCCGTTGCCGGTCTTGCGGGCAAGCTCGGCAGTATCGGACCGCGGGCTGCGGCAATACCGCCGTGACCAAGCATCGCTGCGGCAAGCGCAGCGTCGCGTCTGCCGCCATGCTTTCAGGCAGCACCCGACGGGGGCTGCACCTGCGCGGGCCAGTCCCCGTCCAACAAAATCGATAACCCGGCAAACTCCGGTTTCGCCATCGCGACACGCAGCCGTTCACTGTGGAAGTCAACCCGGTCGCGCGGCACCGCGCGGAGGCTCTCGGCGATGCCGCCAACGCCGCCGCTGGCAACGACAATATAGCTTATCTCGCCCGTCGCGCATTCGATCAGCGCCTCGACCGCCCTGCCCAGTGGCTTGCCCGCGCTATCCTCGACCGCCATGCCCGCGATGCCGGTGGCGGTGAACAGTGCCGGCGTCGCCGCGCGCCAACTTGCGGTTTCCGCGGATTTTCCGCCGTTCTCATAGCTGCGTTGGCGGCCAAACCATCGCCAGATGCCGAGGATATTGATCAGCGTCAGAAACCCGTTGCTCGCGATCAGATTGGTTTGTCCCGTGCGGATGCCGATGACGAACCAGCAGACAGAGCCCAACGTAAATACCACGAATCCCAAACCGGTCACGCGTGCGCCCAGATTGGCGGCCGTCATCATGGCCGCGACGATTGTCGCGACCGGCGCGATCCATCCCGCTATCGAGTCCAGAGCTTTGTCCTCCAGACTATCGGCCCTGGGGCTGCCATCTCCCTCATAGTGCAGGGATCACGGTGGACCATACAAGGTGCACGCCGCTCCAGTGGCTTGATTTTGACATTGGCATCCGGCTTGCGGCAAAGGCATCTGGAAATGTAAAAATAACGAATATTTGACAGCATCATGATGTTTCTGGTGATCTCCTGATTCTGGAAATCGCCTCCAACCTGGCCGAACGGGATGCAGATGTCAGAATGGGACCAATAGCTCCACGCTAAATCCACCAACGCGCAAGCCGCGTCAGATGTGCCCCAGCAACACCAGGATCAGCACGATAATCAGAATTACGCCGATCCCGCCAGTTGGCGCATATCCCCAGCTGCGGCTGTGCCCCCAGGTCGGCAATGCCCCCAGCAGCATCAGGACGAGGACGATAAGTAAAATTGTGCCCAGCATTTCGATCTCCTAAGTTGCACACAAGCAACTCTGGCGAGATGGCATTGTTCCATTATGCACTGGTCGTCGTCACCCCCTCCAGCATCAGCGAATTGACGATTTTCGCCGCCCGCTTCACAGGCGTCGCCAGCGGTTAAGCCCGGCCGTTGATCGCGAACGCCATGCCGGTGTCACGCCGCCGCGACGCGACAGCGACCGCTCAATTCCCCGCATCCACGGTTGTGGCTGCAACCAAGGTATCGACTTGCGTCGCGCAGCCGCGTTCGAGCAGGGCCTGGGCTACGGCGTCGAGGCTGTTCGGGCTCGAGGGCAGCAACCGCGCCGTGATCGTGACCGACACGGGATCCGCATGGCCCGGCGCGACTTCTGAAATGCGGAACCGGCTGCCGTCACTGACCGACAAGGCGCCCAATGGCCACGCGACCAACGCCTGGCCCGGCCGGAATTCGATAACCACACGGGCGCCCTCGGTCGGCTCGACCGTCACACTGGTTGCCCGATCGCTTTGTGCCCGCCACAGTGCCAACGCCTTGACGGTGCCTACACAGAAATTGCCGCCTCTGGCGACATCGACGTACCAGATGTTAGTGGGATGCGGGGCAGCCGCGTTGCTGCCCCTGGTCGCGCCGGCCCGGC
>JAYUBN010000170.1:0-3758 GCA_043740855.1 Sphingomonadales bacterium | reverse complement strand
CAGTGGCCCTCGCACCTTAACCCTTCGCGCTTGCAACAACCGACACTGGAAATGCCTGCCCAGCCCTGCTATCGGCGCAACTCATGAACCAGCCCCCCGAGATCGTTCAATCCCATTCCCACCGCGTCAGTTGTGACGGGTCCACGGGCATCCGCAGCACGGGCAATTATGCCCCCTCGGCGCTGGGCCATCCGCGCGTGTACATGGAGATCGACGACCGGGGCTACGTCGAGTGCCCATATTGCGACAAGCGTTTTGTCCTGGAGGGCCACCACGTGCACGAACCGACCAGTGCGGGCGGCGAGCACTACTAAAGCTGGCATGCGCGCGCACCGCGCCTATATATGGTTCCATGAACCAACTCCCCGATCCCCGTTCGCTGCTGTACCGCCCCGGCCAGCTTACCCCTGACGAAGCGCGCGCGCTGGTGCAGGGAACGCTGAAAAACTGTGACGATGGCGAGCTTTACCTGCAATTCATCGCATCGGAAGCGTTTGGCTTTGACGATGGCCGGTTGAAAACCGCCGATTATTCGCGTGATGCCGGGTTTGGCTTGCGCGGGGTGTCGGGGGAGATGACTGGCTTTGCCCATGCCAACGAGATTTCTGCGGCGGCGATTGCGCGGGCTGGGGAGACGCTGAGCCTGCTCGATCCGTCTGACGCGCCGCGCTCGGCGCCGCCGCGTGCCAGCAACCGCCATTTATATACCGATGCTTCGCCGCTCGACACGCTGGGGTTTGCCGAAAAGGTCGCGCTGCTGGAGACCATCGACGCGGCCGCCCGGGCGCGTGATCCGCGCGTGGCGCAGGTTTCGGCCAGTCTGGCGGCGAGCTGGTCGGTGGTCGAGATCGTGCGCGCCGATGCTGATCCGATCATGGATATCCGCCCGCTGGTCCGGCTCAACGTCTCGATTGTCGCCGAAAGCAACGGGCGGCGCGAGACGGGCAGTTTCGGCATGGGCGGGCGCTGGCTGTATGATGATTTGTTCGACCCGGCCAACTGGAACCGCGCCATCGACGAGGCGCTGAGCCAGGCACTGACCAATCTGGACAGCGTAGCCGCGCCAGCCGGTGAATTGACCGTGCTGCTGGGGCCGGGCTGGCCGGGTATTCTGCTGCACGAGGCCATCGGCCATGGCCTGGAGGGTGATTTCAACCGCAAGGGAACCAGCGCCTTTTCGGGTCGGCTGGGCCAGCGCGTCGCCGCGCCGGGGGTGACTGTGGTCGATGATGGCTCGATTGTCGGGCGGCGCGGGTCTCTGTCGATCGATGATGAGGGTACGCCGACACAGGAAAACGTGCTGATCGAGGATGGCATTCTCAAGGGCTATATCCAGGACCGGCTCAATGCGCGGCTGATGGGCGTTGCCCCGACCGGCAATGGCCGCCGCGAATCCTATGCCCATGCGCCCATGCCCCGCATGACCAACACGTTCATGCGCGACGGCAACGACGACCCGGCCGAATTGTTGAGCCGGGTGAAGGATGGCATCTACGCCAAAAGCTTTGGCGGTGGTCAGGTCGATATCACCAGCGGCAAATTCGTGTTTTCGTGCACCGAAGCCTATCGTATCGAGAATGGCCGGCTGGGCGCGCCGATCAAGGGCGCAACGCTGATCGGTGATGGGCCATCGGTGCTGACCCGCGTGATCGGCATCGGCAATGACATGGCGCTGGACGAAGGCATTGGCGTGTGCGGCAAGGGCGGGCAGAGCGTGCCGGCCGGGGTGGGCCAGCCGACGCTGCTGATAGACGGGTTAACGGTGGGCGGCACCGCCTGACAAAAATACCGGCACCGCCTGACGAAATGCCGCCCACATAGCCGGGCAAGTCAGTTTATGTTCAGCTAATGCAAGGTAGTGAGACATCTGAACCGGAGTGATAGCTATGGTTAAGTACGTGTTTCGTCCTGCCCTGCTGACAGCCGCCACGGGGATTATCCTGCTGGCGGCGGCACCCGCCCAGGCAAAGGAAAAGCTGACCGGCGAACAGCAACTTGCCAAGATGCTGGAGGGTCGCGTCGCCGAAAAGCCGGTTAATTGCATCAGCCTGTCAACCGGGAACGAAAATACGACCGTGATCGACAAGACCGCCATCGTTTACGGCTGGGGGTCGGTAATTTATGTCAACCGACCGACCAACGCCGATTCGCTCAACTCGAACGATGTGATGATTACGCATCCGACAACGGGCCAGAATTGCAGCCTGGACACCGTGCAGTTGCGCGATCGTACCATGTATTCCTATAATGGCTTCGTCGGATTGCAGCAGTTCGTGCCGTATCGCCGGGTGGCAAAGCAGAAGTAGCGCTGGCCTCCTGAACTGCTGCAGGGCCGGCCACATTTGAGTCCGCAGCCATCGTGAGCCGAAAAACGGCGGCACCCGGGACGTCAGCGATCCGGTGCAAGGTGGCAAACCTGCCAAAATCAACTTCATGGCAATGCCCCGTGCTCCTCAGCGCGTATGGAGGCTGGTAGCGCATAACCAGCTACCTTGCACCAGCATGAACCTTTCATAACACGCTACCTTGCAACGCAAGGTATTAAGTGGTACCCGATGATTCGCAGCAGGAGATAATTCGTGCCCGAAGCCATCGAAATCCAATTGAAGAAAGGTGTGCTGGGGTTTTGCGTCCTCGCGCTACTTTCTCGAAGTAATAGCTATGCTTACGAGATCGCGAGCAAACTCGCGCTGGCGGTGGATATGGGCGAGGGGACGATCTACCCGCTCATGCGCCGCATGCAGAGCGATGGCCTGGTCGCCACCTATCTGGAGGAATCGCCCTCGGGTCCGCCTCGCAAATATTACCGCCTCACCGAAACCGGTCGTCTTGCGCTGGCGCAGCAGCTGGCGGAATGGCGCAGCTTTACCGCGTCGGTGGAAGAGCTGATCGGCGGAGTTGAACAGGCCAACGCAGCAGAAGCGGAGCACCATCATGAAGCGTGAAGATTTTCTCAAAAAACTGCGCCGCGGACTGTCCGGGATGGCGCCCGATGCGATAGACGAAAACTTGTCGGACTATTCGGCGCATTTCGATGCTGCCCGCGCCGACGGCCGCAGCGAGGCCGAGGTGGCCGAGGCGCTCGGCGACCCGTGGCGGATCGCGCGCGAACTGAAGCTGGAGGCAGGGGTGCGCCGCTGGGAAGAGGGGCGCAACCCTTCGTCGGCCATGACCGCAGTAATCGGCGTGCTCGGGCTGGGCGCGATCGATATCCTGGTTCTGGCCCCGATCTTGCTGCCCGTGATCGGGGTTATCTTCGGCCTGTATATGGCGCTGCTGGGTATCTTCATTGCTGGCGGCGCCGTGTCGATCGCCGGTCCGTTCAGCGGCTTTCCCGGCGGCGTGCTGGCAGCGGTATTCGGCGGGCTGGGCCTGATGGCGGCAGCTATTGCCGGTGGAGCGTTGCTGACCATCGTCACGACATTTCTGGTCAACGCCCTGATCTGGTTCGGACGGCTCCATTACCGGATCATCAAACCCGCCATCGCCGCCGACCAACCCATGATTCAAGGACAATCGCTATGACCAGAAAACTGCTCGTGGTCGCCGCCAGCGGCCTGGTTCTTGCGATATTGCTGCTCAGCGCCGCTTGGGCCATCGGCGGCAAGCAGATGGTGGCCGCGATTCGCAGTGGCGGCTGGCACTACAACGATCGGCACTTCACCATCAATGATGACGATCATGGTCCGGTCGCGACCCGCAGCCTCGCCTTCGATCCCGCCGTACCGCTGGTCGTGGACGCCCCGGTCGATCTCCAT
>JAYUBN010000169.1:0-32563 GCA_043740855.1 Sphingomonadales bacterium | reverse complement strand
CACCGAAATGGCGACATGGTGGCCAGCCGATCTGCATCTGATCGGCAAGGACATCGTGCGGTTTCATGCGGTTTATTGGCCCGCCTTCCTGATGAGCGCCAGTTTGCCCCTGCCAAAATGCGTATTTGGCCATGGCTTTCTGCTCCATCGCGGCGAAAAAATGTCGAAGTCGCTGGGAAATGTCATCGATCCGCTGGAATTGGTGGCGCGGTTCGGCGTGGACAGCTTGCGCTACTTCCTGATGCGAGATGTCAGTTTTGGGCAGGATGGCAGTTATTCCGCCCAAGCCATCGTAACGCGCTGCAACGCCGAGTTAGCGAACAGCTTCGGTAACCTGGCCCAGCGAGTTTTAGCACTTATTTTCAAAAATTTGGATGGCATACTTCCCGTCGAAAAAGATTTAGTTGAAACCGATATAGCGTTGAAGGGCGCGGTCCAGCACGCGATGGCAAATCTGGTTTCCGACGAAATGGCAGCGCTGAACTTCTCGGTCGCCATCGAATATTGGATGAGCCACGTCTTTGCCTGCAATCAATTCGTGGACAGCGCGGCGCCGTGGGCACTCAAGAAACAGGGAGAGGTGGCGCGCATGGAAACAGTGCTGGCGGTACTGTTTCAGTGCATTCGCGATCTGGCGATTGCCATCCGGCCGGTCATACCGACCTCGGCAGACAGGTTGCTTGATCAGATGGGGATTGCCGAGGATCTGCGTGATCGTGCCGCGCTGATCGACGACGGTTGGTACGGGCGCCTGTGCGCAACGGGCTTTCGGCTGAGCCAGCCGGTGGGCGTGTTCCCGCGACTGGAACTGCCGGCGATGGTCGAACATTGATTCTACATCATGCTGATCGATTCCCATTGTCATCTTAACTACAAAGGTCTCGTCGAGGACCAGGGCGCGGTTCTGGAAAGGGCTCGGGCGGCGGGGGTTTGCGGATTCCTGAACATTTCGACCCGCCTGGCTGAATGGCAGGACGTGATCGCCACAGCCGACCGCGAGCCCGATGTCTGGGCCAGCGTCGGCATTCATCCGCATGAGGCCGATGCCCACGCCGATCTTGGCGCAAATGTGCTGTTGGCTGCCACTGGGCATCCGCGGGTGATCGCCATAGGCGAAACCGGGCTCGATTATTATTATGACCACTCCGACCGCGCCACGCAGCAAGCCCTGTTTCGCACGCATATCGGGATCGCGCGGCAGACCGGGCTGCCGTTGATCGTCCACACCCGCGATGCCGAGGCGGATACCGCTGCGATCATCGGCGAAGAAATGGCTCTCGGGGCTTTTCCGGCGCTAATTCATTGCTTTACTGCGTCCGCCGACTTCGCCCGAAACATGCTGGAACTGGGCCTGACGATCTCGCTATCCGGGATCGTCACGTTCAAGAGTGCTAAGGACTTACAGGAAATAGCTCGTAATTTACCTGAGGACCGGTTGCTCGTCGAGACCGACGCGCCGTTTCTGGCTCCGGTCCCGCATCGGGGTCGGGTCTGCGAACCGGCATTTACCGCCGACACGGCGCGACATGTTGCGGTTTTGCGCGGCATTGACCCAGAGGCACTGGCCGAGACGACTACACGCAATTTTTTTCGACTGTTTGGCAAGGCATCTCTGACGTGAAACTGATCATGCTGGGCAGCGGCACCTCGACCGGGGTGCCCCGTGTCGGCGGCGCCGATGGCGCCGATTGGGGCGCTTGCGACCCCGCCGAGCCGCGTAACCGCCGCAGTCGTACCTCTATCATTGTCGAAAGCGATGCCGGACAACGGCTTCTGGTCGATACTTCCACTGATTTGCGGGCGCAATTGCTCGCCGCCGACATCCACCGTATCGACGCTGTGTTCTGGACTCATGATCATGCCGATCACTGCCACGGCATCGATGATCTGCGCCCTATGCGGTATGGCCGGGCTGGCGCGCTGCCGGGCTATGCCGCAGAAGAAACGCTGCGACGGCTGCGCCAGCGCTTTGGCTATGTCTTTGCCGGGCAGCACGGCTATCACACCATTGTCGCGCTGGAATCGCTGGAACGATTGCGGATGTGCCAGGGCTTTGGCGTCGGATCGTGCCAGATGCCGCATGGACCGGCAAACAGCACTGGTTTCAGGTTTGAAAATGACGGAAAAACAATATCATACGCCGTTGACTTCCATGCGATTACTAAGGAAATGATCGAGCTTTTCGCCGGGTCCGACATTCTGGTAGTGGACTGCCTGAGGCATGAACCGCATCCGACACATGCGCATCTGGCGATGGCGCTGGAACTGGCAGCCGCCGTGTCGGCCAAGCGTACGGTGCTGACTCATCTCGACAAGAGTATGGATTACGCCAGTGTATCTGCCGAACTGCCGAGCCATGTCATGGTGGGGTTCGACGGCCTGGAGCTTCGCGCATGAAGCAACTGGTGGCGTGAGCCAAGGCGGCTGGCTCGCGATAGCTTTGAGCGCGACCACGGCACTGGTGCTGGCGGCGCGCGCGTTGTGCTCCATGTGACTGTCATTCAAGGTCAACGCGTCGATGGCGTTTGCCCGGGTGATGTCGAACAGTTCCGCCGCCATGATTGCCGCGCGGTGACACCCCTGATTGCTGGCCCCACCATCAATTATTTAACATAATATATATTATCAATTTATCCAAGGCGCCCGTATTTTCTGCTGGCGGTCAATGCGTAACGGCGTTGGTATCAGTCCTCTACAGTCAACAACTTCGCAAATTGACCGCGCCACAAACGGCTGTTTCCCGCCATTCTCACAATTTCTTGTTTTGGCGAAAATCTTACGGGAATTTTTACGTCGCCCACTTCAAGCGTTCAAAGTTAGCGCTGCTCCAGAGCTGCCCAATTTTGCTTCCCCGGGTGCCATGCCCTCACCAATTGTCAGACCCTCGTATGGCCGCCGTCCCTGCATTTGGCAGGCTTGGTTGGACACTTGAGCATTATGCGATGATGGTGATGCCGATCCCAACGCCAATGCGAATTATGATGATGCGTGGTGGCCAACGCGGGGGGCGTTCCAAGTCCAATCAGCGCCATGGCCGAAATACTCGCCAGTTTAAGCAAATTTGCGCGCATGGATTATCCCCACTTCGCTTTTACTTGCCCCCATGGACAGGTTGCAGTGGCAAGTTAACTCAAACCCATGCTTTCAAGCAAGTGCTTAAATCGTGGGTCGGGCCGCAGCATATCGAACAGCGGGTCGGCGAGCGCCCAGGTCAGCCCGCTGTCATTAAGTGCCCGTGCGCGCGCCAGCGCCGTGAACGCCTGATCGCGATTCTGCCATTGCGTATAAACCAGCGCCTGTTCGTACAGAACCCGATCGCCAAATTTGCCCTGCAATGCCGAAAAATTGCGCTGAGCCCCGGGCATGTCGTGCAATTGATGGTCGGCGATCGCGAGCCCGGTCAGTTTCTGCTGTTCGAGCGGTTCGGCAGCGAAGGCGGCACGCGCCAGACCTGGCTGGCCTTGCTGAAGGAGCGCAAAACCCGCCCAGCAATTCGCCCAGTCGAGCCCGGCGTTCATCGTCAGCGCCCGGCGAAACAGCGGCAGCGCCTCGTCATAGCGGCGCGCACAATACAGGATGCGACCCTTCGCCATATAGATCAGCGGATTGAGCCGATCGAGATCAACCGCACCATCGATCGCAGTCAGGGCATCGGCCACGCGTCCCTCGCGTACGGCGACATAGGCGAATTGGCCAAGAATTTTCGCGTCGTGCCCCCCCAGAGCCAGCGCAGAATCGAAAAAGGGCCGCGCGCCCCGAAAGTCGAGACGCGATTCGAGCAGCACATTGCCCACCGCAAGCCTGGCTGCCGCCAAAGCTGGCGCGAGACTGACCGCGCGCTGCGCCGACGCCAGCGCATCGCGGTAGATGGCGGGCAATTGCCCCAGCTGGGCATAATTCGAGGCGATGTCGAGCAGCGCATCCGCGCGTATTGCATGCGCCTGGGCATAATGCGGATCGGCAGCAATAGCGGCATCGAAGCTGGCGAGTGCCTGGCGATCGGCCGCCGCATCGCCGGCATTGGCGTATATGGCGCGGCCCTTGAGATAGGAGTCGTAGGCTGCCACCACCGTTGTTCCCGCCGCCAGCATCAGCGCCGGCATGGCCAGCGGCAGCGCACCGGCGATGGCCTGCATCACCGTCACTGCAATTTCGCTCTGTACCGCGAATATGTCGCTGAGTTGGCGGTCGAAGTTTTGTGTCCATTTGCTCAGGCCGGAGCGCGCTTCGATCAGTTCGGCGGAAATCCGCACCGTAGCGCCATCGCGGCGCACGCTGCCATCCAGGAGATAGGCGACGCCCAGCTTCTCGGCGATCGTTATCGCGTTGCTGTCGTGCCCACGGAACAAGTTGGACGAGGTCTGCGCCGCCACCTTGAAGCGCCCGCCCTCGCCCAGCCGCGTGCGGAGCTCCTCGGACAGGCCGTCGGAAAAATAGCTCTGCGAAGGATCGCCGCTCAGGTTGGCGAAGGGCAGAACGGCGATGCTGTTGTCGGGAACGGCGATGCGCGAAAGCCGCTTTATTCCAGCCAGCCCCCCACCCAGCACCACTACGGCGCCGGCGCCCCCGATCAGCACCGCACGGCGACGCAATGCGCCCCGTGGCAGCGCTGGCAACGGTGGGGCGACGCGGGGGGCACCTGATCCCGCCGCGACGATCGCGCTGAGCAACTGGACGATTTCGGGCGCTTCACTTGTCCCCCGCCAAGCGCTGAAGTCGATGGCATGATATTGTCGAAAGCCCAGCGGCGGAGCGGTACCGTCGAGCGAGATGGGCACCAGCCGACCGCGATCGCGGCCGTGCCCGGCCTCGTCGCGCACCCAGTCCGAGCCGACCGAATGCGCCGACCAGGCGACGATCACCACGTCCGCCGATTCCAGCGCGGACTCGATCGAACGGGCAAATTCGGCGCCACCGCCGATTTTCGCGTCCCACCACAGGTTGAGGCCGCGCGCTTCGAGCGCGGCTGCGAGCGGTCCGACGCGCGACCGGTCGGCCCGGGCATAACTCAGGAATATGTCGGGCGCGGGATCGTTGCCATCGCTGGCCGATCGCTCGGTCATCGCCCGGCCCGGCAGCGCGACAGCATCGCGATCATGACTCGGTATCGTTGGCCAGCATCGCTCGCCCTGCACGCAGATCGTGGCGGGGGGCGATGCTGCGCGCGATCCAGTCAAGAAAGGTTGGCGCATAAATCTTGATATAGAGCCCCGGCATGTTCTTCAGCCCGCAACCGTTGCCGCCCTTGACCAGGCCCACCAGCAGTGACCCGCGGGTGCCATTCGCCTGCGGTACCGAGAGGACCAGCGCCCCCCCACTGTCGCCCTGACAGGAATCGACCCCGCCCGCTGCCACCCCTGCGCAGAAAATGCCGTGTCCGACCGAGCGGGCATAGCCTTTGACCTTGCGGCAAGCGGCGGAGGCAACATAATTGATCGATGCAATCTTCAGGTTCTGGGAGGCGGGATCAAGGAAGGCGGCAGTATCCTGGGTGCGCGTGGCAGAGGTAAGGAAATCGGTGGCATCGGCGGGTCGCACCAGCGTCATCCCCCAGCCATAGATCGAGAATTTGGTGGCGCTGTTGAATTGCAGCGGGTCGCCGACGCGCGTGCCGGCAATCCGGATCGGGCTGACGGCGCCCGGCGCCGCTGCCGGTTCGCAGGCTTCGGGGTCGAACCGGATCAGCCCGACGTCGTCGGCGCCCGGATACAGGATGGTGCGCGCAATCGCACAGGTCGATCCCGATCCGGGCGCGATACTCTGTGTGGCGATGCGGATTCGCCGGTTGGCGCGAAAATAGCCGTCCGGATCGGCAACACCTTCGGGCACCGTTTGCAGGCAATGACCGGCGGTCAGCACCCAGCCGTTGGAGATCAGCACGCCGCCGCAGATATGGTTCAGATCCCAGTCCGGGCGCTTGTCGGCGAAAGAACTGGTGCCATTGCGGGCGACTTCGTCGCGGTGATCCTGACGGCGCAAAGCCGGGGTCCACGTGCCGGTATTGTAGATTTCCACTTGCCACGGCGCAGTCAAGTCAGGCGCCCGGAGTCCGCCGACGACGCGGGTCGGCACCATTGGAACAGGCGGGGGCGGGTCGGCAGCAACGGAAACCGGGCCGAGCAACGCCAACAAACCAGCCAACAAGGTCAAAAACCGCATCTAATCCCCCGTTCCCGCGGCGCCTGGGGACGCTGGCAGTGCCACCACCCCAATCGTCTTTACCATGCCCGCCCAATCTCCGACATGCGATGTCGATGGATCGCGCGTGCCGCTGTTGGCCTCGCACAACAGCCGGTCAAGCGCCGAGGAGCAACTCGATCCATCGCGCGCGCCGCCATTTTGTTCCAGCGCGGCGGCGTCGATCTGCACTTTCGTCGCCAAAACCAGAAAATGAATGCGCCCAGTGTAATGCGGTACCAGATCGATCGTCTGCGGCCGTTCGGGTGGCAAGGGCGCGTCCTGCTGCGTCAACAGCGTCACGCTGTCGTCGTCGGCGATGGCAAAGACATAGACGTAGCGCGGCTCTGCGGCGTGGTTGACCACCGCGACATAGGCGATGACATCGCGCGTCAACACATCCTGGCGGGGCGCCATGGCATTGGCAGACGCGACCTCGGGGCAGACAAACCCGGGAATGCGCGGGTAGAAATTATCAGCGATACAAAAGCTGAGTACGCGCGCGCCTGCTGCGTTGGCTAATGCCAGCAGGGCATTGATCCGCGCAGTCGGGGCCAGGGCATCGCGCAGCCGGGGCGCGAAAGCTGGATCGGCGGGCGGCGGCAGGCTCGCCAGCCCCAGTAGTGCACGGGTTTGGACCACCAGCCTGCCGGATTGCCGCGGATCGGTGGCAATGACGATCGCGGGATTGGTGCTGGATTCGGCAAAGGGGATAGTGGCCAGCGCCGACTTCGCCGCCGTCAACCCTGCCGGATCGGCGATGCGCAGACTTACCCCGACTTTGGTCGAGCCGAACGCATGCTCGGTCTCGCGCGCCACCAGACTGGCGGGCAGTGCCGCCGCCGGTGGCGCATTGAGCGTCAGCGTCGCGCTGGTGTCGGAAACGGCAGTCACCCGACCGGTAGCAAGGGGTGCGGTGCGGTTGGCGCGGGCGCTGGTCCAGTCGGGAAACAGCGCGAAGGCCGATTGCGGGGTGATGTCGGCCAGCCTGCCGTCGTTCAGCGTCACGCCCCCGTTGCTGCCGCCGCGGCTGGCGCTGGCAGCCACCAGCAGACCGGCACCGGCGCTGCCGTCGAGCGCCATCAGCAGGCCATGGCCGGTCGGGTGCTGCGCGCCACCAAACCGTGTCTGCATCACGCCGGCTCTGGCCGTCTCCAACAGATCGCCAAGCGTCGCTCCCGGCAGCTTCTTGATCGCCGCAGCAAGCGCAGTCGTGAATACCCCGTGGGGTGCGCCGACGGCATCGGGCACTTCCTGTGCGATTTCAGCGTCGCCGGTTGCCGCCAGATGGGCGCGATGGCCAATGACTGCGGCGCTGGACGGCAATAGCACGCCCACCGGCTGATGCAGTTTGGCAACGTTGACGGTCGGGGCGCTGCGCGAATCGCCTGCCTCGGCGTCGCGGGTGGCGGTGCCCGAATGGCACGAATCAAAGATGGTGACGACGTTCGCGCCCTCCACATGCGTGGCGTTCTCGATGAGGACGTTGAGTTCACGGTCGACAATCTCGGTATGGTAGTCGGCGTCGTCGGGTCCGCGCGCGTCATAAGTCAGGATCGTGTCGTTCCGGCCCGACGCCTTGGTAAAAAATGTGTCGTCGTCGATCTGTGCGCCATGTCCGGCATAATAGAACAGCACGGTGTCGCCTGGGACCGATATTGCGATCAGACCGCTCAACGCAGACAGGATGGCCGCGCGGGTGGCGCAGGCATCGACCAAAGTAATTGAAATGGTGGCGGCGGACGGCGCTGACGGGCAGTCTGCGGACTTGCTCAGATCGATCCCCCAGCCATAGGTTGCCTCGAGCGCCGCCTTGATATTGCGAACGTCGTTGACCGCGCCGTGCAGGTTGGCGAAGCCATTAGCTGCCGAGGCATACTGGTAATTGTCGATGCCGACGAACAGCGCCCGGACGCGCGCCGCCGCCGACGCGGTCAGGGTGACCGAAACCAGCGCGGCGTAAAGGAGCGCGACGATGCGGCGCGCGGTCATGGGTGGGTGGTCCGCAACACCACCGCGCTTGGCCGCGTGGTGTAATCGAACAGCGAAGGTTCCTGCGGGCTGGGCGGCACCGCCAGACTGTCCTTGATCACGGTGAACGCCCCGATGTCGCGGCCGCGCGCGGCATGCGGCTGGGCCAGCGCCTCTTGGCTGAGCGATGGCAATCGCGCCACCGCATAGCGTAGCCATTCGTCAAGCATGATGCGCCCGTCGCGGTTGAGATCGGCCTGGCCGAAGCCGCTGTCGTCGATGCCTTCGCGCGCGAGGGTATAAGTCAGCAGCCCCTGCCGGCGCGTCGCATCCTCCCAGGCGACATCGCCCGACGCCGCCGCTGCCAGCACCCGCACGCCCTTGTCCCAGGCCAGTTGGCCAAGGCCGGGGTCGCCCATCGGTCCAGGCTTGAAGCCGACGGTATCGACGCTTGCCGCCGAATGGCAGGCATCGATGACCAGCGCCATTTCGCCTGCATCGACGCGCTTCAACAAGGTGGCGATCTCGGCCGAGGACAGCAACGAAGCGGTTACCGGAAACTCGGCGGTATCCGGCCATTGCGCATCGGCGGGCAGCAGGTAGAAATTGTTCTGCGCATCGGCCCAGCCGTGCCCTGAAAAGCTGACGATCACGACATCGTCCGGGGTGGCGGCGGCGAAGCCGTTGGCATCGATCCCGCCTGCCCGCAATATGGCAAGATCCGCCGCACGATTGCCCCCCGCCAGCAAGTCCAGCGCGGCAACGATCATCGCCTTGGTAATCGGCCGGCCTTCGCCGATCATCGCTACGGGATGAACCTCCAGCCCCGGCATGATGGCAAGCCGTTTGGCAATCAGCGCGGCGTCGTTCGTTGAAAATCGCAATTTCAGGCGCGGCTCGGCATAGCCGTCGACGCCGATCGCCAGCACATAGGCGCGCCGCGCGCGTGCCAGCGCGAGTGGCGGCTCGAAGCGGGCGGTGACGGTGTCGCTCTTCACCCGGTCGCGATTGAAGCCATAGGCCGAGAATGTCACCGGGCCGCTGTTCGTAGTGGGCAAGGCGACGGTGAAATGGGCATGCGCAGCGCCATCCGCACTCACCGGTGCGGCATTGGCCGACCGCCAGTCATCGACGCTCTGGTCGAAGCGGTCGGGCGGCGGCGCCGGATATTCCGCGACCAGCGCACCATCGCGGAACAGCCGCAAATTGTAGAGGCCCGAGCGGGTCTGGCCGTTAGGGGCAACGGGATCGACCCCTTCGCGCGCCGACACATCGACTTCGGCACTATCGGGCGCCGGCCCCGGACGGACCGCATCGATCGTGACCAGGGGCAGCACCCGGTCGAGATCGGTGGGCGGCGGCCGGGGGGGGAAGGTGCGGGCGCAGCCGCCGGTCTCGGCGATGCACTGCATCAACCTCTGCGCCAGCCGGGGCTCGTAATAATTGCGCATGAAAGTCTGCGGCCCCAGCGAACGCAACGGATCGTCAGTCACCAGCCAGCGAAACGCGCGGCCATCAGGGCCAAGATTGGTGTCATAGCGGCCATCGGCGGTGACGTTGAGATATTGGTTATGGGCGAATTGATAATCGGTCAACATTTCGGACCAGTTGCGGGTGTCCCAATAGCCCACCGACCCGCTGGCAAACGCGCCCCAGAATACCGGCTTGCCTGGCACCATGCCGCCGGCAATGAGCGGGGCGAAATCGAGGCGCGAACGGCTGGAGGCGTCGGTGGCATCGATCCGGATCAGACCGTTGCCGCCGATCAGCGCGCTGCCCTGCGCGGCGATGACATCCGCGACCAGATCGGTCGGTAATTCGTGGCCACCGTGGATCGGTACCGGCGCCACGCTGCTGCCCGGCGTCCACAGCATGGGCTGGTCGGCGACCGACAGGATTATTGCCTCGCCATTTTGCCGCCATTTCGCGCCGGCATTCAGCAGGTCACGACCGAGCGCGCGCCGGGCGACAACGTCGCCGCTGGCCGCATCGATTACCACCACCGCAAACGTGCCGCCGTCGCGCGTCGCCCGGGTGACGACGGCCAGCCGGCTACGATCGGTCGCGACGGCAATGGCGTCGACATAGGCGTCTTTCGTCGCGGCCATGGCAAACGGCTGCCAGCCGGCGGCGGCGGTATAGTGTTGCAGGCTTCGCCCCGGCGCATCGGCGGTGGCGCAATTGGCAAGCCCGGCGCCTATGAATTCGCCGGGGCCCAGTGGGGCGACATAGCAGCGGGGTGGCAGGGTCAGGGCTGAAACCGCCCCGTTCGCGGCATCGATGATCAGTCCGGGCGGCGGATGTTGCAGCGAGTCATCGTCACTCATGGTTGGCGCGACATCGCGGTTGCTCCCGTTGAAAGCGCGGGTGAGCAGGTAATGCCCGCCATCGATCCACTGTACACGGTCGTATTTGCCATGTGCGGTCATGCCGCCCGGGAGATATTGCGCGGTGGCGATATCGAACACCACCACCGTCGCTGGCGGCAGCTTTTCGGCGCTGTCCGAACAGTCGATGACGAAGACCAGGCGGCGCCCATCGCTTGCCAGCGCTGCGCTGGCGAGCTTCAACTGGCGCGGACGCGACAGCGTCGCCAGCTTGCCGCCGCTCGCATCGGTGACAAACAGCCCGGTCTCGGCGAGGTAGGTGGATGTCATCTGGTCGCGCAATTGCAACCCGCCGTGGTGAGCGCGCGCCAGGATGCCAGCCAGCGCATCGGCCGATGGCGGGGGATCGTTGCAACTATGCGGGTCCAGCGTCCCATAGGCAGGAATGATCCGCATGGCGGCCAGATCGATATAATAGTTAAGCGACCGGCAGGCATTAGGCGTGGTGACATGGCCGGAAGCAATCGCACGATGTCCGCTTACGTCGATGACGACCGCTTGGACGACCAAGGCGGCGTCGGCGCCGAGCGGCGGCAGCGTCAGGCGATTGATGATATTGCCCGTGGTCGCGTCGCGGACCAGCACGGTGTTGCTGGACAGCGGCGCCATCGACACAATGAAGCGGTCGTCAGGCGACCACGCCGCGACCTCTGGCATATCCTCGCCGCTGGCGACGCCCTGAACGACAATGCGGATTGGATTGGCGACGGGGGCCGGACCGGCGGCAACACAACTGCTCCAAGTAACAATGCAGGCCGCCCGAGCGATGGCGATCCACGAGCTATTCAGCCTGCGGTGTGGTGACCTCAACCGGGCACCGATTTTTGGCAAAAAATCACGCGAAAACAAATATTCCAAAGCACGATGCGATTCTATCTCGTCGCATTGTGGTCTGGATCGGACCGATGAAATTTGGAAACAGGGTTCCAGCACCTCGTCCTCGTAATCGCTCCCGAATAAAACATAGCACATTGCGCCATTATTTCATACGTCAATAGTTAGCCCAATAAGCAGGACAGAAACTCGTTGAAGTCAAGAGTAAGTCTGAGCGGTAAATTTTTGCTGGTTACGGCGCCAGCTGGTCGGTGTCGAAATAGCGGCCCTTCCCAACCCTGCTGAACTGCACGAAGTCCCCTGCCCGGCGCCAGCGCCTTGTCGGTTCTGACCTCGGTTGCAAATCGCAGGAATGACCACGAATAAACGTTGGTCGCAGGAATAATTGTCAGGTGGCTCGTCAGGTACTGGCAAGTTGGCCTGCCGTTCAGATTTCCAGCCAATTGGCTCCTGAAGCAGGGGGACGGGCATAACCAAAGTTCGATGGCTGGGGGGCATCGGCCTGATGATACCGGGTCAGCCTTTTATATCATTGTAATCGATGGTGCGGGTGGCCGGAATCGAACCGGCACTCCTTGCGGAACCGGATTTTGAATCCGGCGCGTCTACCAATTCCACCACACCCGCATCGAGCCGATCGGCTCCTCTATTGCTCTTGGAGCCAACTCTACTGCCCTACTCCGCAGAGTTTAGGCCAAGATAACAAACTTCACAAGGACCGGCATAAATTCATTATTTTTCAATCGGTACTTCCGGCCCTGCCGCAGCATTGCGACTGATTGGAATCGCTTAGCCAGGAGTCCCCTGCCCTTCAAGCAGGCTTTGCGTTCCCGGGAATAATCAGGCTTTCAGCGCCCCCACCAGCACCTTGTGCAGCCGCGAATGCAAGGCATCGTTGCCGGCCAGCACTTGCACGTCGCAGACCGGGTTGGACCGACCGTGCCAATCGGTGACGAAACCGCCGGCTTCGCGCACCAGCAAGCATCCGGCTGCGGTATCCCAGGGCGAAAGGCCGGTTTCCCAGAACCCTTCGTAGCGCCCTGCTGCTACCCAGGCGAGATCGAGCGCAGCTGAACCGAAACGGCGGATGCCTGCCACTTGTGGTCCAAGAGCCATAAAAATCTTCGTCCATTCGGCAGTGTCGCCGTGGCCGGCAAATGGGATGCCGGTGGCGATCAAACTTTCGTCGAGGTGCCGGCGACCCGAGACCCGCAGCCGCCGGTCCTGCAACCATGCGCCACGGTTCTTTTCTGCCCAGAAGCTTTCATCGGTAATCGGCTGATAGACGATCCCGGCAATAATGTCGCCCCAGCCCGAGCCATCGGCTTTTGGCTCCTGCGCGGCAATCGAGATTGAAAAATGCGGGATGCCGTGGAGGAAATTGCTGGTGCCATCGAGTGGGTCGACCACCCAGCGCGGCTTGGTCGGGTCGCCCGGGATTTCGCCAGCTTCTTCCAGCAGGAACCCCCAATCGGGGCGTGCGATGCGCAATTCGTCGTAGATCGTACGCTCGGCATTCTGGTCGGCTTTTGACACAAAATCAGCTGGACCCTTGCGACTGACCTGCAAATGCTCGACTTCGCCGAAGTCACGGCGAAGCCGCTGGCCGGCCTTGCGAGCAGCTTTCTCGATGACGCGAATAATTCCGGAAATGGCTGCCATGGGTCGGTTAGCCGGCCTTGCCGACGTAAGTGCGCTCGTACACGTCGACGATAATCCGCGTGCCACTGCTGATGTGTGGTGGCACCATCACTCGCACACCATTGTCGAGCAGCGCGGGTTTGAAGCTGGAACTGGCGGTCTGCCCTTTTACGACGGCATCGGCCTCGACAATGGTCGCCTCTACCTGTTCGGGCAGGGCGACGCTGATCGGCCGTTCATCATACATTTCAAGTGTCACTTCCATACCATCCTGAAGGAAGGCCGCAGCATCGCCTAGCAAGTCTTTCGGCAGGGTGATCTGTTCGTAGTTTTCCTGATCCATAAACACCAGGCTGTCGCCTTCGACGTAAAGGAATTGGAAATCCTTGGTATCCAAACGCACGCGTTCGACAGCGTCCTGACTGCGGAAGCGGATATTATTCTTGCGCCCGTCGATCAGGTTTTTCATCTCGACCTGCATGAAGGCACCGCCCTTGCCCGGCTGGGTATGCTGGGTCTTGGCGACTTTCCAGATGCCTTTTTCATATTCGATGATATTGCCGGGACGGATATCCACGCCGCTGATCTTCATGGGACCTGCCTTATAATGCAAAAGAGAATCTGGTGATGGGAAAGAGCGAATATCGCAAGAGGCGGGCCCTTAGCGCGGCGAAGGCCTGCTGGCAATCGGCGCGTTGTGGCTGGAGATTGGCCGCTACCGCGATCCTCACACTGGGGGCTCCTATCTTTGGCGCGCAAGCGAGCCAAATCCAGACGCTGCCGCTGGGCGCCTATTCCTGCGAATTACCGGGCGATGCCCTGCATGCTGCGGGACGCCGCGTCGTCACACAAGATTTCGCCATCGTCCATTCATCGACATATGAATCGGCCGGAAAACAAGGCAGCTATCTGTTGACCGCCAATATCATCGAAATGACCAGCGGGCCGCTTGCCGGTGAGAGATTTCACCGCATCAGCGATAATTTCCTGCGCAAGCTCAGCCCCGACGGCACCGACAGCGAGCTCCGCTGCATTCGCAGGATGGCTAACGACCGGCAATAAAGTCAACTGGCAGCTGATCTGCGCGTCGCAAGATAGAGCCAGCCAATCGCGCCGCAAAACACCACGACTGCCAGCGGCGTAGCAAAGGCGTGAACGCGCATCAGCGCCAGCGGCGTCGGGCTCCCCGTGGCGGCAGCAATACCTGCAAAGGCGACACCGAACAGGCTTTCTCCGGCAATCAGCCCGGTCGCCGCCAGCACGCCAAGTCGCGCCGCCAGCGCCGGGTCGGGCGCAGTCCGCGCCCAGCGATCATAGAAATGGCCGATGAAAGCGCCGAGCGGGATGAGCACGGTCAGGCTCATCGGCAGGTAAATGCCCATGCCCACTGCCAGCGGTGGCAGGCTGCCCCGACCGCTCTTGCGCAGCAATTCATCGACAAGGATTGCCACCGCACCGATCGCCGCGCCCAACCCGATCAGGTTCCAGTCGAGCGTACCGCCAAGGACCCCTTGCGCAATCGCGGTAATCAGCGCCGCTTGAGGGGCAGCCAAGGCCTGTGGCCCCGCACCGGGCGTGCCCTGAAAGCCGAAGGTGACGTTGAGCAATTGCAGGATCGGGGGAATGACGAGCGCCCCGAATACAACCCCCAGCACCAGCGCTACCTGCTGGCGCCACGGCGTCGCGCCCACCAATTGCCCGGTCTTCAGATCCTGGAGATTGTCGTTGGATATCGTCGCCACGCCGAACACGATTGCGGTCACAAACAGCGCGAAGGCGACCAGCGCCTTAGTCGTCACGGGATCGCCGCCTCGCCCAAAGATCGCCGCCAGCAGCAGCGCGATACCCAGCGCCGACAGGATGCCGGTCCCTGAGATCGGACTGTTCGAGGCGCCAATCAATCCGGCCATATAGCCGCAGACCGAGGCGATGACGATGCCGATTACCAGCACGTAGGCTATGGTCACGATCAAGGTCGGCCAGAACACCGTCTCCACCGGGCCGCCCCGCGCAAAGTCGGCGAGCAGAAATCCGATCGGGACCATCGCTGCCAGAATGACCGCGCCAACCAGCCCGATGGGCAAATCCTGTTCTTCCCGGTCGAGCGTCGCGCCCTGCCCCGCCTGCCGCACCCGGCTGGCAGCCAGCGCCGCCGCGATGCCGCGCACAATCGGACCAATGACGCGCAGCAATGTCCACACCGCCGCCACGCCGATCGTGCCCGCGCCAACAAAGCGCACCTTGTGACGGAACGTGGCGCTGACGAAATCAGCCAGTTGCATGCCGGCTGGTAACCCGCCCGAGGTATAATGCGGCAGCAGCACGAGCCAGCCCACCACCAGCCCGACCAGCATGGCTACGCCCACCGCCAGCCCGACGAGATGACCGACACCGATCAGCGCCAGCGAGAAGCTCGCAGAAAAGCTCGTTGCACCCGGCCCCAGACGCACCGCCACGCTGGCTTCCTCGGCCAACGCCTGCGTCTTGGCCAGCAAGGCATACAGCGCCGCCAAACCGCCGCCCAGGACAATGGCGCTTAGTCCCTTGCGGTTTTCCGCTTCGCCGCCAACGCCCGCGCCGATCTTCAGTACCTCGGCTGCGGCGACACCCTCGGGATAGGGCAGATCCGAACCGGTCACCAGCGCCCGGCGCAGCGGTACCGAATACATCACGCCCAAAACGCCGCCAACGCCGATCACCGCCGCCGATTGCCAATAGGGAAAGTGTGTCCACCAGCCGATCATGATCAGCCCCGGCAGCACGAAAATGATTGCTGACAGCGTCCCGGCCGCCGACGCAATGGTCTGGACGATGTTGTTTTCCTGAATCGTGACCCCGGAAAACGAGCGCAGCACCGCCATCGAAATCACCGCCGCCGGAATCGAGGTAGCGAAAGTCAGGCCGATTTTCAGCCCCAGATAGACGTTGGCGGCGGTGAAGATTACAGTCAGCACCGCGCCCAGCAGGACGCTGCGCAATGTAAGCTCGCGGGGAGATGGAGAAGTTGTCATCGCCAGGGAATGGCACATTTGCGGACGCGTGCAAATGCCGGTTACCCGGTGAAAAACTTTTGCCCGATTACATGAATTAAATCGTTAGCCTGAATTTGGTTCAGGGTCCGAAAAGTCCCACTTGGCACCGTTTCCCGGTGCAAGATGGCTGCTGCGACAATTTTGCCATAACGAGTTGAAATTATGCTTCAGTCACCGCTGAGTATCGGTGATCGCCATGGTCAGCGCCTGAATGTTGGCCACCTCGTCGCCAGCCCAGACCGCCGCCGAAACCGCGATGAAATCGGCGCCCGCGCGGACCAGAGGCGCGCAATTGCCAGGCGTGATGCCGCCAATCGCGACGCAGGGGATTTCGAACAAGGCTTGCCACCAGTTCAGCACGTCGAGTTCGGCACAATGCTGGGCGTCTTTGGTGGTGCTGGGATAAAAGGCGCCGAACGCGACGTAATCCGCCCCGGCTTCGCCAGCCTCCATCGCCAGATGCTTGCTGCCATGGCAGGTCATGCCGATCTGGACGTCCTTGCCCAGACGCTCGCGCGCGTCGGCAATGGTGCCATCGCCCTGCCCAAGATGCACGCCGTCCGCGCCGAGCCGCTTGGCCAGGCTGATCGAATCATTGACGATGAACGCCACGTCGCGGTCCGCGCAAATTCGTTGCAGCGGCTCGGCAAGGCGCGCGGCGGCATGCTCGTCGATATCCTTCACGCGCAACTGGAACGCGGCAATTTTTGCGGCATCGAGCACGCGTGCCAAACGCTCCGGGAAATCACCGTCCACCGCCAGCGGCGAAATCAGGTAGATCTGGCAATGCCGACGCTGGCCGCGCGGATCGGGATCGAAAAGCAGGGCGTCTGTCATTATTTGGGGCCGCATCGTTTCAAGCAAAAAACCGGTGCCCACTTTTTCGCATGATGCTTCATTCGCGGCCCTTGTAAATCCGCACCAGCTTGTCGAGCATCGCCAGTGCTTCGTCGCGCGGCCGCTGGAAGGTATTGCGGCCGATGATCGAACCATTGCCGCCGCCGTCGCGGATATCACGTGCATCCTGATAGACGGCATCGGCGCCTTTGGCCGCGCCGCCCGAGAACACGACGATGCGGCGCCCGGCAAAGCAGCTCTGGACGACATGCGCGACCCGCTTGGCCTGGGTCGAGCTGTCGAAACCTTCATAGGCTTTTTTGGCGTCGGCCTGCTCGATATGGTTGCTTGGCAGCTTGACCTTGATGATGTGCGCACCCAGCAGCGCCGCCATATGCGCCGCATAAGCGCCGACATCCAGCGCCAGCTCGCCCGACTTGGGCAAGTTGCCGCCGCGCGGATAGGACCAGATCACTGTGGCAATGCCCACCGCCGCCGCCTCGGCGCGCATTTCACTGATTTCTTCCATCAGTTCGAAGCAATCGTCGCTGCCGGGATAGATGGTAAAGCCGATAAACGCCGCGCCCAGCCGCAGCGCATCGTCCACCGATCCGGTGATCGCCTGGTTGGCGCCCATTGCCCAGCTGTTTGAACTGTTGACCTTGAGGATCGTCGGAATCTGGCCGGCAAACTTGTCGGCGCCCGCCTCCAGCATGCCCAGCGGCGCGGCATAGGCCGACAGACCGGCGTCAATCGCCATCTGATAGTGGTAATGGGGATCGTAAGCCGCTGGATTGACCGCAAAGCTGCGCGCTGGACCATGTTCGAACCCCTGGTCGACCGGCAGGATCACCAGCTTGCCAGTGCCGCCCAGCTTGCCCTGCATCAGGATGCGATGAAGCTTGCCTTTCACGCCGGCGTTATCGGTTTCGTAATTGGCAAGGATCTTCTGGACGGGTTTGGTCGTGCTCATGTCGGCTCCCTGGGTGCAGCTAGGCTGGGTAATTTTCCGGGCATTAGCGCCCGTCGTGCTGCATCGCAACCTTGCGAATGGTGTGATCCGCGATCGGGTCGACATTTCTTGAAAGGCTGGATTGACGCTGGCCGAATTGGGCTGGATACAGTCACCGGGGAAGACATTATGGCAGGACACTTGAACCTTGTGCGTCTTGCGGTGCTGGCGCCCATCGCGGTGTTGGCAGCACCGGTACAAGCGCACCAGCCCAAGGTGGGGCTGCCTGCACCCGACTTTGCGCTGATGCTGGCCAATGGCCAGAAGATTACGCTGTCCGACCTGCGCGGCCAAGTGGTGGTGCTCAATTTCTGGGCGACCTGGTGTGGACCGTGCCGTCAGGAATTGCCCCTGCTCGATAGCTATTACCAGCAGACCCAAAAATATGGCTTGCGCGTCTTTGCGATCGCGACCGAGGATTCGGTGCCCGAGCGCCTGCTGCGCAATCTGTTCAGCAAGCTGACAATCGAACAGGTACACCGGATCAGGGGGCCGTATAGCGACAATGGCCAGCTTCCGACCAATTACGTGATCGATCGCGCGGGCGTCGTCCGCTATGCCGAAGCGGGCGGGTTCACCCTCGATGGACTAAACGCGGTATTGATACCGTTGCTAAAGCAAGAGCCGCCAGCGCCTCGCGCAACGCAGAGCGTCGCCAGCCTGCCGAACCGGCCGCTCAGCTGATTTCCAGAGCCTCGATCCCCGGCAATTCGCGTCCTTCCATCCATTCCAGGAACGCCCCGCCGGCGGTCGAGACATAGCTGAAATCGGCCGCCACCCCGGCCTGATGCAGTGCCGCGACGGTATCGCCACCGCCGGCCACCGACACCAGCGACCCTTCGCGCGTCAGCGCGGCGGCGGTGCGCGCCAGCGCCACCGTGGCAGCGTCGAAGGGCGACGTTTCGAATGCACCCAGTGGTCCGTTCCAGACCAGCGTGCGGCAGGTCTTGAGCACATCGGCCAGCGCTTCCACTGCTGCCGGACCGACGTCCAGAATCATCTCGTCCGCTGCCACTTCATGCACATTGCAATGGCGCAACGACGGCGGATTGGCGGCGAATTCCTTTGCCACCACCACATCGTACGGCAAATGGACGGTGCAGCCCGCCGCCTCGGCCGCCGTCATAATCGCTTCACAGGTCGCCGCCAGATCATGTTCGCACAGCGATTTTCCCACCGCGACGCCTCGCGCAGCCAGAAAAGTGTTGGCCATGCCGCCACCGATGATCAGGTGATCGACCTTGGTCACCAGATGCTTGAGCACATCGAGCTTGGACGACACCTTGGCGCCGCCGACCACCGCAGCTACCGGTTTCACCGGATCATCCAGCGCCTGTTCCAGCGCCGCCAGTTCGGCCTGCATCGACCGCCCGGCATAGGCGGGCAGCAGATGCGCCAGCCCCTCCGTAGTGGCATGCGCGCGGTGCGCCGCCGAAAACGCATCATTGACGTAGAAATCGCCGTTCGCCGCAATTGCGCTGGCGAGTTCGGGATCGTTCTGCTCCTCGCCCGGCCAAAACCGGGTATTTTCGAGGCAAGCGATACCGCCGGGGGCCAAAATACCCACCGCCTGCGCAACGATGTCACCGGCAATCTCGGGCACGAACATGACTTCGCGCCCCAGCACTGCGGCGACTGCGCCTATCACCATGCTGAGCGATTGTTCCGAGTTGCGTGCGCCTTTGGGTCGGCCGAAATGGGCGAGCAGCAGCACCTTGGCGCCTTTGTCGGACAATTCGAGGATGGTGGGCGCGGCTGCCCGCACCCGCGAATCATCGGTAACGGCGCCATCATGCAGCGGCAGGTTGAGATCAACGCGAACCAGCGCGACCTTGCCCGTGATGTCGCCCAGATCGTCAAGCGTACGGAATTTCATGGCGTGTCTCCTTAACTCCCCTCCCGCCTGCGGGAGGGGCCGGGGGTGGGGGCTTCTTCTTTGCAGCGCCGCGTCTGGCGCCTGCCCACTCCAAATCCCTCCCGCACGCGGGAGGGATTCAAGTACAATCAGATCAGTTTGCCAATGGCGCCGGCAGTGTCGACCATGCGGTTGGAAAAACCCCATTCATTATCGTACCACGACAGCACGCGCACCAGCTTGCCGTCGATCACGGCGGTCTCCAGACTGTCAACCGTCGACGAATGCGCATCGTGATTGAAATCGATCGAGACCAGCGGCTCGTCGGTGTAGGCCAGCACGCCCTTCAGCGCGCCTTCGGAGGCCGCTTTGAGCAAGGCGTTCACTTCTTCGACACTCGTGTCACGCTTGGGCGTAAAGGTCAGGTCGACGACGGAGACGTTCGGCGTCGGGACCCGGATCGACGTGCCGTCCAATTTGCCCTTCAGTTCGGGCAGGACTTCGCCCACGGCGCGCGCAGCGCCAGTGGTGGTCGGGATCATCGACATGGCAGCGGCGCGCGCGCGCCGCGGATCGCTGTGAATCTGATCGAGGATACGCTGGTCGTTGGTGTAGCTGTGGATTGTCGTCATCAACCCGCGCTCGATGCCGATGGCATCATTGAGCACCTTGGCGAGCGGCGCCAGGCAATTGGTGGTGCACGACGCATTGGAGACAATCTTGTGCTCCGACGTCAACTTGTCGTGATTGACGCCGAACACCACGGTCAAATCCGCGCCCTTGGCCGGGGCCGAAATCAGCACGCGCTTGGCACCTGCGGTCAAATGCTTGCCAGCGCCATCGCGGTCAGCAAAAAATCCGGTGCATTCCAGCGCCACGTCGATGCCATTGGCGGCATGTGGCAGATTGGCGGGATCGCGCTCGGCGGTGACCTGGATGCGCTTGCCATTGACGACGATGTCATTGCCGTCGACCGACACGCTGCCGGGGAAAGCACCGTGGACGCTGTCGCGCTTGAACAGCTGGGCATTGGCCTTGGCATCGGCCAGGTCGTTGATCGAGACCAGTTCCAGTCCGCAATCGGGACGCTCCAGAATGGCGCGAGCGACCATACGGCCGATCCGCCCGAAACCATTGATTGCCACCCTCGTTGCCATATAAAGACTCCTGCTCAATGCGTTGAATTTAGGATTAAAGACCCAGTTTATCTGTGATTTTCAGCAGAATTGCTTCCGCCGATATACCGAAATAGTCGTAAAGCTGTTCCGCCGGCGCCGAGGCACCAAACTGGTCGATGCCGATGTTGATCCCGTCGCTGCCAGTGAAGCGTTCCCAGCCCAGCGTGACCCCGGCTTCGACCGATACCTTGAGCAGATCGGCGGGCAGCACTTTTGCGCGATACGCCGCATCCTGTTCCAGAAACAGCTCGGCGCAGGGCATCGACACCACATCAGCGCCGATGCCTTGGGCTTCCAGCGCGGCGGCGGTGGCCAGCGCCACTTCGACTTCCGAACCGGTGGCGATCAGCACCACTTTGCGGGCTGCGTTTGCCGGCTTCAGGCAATAGGCACCGCGCGCCGATTTGAATTCGGTGTCGAAGCGAACTGCTGGCAGGTTTTGCCGCGACAGCGCCAGCACTGACGGGCGGGTCGCCTCGGTCAATGCCAGCATCCAGCATTCCGCCGTTTCGACCGCGTCGGCGGGACGGAACACCAGCAGATTGGGCATGGCGCGCAGGCTCATAATATGCTCGACCGGCTGATGGGTGGGGCCATCCTCGCCCAGCCCGATGCTGTCATGGGTGAGCACATAGATCACCCGAGCTTTCTGAATCGCCGACATGCGGATGGCGTTGCGGCAATAATCGGAAAAAACCAGAAAGGTACCGCCATAAGGCACTATGCCACCATGCAGTGCCATGCCGTTCATCGCTGCGGCCATACCGAATTCGCGAATGCCGTAATTGACATAGCGCCCCAGGTAATTGTCTGCGGACAACGTCCCGGTCGACTTGGTTTTGGTGTTGTTCGAGCCGGTCAGGTCCGCCGAGCCGCCGAGCAGATCAGGGATCGCAGCGGTCAGCACCTCAAGCGCCATTTCGCTGGCCTTGCGTGTCGCCACCTTGGGCGGGTTGCTAACCAAGGCATCGAGATAAGCCTGCATCACGCCCTGTAACGGCGGCAGTTCGCCGACCATGGCGCGGAGCAATTCTGCGCCATGCGCGTCAGCCTTCAGCCGCTGTTCCCAGGCGGCGCGCGCTCCGCTCCCACTCGCGCCCAGCGAACGCCAGTCTGACAGGATGCCGTCAGGAATTTCGAATGGTGCCGCGTTCCAACCCAGCCCCAGCCGTGCTGCGGCAATTTCTTCGGCGCCCAGCGCGGCGCCATGGGCGTGATGCGTGCCTTGTTTGGTCGGCGCGCTTTTGCCGATCACCGTCCGGCAAGCCACCAGCGACGGGCGATCGTCTGCCATCGCCAACGCGATCGCGCGGGCAATGTCGTCGAAATCATGCCCGTCGCAGGCATCGACATGCCAGCCGGAGGCGCGGTAGCGCGCAGGAATATCCTCGCTTGACGACAGCCCGATCGCGCCGTCGATAGTGATGCGGTTATCGTCCCACAGCACGATCATGCGGCCCAGCTTGAGATGCCCGGCCAGACCGACGGCTTCGTGGTTGATGCCTTCCATCAGGCAGCCGTCGCCGGCCACGACCCACGTGCGGTGATCGACCAGACCATCGCCGAAACGCGCATTCAAATGCCGCTCGGCCAGCGCCATGCCGACCGCCATCGCCAGCCCTTGGCCCAGCGGCCCGGTCGTGCATTCGATCCCTGCCAGCTCGGTATTTTCCGGATGCCCGGGGCAAGGGCTGTGCAACTGGCGAAAATTGCGAATATCCGCCATCGTCGGCGCGGCGTATCCGCTCAGATGCAGCAGCGCATAAATCAGCATCGAACCATGGCCGGCCGACAGTACGAACCGGTCGCGGTCGGGCCAGCGCGGCGCCGCCGGATCAAATTTCAGGAAGCGCGAGTACAAAACTGTCGCTACATCGGCCATGCCCATCGGCATCCCGGGATGGCCGCTGGCCGCCTGCTGCACGGCATCCATGGTGAGCACGCGAATGGCGTCGGCCATGGGTTGCAGCTTATTGGCGGCTAGGCTCATCGAAAAAGCTCCGGATTTTCGTCCAGTTCCGGGACGATTCGTGCCCGCCTCCTTTGCGGATACCCCCCCTTGCGTCAAGCTCGGCCCTCGGACGCCCGCGCCAGGACCGATTCCCGAACCGAATTACCGCGTTTTGAAACATGCTTGGAGCAAACGCGCGCCGGGCCTTTGCATTCGATGAAATTGCGCGGTAATGAACCGTATTATCTGGGGTTTTTTGAGATGGTATTGCGGAGAATTGAAGCAGCCATAGCGCGACTGGAAGCGGCGACGGCACAGCCCCGGCGCGAGCTGGTGCCAGAATTGGCCCTCGATCTGGCAAAGCTCGAAGCGAGCAATGCCCGCCTGCGTGATGGGGTCAGCCTCACCCTGCACCAGATCGATGCCTTGATCGCCCGGCATGGCGCGGAACCGCAACCATGAGCGACGTCACCCTGACCATCGGCGGACGCTCATATACCGTGGCTTGTGCCGCTGGCGAAGAAGCCCACATTGCCGAGTTGGGCCGGATGATCGACGACAAACTGGGCACCCTGCCCCGCGGGTCAGGCAAGAATGACAGCCGGTCACTGCTGTTTGCAACGTTGTTGCTTGCCGACGAACTGCATGAATTACGGACATCCGGGATCGGCCAGCTGCAGGCGGCCACCGCTCGCTCCCCCGGCGTCGTTATGTCACCAGATGGGCTGGAAGCGCTGGCCGATCGGCTTGAGGCGCTCGCCGATGCGTTCGAAATCCGGGCGTAAGGTCGGGTTCGACGTGCCACGCAGATCGGCGGCAATATCAACAGCCCTTGAGATTGTCCTATCGTGCGCCTAGATAGGGTGAGACGGGTACTGCCCGGTGCGAGCCGCTAGAAAATCCCTGAGGCTATAAGCAATCCAAAGGGGGCTGTCTCTGGTCGGATCCTGGTCCGGCACACATGGTCCCCACCTGACGTCGAGGCGTCAGTGGATTTCCCGGCACACGGCCCAAGGTGGTCCCGTCACTTGATTTCTTTCCACGGCGCCAAGATGCTGAAGCGTCGCACCTTGGCTGCGCTCAAGCATGGAGCGGCGGATTTTAAGGCGGGGAGATACTTTTCTTCGCTCAATCGCCACGCGTATGACCGCGACGGCTTTGTCTGATAGATGGAACCAGCGTGAACGAAAAACACAAGTTGCGCGCCGGATTGCGGGCAACTCGGCGCGCTTATGTCGAGGGTTTACCTGATGCGATACGCGGGCTGATCCTGCTTCGGCCGCCCACACCTGTCGTGTTGCTGACCGCGCGGGCGACAACGATCGGGCTATATCACGCGTCAGCACACGAAGCGCCAACGCGCAGCTATGCCAAGTGGTTTCAGGAGCAAGGGCAAGCCATCGCCCTGCCCTGGTTTGCCCAGCGCGGCGCACCAATGCGCTTTCGAACGTGGCATGACCCCTATGACGATGCAGGGCTGGAACCGGGGCCGTGGGGGGTGCTGCAACCGGCCGCCGATGCGCCCGAGGCTGTGCCAGACATCGCCTTCGTACCCTTTTTAGGGTTCACCTGCGACGGTCATCGGCTGGGCCAGGGCGGCGGCCATTACGACCGCTGGCTGACCGCGCATCCCGAAGTTCTTGCACTGGGACTGGGCTGGGACTGCCAATTGCTCGACAATCTGCCACAGGAACCGCATGATTGCGTATTGCGGGCCATCATCACCCCCACCCGGATTTATGGAGATATCACATAATGCGCGAGCACCCAACTTGGCGCATCCCAGTCGGTGTACTCACCTTGGTCGCGGCACTGCTCATCTATGGCAACGTCGTAGCGCGACTGCTGGCGCCGATGCTGTCGCATTGGCCGGTGTTGGCGCAACTGCCGGTCTATCTTGTGCTCGGGGTGATTTGGCTGGCGCCGCTGCGCCGGTTCCTGATCTGGATGGAAACCGGTCACTTTTGATAAAGACGTACGCGTCCACACATCAGCCGGTTTCGCAATAAAACCAGCTACCAATATGGTACTAAATGAACTCCCCAAGGTGGCGCGAGTGACGGGACTTGAACCCGCGACCTCCGGCGTGACAGGCCGGCACTCTAACCAACTGAGCTACACCCGCTCGCCCCCTTGGGGAGCGCCGCCACTAGGCCAGCCCTGCGGACCTGTCAACATCCGACTCGGTTCTTGCGAAGACGCGAAAGAGCCATTCAATCGCCCGGGAAAAAACGGGTTGATTTGACCACAGGCCACAGCCCTGATTCCCGTGACCCTTTCCCGCCGCATCTCTGGTGCCGCGCTAGTTTGGCGACTCAATTAAGCCAGCTCGTTCAAATCATACAGGAATTTGGTGAAGGAATCTCCGGCGATTTCGACCAGCACCGCTGTTAGCGCGGTTTCTTCAATCGCCAGCGCCTGGGCGATGGCGGTTCTGATCCCAGCGGGCGGCACTGCGCCCGGGCGAAAGAAGCGATAAATCATGCGGGCATCGCCACAACCGATCGGGGTCAGTTTGGTCACGGCACTGCCGAAATAGCTCCAGAGCTGGGCTTGCGCGACCAGACCCAGTACGAAATCGAACGAGAGACCCGTGCGTATCGCCAGAGAAACCGGATCGGTCGCGACCAATTGCTGCGGCGCGTAAATGCCTTCATCTTTCAGCCGCGCCGATACGTCGGGTGTGACGCCGTTCATCATGAGCAAATCATCCGAATCCCGCGCCTCGGCCTGGTTTACCGAGCGGGCGGTTATCCGGCGCAGCAGCTTGATGATCGCATCGATCGGCAGCGCGCCCAGGCCAAAGCTGATGAGACCGCCCAGCGGTCCCGCAACGATGCCACCGACCGCAATACCCAGCGGGATAGCTATCGCAATACGAAAACTCGCCCAAAGCAAGTCGCTACTAAGCAACGTTCTCGTCTTGTAACCATAAATGACGATCTGCACGACCGCCAGATAGGCACCTGCTTCGGCCGTCATTGCCGCCTTGTTCATTATCAGCGGAGGAAAAGGATAGAATGTTGCATTGAGCGTGGTCAGTGGCAAGTGCCAAACTGCCTCCCGAAACACGCCCGTTTCCGCATTTTTGTAACCCATGTAACTCTGAATATACTGCTCATATCCAAACCTGATGGCATATTGTATCACAAAACTTTGGATCAAAATAAGGCTTATTACTAATAATAGTATTGGCAAAATGTAGTTTTTACGTCCGGAAATTCGGTTATAGACTACAATGAATTTACTGGAGGCATTTGATTTTTTTGTATCATTTGTATAGTGGTTTGGCCAAAATTTGAGAAGATAGGCATCGGTCGCGGAGGCGCCAAAACGATTGACAAATTCCTGGCGGCGCAGTTCCCAGCCGTAATAAATGAAGCGGAATGTGGGCACCGCGACGATGAGAAACACAATGCTCTGCGAAAGCCAAAAAATCATCGACATTGAGAAAATTGGATTGCTGTCGTTCATGGAGGTTACCTTCCGACGCAGAGTTCTAATTCAATAAATACCGTGATTGTGGACACAACACAAGTTACGGCACGCCTAGCGTCGTTTAAACCGCTACCGGCGTCACGATCCGGCCTTGCGGATGAAGGTCGATAATCTTGGAATTCTCATGCTGGTAATCGCAGGTCGGTGTGGCGCGTCGGATTATTTTCAGCGAGGCATTGCCTTGAGGCGTGCGGCATTACTGTTATTTGGCCAGTGGATTGATTTTGACATTTACATCCCGCTTGCGAAAAGACCTTCTACGAAGGTTAAAATATTAAAAATTAAATAGAATCATATTGTTGCTAGTGCCCTTTAAGATTGTGACATTCGCCTCCGATTTAACCCAAAGAGATGCAAATGCCAGAATCGGACCACCAGTGGCGCGTGGTTGCGATAAAACCGAACGGCGCTGCCGCGTCCCATCGGTGGTCCAGGTTTTCGGCCAGGGTAGCGGCTAAAACCTGTCAGTCTGCTGTAGCGGAACTGGATGAGAAATCGGACAATGAACCATTGCCGTGCCGGTTTTCCGCGTTGACGCAGTGCAGCATAACACCTAGCAGCCCGCGTTCTCAATACGCTAAGCCCGATCAGGCGCAGCTTTGCTCAGCGCTGGAGGCGCCGCTTGACGATGAACACGACTTTCGCCGATCTGTCGTTGGCGCCATTTTTGCTGCGGGCGCTAGCCGAAGAAGGCTATTCCAGCCCTACTCCTATCCAAGCCCAATCAATCCCGATGTTGCTGCAGGGCCGTGATATGCTTGGCATGGCTCAAACCGGCACCGGCAAAACCGCAGCCTTTGCGCTGCCATTGCTGCATCGCCTTGCCGAAGATCCCCGCCCGGCGCCCAAGGGCGGTGCCCGCGTCCTCGTGCTTGCGCCCACGCGCGAACTGGTTTCCCAGATCGCCGCCGGCTTCGAAACCTTTGGCCGACATCTGCAGCCTCGTGTGACCACGATCTTTGGTGGCGTCAGCCAGTTTCACCAGGTCAATGCGCTCAAGGCCGGCGTGGACATAATTGTCGCAGCACCAGGCCGCTTGCTAGATTTGATCGACCAGGGTCTTTGCGACCTGTCGCAGCTTGAGGCGCTGGTGCTGGATGAGGCCGACCAGATGCTCGACATGGGCTTTGCCAAGCCGATCGAGCGCATTGTTGCGACGCTGCCGAAGGATCGGCACACGCTGTTGTTTTCGGCAACGATGCCAAAATCCATCGCCGCACTGGCCGAGAGCCTCCTGCGCGATCCGGCAAAAGTCGAGATCGCACCGCCGTCAACCACCGTCGAGCGGATCGAGCAATCTGTGATGTTCCTCGATGCAACCGACAAAAAGGCGGCGTTGCTGGCGCTGTTGCGGACGCCGGAGATCGGCCAGGCCGTCGTCTTCACGCTGCAGAAGAACATTGCCAACGAAGTTTGCGCCTTCATCAGCGAAGGGGGTATCACTGCCGAAGCCCTGCACGGCAACAAGTCGCAGGGTCAGCGGGAGCGCGCGCTGGACGCATTCCGCGCCGGAACCGTACAAGTTCTCGTGGCGACGGATATCGCAGCGCGCGGCATCGATGTCGACACGGTGACGCATGTTTTCAATCACGACCTGCCAAGCCTGCCGGAAAGCTATGTCCATCGGATTGGCCGCACCGGTCGCGCCGGGCGCAGCGGTTTTGCCATCACGCTATGCGATGCCGAACAGCGTGCCTGGCTGCATGATGTAGAGCGGGAAATTGGTCGCGCCTTGACTGTTCGGGCCGATCACCGATGGCATTCGGAAGCGGCACGGCACTCGACCATGCGCGCACCGGTGCTGGGCGGTGGGCCGGTCAAGCAATCCAAGCCGCAGAAAGAGCGCGAGCGCAAAGTCTGGACCGAGGAAGAGAAGCTTGCCGCGCGAATAGCGGCAAAGGCAGCCTGACCGGAAGTTGGATCGGGATGACGGGGCGGCCCGACGGAATTCGGCCGGGCTACCGGTTCAACGTGCATGCGAACCGCCGACCCAACACACGCCCTCAATCCAGCTTTGCCAAGGCACCAACCGAAAATGGATTGAGTGCGCTGGCGTCTCCCGCAGAGACGATTTTTGGCCAGTCTGGATTCGTGATCAAAGCACGACCGATAGCCACCAGATCGAACTCTTCCCGTCGCAAGCGATCAACCAGGTCGGTGATCGCCCGGGGGGACGCCGTTTCCCCACCCATCAGGGTTGAGATCATCTCGGCATTCAGCGTCACCGATCCGACGGTGATCGTCGGCTTCCCTGACAGCTTGCGGGTCCAACCCGCGAGATTGAGGTCGGAATCGGGAAACTCCGGTTCCCAGTACCGGCGCTGCGAACAGTGAAAGATGTCGACGCCGGCGGCGACCAGAGGATCGAGAAAAGCCTCAAGATCGGCAGGTGTGGGCCACGCCCGGGCGCCATATTCCTGCATCTTCCATTGTGAGAAGCGCAAGATGATCGGAAAATCAGGTGCCGTCCGCGACCGGATGCCACGGACAATCTCGGCCGCGAATCGTGTGCGGGCGCCGATGTCGCCACCGAATGCGTCATCGCGCTGGTTCGTCTCGTGCCACAGGAACTGGTCGACGAGGTAGCCATGTGCGCCATGAATCTCGACGCCGTCGAAGCCGATGTCGAAAGCGGCGCGAGCAGCGACGGCGTAGGCTTCGATCACCTCTTCGATTTCCGTCCCGGTCATCGGGCGGCCACCCTCCACTCCGGTCTTCACCAGACCGGATGGCCCCAGGCGCTCGGTCTCATCGACGACGCTATCCTTGTAGATTTCGGCGACTTCGCTCTTCGCGGCGGCGCCGATGTGCCAAAGCTGTGGCACGATCTTGGAGCCAGCCGTGTGGACCTGGTGACAGACCTCTCGCCAGCCAGCGAGCGCCGCGTCGCCATAGAACATGGGAACATTGGGATCGTTCGACGCCGATGGATGACCTACCCACGTTCCTTCCGAGACAATCAGGCCGACGCCACCTTCGGCACGGCGCCGATAATAGTCGGCAACATTGGCACCGGGCACGCCACCGGGCGAGAACGCGCGCGTCATAGGCGCCATGACCAGACGGTTTTTAAGCTCAAGCGCGCCAAGCTTCACCGGGTCGAACAACGCCGCCACGGCCGGCGCGGGATGGTTCAAGGAGTATGGTGGTGGCATGATGGCGCGCTCCGAGAGTGATGTTGAGGCAGATGGCTTTATCTGGCGACACGGTAATCACGAAAAAAAACAGAAAATTTCCAGAGTCTTTCCGGATCATTTCCAGCCGGAATGACTCTGGCGATGGAAAATCGATGATTTGGGAAAACCAGCCCGCGCGATCGCCCCGGAAAATGCTTCTCCCGGTAACCAGCTTTCGACCTTGCGGCGCAGCGCGATCATTCGACCAAGGTCAATCCCGGTCTCGAAGCCCTCGGCCTCGAGCAGGAACACGGTGTCTTCAAAATTGACGTTCCCCGTGGCGGCCAAAGCATAGGGGCACCCGCCAAGCCCCCCGAGCGATGCATCGAAGCGCCTCAGGCCGGCGCGCAGCGCTGCCATGACATTCGCAAGACCGAGCCCTCTGGTGTCGTGAAAGTGTGCCGCAACCTGGGTACTCGGCAGGCGCTGGAGCAGCGCATCAAACAGACGCTCAACCTGACCCGGCGTTGCATAACCGACTGTGTCAGCGAGCATGATCTCCGAGGCACCCGCTGCCGATAATTCGATGGCCAGCTCGAGGACTCGTTCTTCGTCTACTGCACCCTGAAACGAGCAACCGAAGGCCATTGCTATTCCGCAGCTGAGCGATACCGTGCCCGCTGCTACGGTTGTATCCCGCAACGCGACGATACGGACGAACTCCTCGACCGCAGCGCTTACTGAGCGACGGGCATTGGCAGTGCTATGCGCTTCGCTCGCCGACAGAACGTAATTGATATGCGTTAATCCGCTGTCGATGGCGTCCTTTGCCCCACGCACGTTGAGCACAAGTGCAGACGGCACCAACCCCGGAGTGTCGATCGCCGCCCGAGCGACCTGTGCTGCATCCGCGAATATCGGAAAAGTCTTGGGCGGTACGAAGGAGGTGACCTCGATCTCCCGGACACCAGCCGCCGCCGCATCCGCCAGCCACTCGAGCTTGCGATCCGTAGCAAGGTTGTCTTTGACCATCTGCAGTCCGTCGCGCAGCCCGACTTCCCTGACAGAGACGCGGTTCGATGTCATTGGCCGATAAATCCGGGTTGTCGCCGTTCGTTGAAGGCCAATACGCCTTCCTTGCGGTCGATGGTTGGCACCAGCCGGTTATAGGCCTCGATCTCGAAAGCCATGCCGTCCGCCAACGACATTTGCAGCCCGCGGTGTATCGACTGCTTTGCCCGACTCACGGCAAGCGGCGCATTGCCCGCTATGACCTTCGCGCGGTCAATTGCCGCCTGACGTAATTCGGATGGCGGAAACACCGCGTTGGCGAAGCCCCATGCCTCGGCCTGCGTCGCGCTGAACGGCTCGGCGCTCAGGATCAGCTCCTTCGCGCGCCGTTCGCCCATCGCCCTGGCGATGGTCTGTGTTCCACCGGCACCGGGAATGATACCCAGGCGCACTTCGGTGAGGGCAAACCGGGCGGTGGATGACGCATAGATAAAGTCGCAGATGGCGGCAATCTCGCAACCGCCACCATAGGCGGCGCCATTCACGGCGGCGATCACTGGCACCGGACAGTTCAGGATGGCGCGGGCCATGCGCTCGAATACGACATGCTGGTCGCGCCAGGCCGTATCGGTCATGCCATTGCGCTCCTTCAGGTCACCTCCGGCGCAAAATGCCTTATCGCCTGCACCCGTCAGAACAACGCAGCGCGTATTGCCGGACTGCATCGTCAGGCCTTCGAAAATGTCGATCAGATCGAAAGCCATCGCCGTATTCAGGGCGTTGGCGCTGTCGGGCCGGTTCATGGTCACGAGTTGAACGTGATCGGCAACCGTCTCGACGATCAGCGTACGGGGTTCGTTCATTTCGTAATCCGCCTGTCTGTCGATGTGTTTTCGGCCCACAAATCGCCCCAGATCGCATTGAGCCAACCGCTTAATGGACCGTCCGAAAGCGCGGCAACACCGTCGTCGTGGAGCGCTGCCGCATGCGCGGCCATGCGGTCCGGTCGCACTCTTCCAAAGCAATCGATCCACTTCGCGCGAAGTTCGGCCGGTGTGATCGGATCGTCGGGTGAGCCCGGCGCCGCGTCCCGCGCATATCTGCGGGTCGAACCATCCGTCAGCCGTAGATCGAGGCGCACCGTCGCAGCGCCGATCTCTTCTGCGCTCAGGGATATGTCACCGACTTCGGCGATCGTGACGTCTGCGAGGCGGGCGCAAATACCCGGGCGAGTGACGGCCGCATCGGTGAAACTTGCAAAGTTTACGTCGCCGTCATGGATCGCCGCAACGAGTGCGTAGGGACCGCTGAACCTGGCTTCATTGCCCGACGTGGGACGGGGATGAATCAGTGGGCGGGTTCCACCATTGGGCATCTCGATGCGGAATTGCGCCACGTCATCAAGGCATATTCCATCCCGCCCAGCTTCCAGACCCAGTGCGATAATCTTATGAAGGAGATAGCAGCAAGGATATCGCTTCCTCTCAAATCCGGGGGATTGGATGGCAAACGGCGTCCCCAGCCCGACGGCATCCGGCCACTCGACCTGCAAGCCGCCGCTGAAGGTGTCCAACACGCCGCCCTGAACAAACAGATCGCCACGCGATGCTTCAACTCCGGCATTCGCCCATTCGATCGCGCGGACCGCATTAGCGGCGGCGATACCGACGTGCAGGGGCTTTACCATCGAGCCGAAGTTCAGTCTGAGCCCCGAAGCGAGGCTGGCGGCGATGGCGAGCGCGTTGGCGGTCGTCCCCGCGTCGAGCTTGAGCAACCGGGCAAGTGCGGCGGTTGCGCCGAACACGCCCAAGGTCGCCGTCGAATGAAAGCCCATTTCGTAATGGCGAAACCCGATTGCCTGACCCATCCGGATCATGACCTCGGTACCGATCGCATGCGCCTGACACAACTCAGGCCCCGTCAGGCTATCCCATGGCGCAACGGCAAGCAGTGCGGCAAGAACCGGTGCGCTTGGATGGCATATCGCCAACATGCTGACGTCGTCCAGATCCAGCGCGTGCGCAGCCGTGCCGTACAACAGGGCGATGTCGTCGGGCCGATGT